>LFSN01000009.1 GCA_001513125.1 Clostridia bacterium DTU030
TGTTATTGGCCAAGGTGGAGGAGGCCCTCCAGCGGATCGAAGCCGGCACCTACGGCCGCTGTGAAATTTGTGGTCAGGAAATTGCCCCGGAACGTCTCCAGGCAGTGCCCTACACCACCCTGTGCCTCGACTGTAAAAGGGAACAGGAAGAGCGGCCGGGCCATTCCCTTCGGCCCCGGGAAGAAGAGGCCCTCGCCGTACCCTTTAGCCGAACCTTTCTCGATGATAGGGAATCCGTTGTTTTTGACGGCGATGACAGCTGGCAGGCCGTTGCCCGTTACAACAAGCAGCCCCATGTTTATTACGAAGACATAGGGGAAGATGAGGATACCATCGGCCAGGTGGAAAAAACCGATGCTATCAGTAATGAGGATTACAAGGAACAGTTATAGGGTAAAGTCCATACCGATTTCGTCTTCACAAAAAGGATGAATAAATTGTCCAACCCTTTTGGTTCCACTTTCTGTTTTCCTCGCGAAGGGCAATTGTGGTTGTCGGTAGTTGGTAGTTAATAGTCCACGATAAGTTGCCGGAAATACCCCTCCACAGCAGAAGACATACAAATCAAATGAACGAGCTCGGCTCGTTCGGGCAGCGACACAAAACTCGCCCCTTCGGGGCGATAGTCTGTGTCGCTGCTGTCCCTCACTTGCCTGCGCTCTTTTTATCTAGTCGTCTCAATGCTGTTTTCGGGGTACTTCCGGCAACTAGCAATACTCGATAACCGACTATACTACTACACTACTACACTTGCCCATACTGGTTAATGTATGCTACAATTACCAAGTACCAGATAAGTAGCACTTTACTTTACTCTGAGGGTGTTGGATGTCATATCTTTGCCGGGCAGTTGGTTGGGCACAAAGGTTATCCGATAAATGGAGGGTAAGGAAGGTGAAGGGTGTTGGCAGTTTACCTCATCGGCCTGTTGGTCCTTTTCTTTGATCAGCTGACCAAATTTTGGGTGCAAAACAGCATGCTGCCCCGGGACAGCATTCCCCTCATTCCGGGGGTATTTCATCTCACCTATGTCCAAAATACCGGTGCCGCCTTCGGTTTTTTACGGGGAAAGACCCTTTTTTTTATTGTAGTTGCCGTCCTGGTCCTTGGCTTTATTATCTTCCTTGCACCCCGCCTTTCCCGGGAAAAACCCCTGCTCGGCCTAGTCTTTGGCCTGCTCCTGGGCGGTGCCCTGGGTAATCTTATTGACCGGATCCGTTTTGGCTATGTCATTGATTTTCTTGACTTTCGGGTCTGGCCTGTCTTTAACATCGCCGATATGGCCATTGTGGTGGGGGTTTGTTTCCTGATCTGGGAAATTTGGTTCCGTACTCCCGAGGGTATTTAGCGGGGGGAGTTTCAATGACGGAAAAGGGCAGCAATCTCTTTGAGTTTACCATTGATCATGAAGCCGCCTCTGCCAGGCTGGATGTTTTTTTAGCCGCCCAGGAGGAGCTCGACCTTTCCCGGGCCCAGGCGCAGAAGTTGATTCAGAATGGGTCAGTTACTATAAACGGCAAAGAGCCAGCGAAGGCGGGCCAGAAGCTAAAGGAGGGGGACCGGGTACAGGTTTTACTACCCGAAGCCAGGGAATACCAGCTTTCACCCGAAACCATCCCCCTTTCCATTGTTTATGAAGATAAGGACTTGCTGGTGGTGGATAAACCGGCGGGGATGGTGGTCCATCCTGCACCCGGTCACTATTCGGGTACCCTGGTCAATGCCCTGCTCCATCACTGTGGCGAGGAACTCACGGGAATTGGCGGCGTTCTGCGGCCGGGAATAGTCCATCGGCTGGATAAGGATACCTCTGGCTTGCTGGTAGTGGCCAAGACCGAGCAGAGCCACCGGCATCTGGTAGCCCAGATGAAGTCCCGGCAGGTTAACCGGACCTACCTGGCCCTGGTGAAGGGCAACCTTGCCGTTGCCAGCGGCGTGGTAGATGCCCCCATTGGCAGGCATCCTGTCCAGCGGAAAAGGATGGCGGTAATCGGCAGTGGGAAGGAGGCAGTCACCCATTTCCGGGTTTTAGAGGCTTTCCCAGGATATACTTTGTTGGAGGTTAGATTGCACACCGGGCGCACCCACCAGATTAGGGTGCATCTTGCCCATATCGGACATCCGGTGGTGGGGGATCCGGTCTATGGCAGGGGAAGGGACAACCTTGGCCTTGAGCGCCAGGCCCTCCATGCAGCCCAGTTAAGTTTTACCCATCCTGCTACGGGGCAAGGGCTAACCTTTGTCAGCCCCCTGCCGCCAGATATTAGAGCCGCACTAACTAAGTTGCGCACTGGTAGTGAATAGTTCCGCTGCCAGAAATTTTGTTTCCCCTTTAGGGAAAAAACCTTTGACAGGGGCTGGCTTATGTGGTAATGTAATAGCAGCGGAAAAAAAGCACCTTTAAATCGGTTCCGTGAGACCGGTAAGGAGTTATAAGGCAGATACTGGAAGAGTATCTGACACGGGAGACGTGTAGCCTTCTTGCCGGTTGTGGTGGGAAGGATTTTTTGTTGTCTGGTAGGGAGGTGAGAAGGACTGGCCCTACGTGTCAAGACCCAACTGATGGACAAGACGGCTATGCGCCGGGCCCTGACGCGCATTGCCCACGAGATTTTGGAAAAAAATAAGGGAACCGAGGACCTGCTGCTGGTTGGCATCAAGACCAGAGGAGTACCTCTAGCCAGGCGGCTGGCAGCCAAGATCGAGGAGATCGAGGGGGTTCGGGTACCCATCGGCAGCTTGGACATCACCCTGTATCGGGATGATTTGGAAATCGATGCTTCAACACCGGTGGTTTCCGATACCCACCTGCCGGTGGAAGTTAAGGACAAGATCATTGTTCTGGTCGATGATGTCCTCTTTACCGGGCGAACGGTGAGGGCGGCCCTCGACGCCCTGATAGACCACGGCCGCCCCCGGAGGATCCAGCTGGCGGTTCTCGTTGACAGGGGACACCGGGAGCTACCTATCCGGGCCGATTATGTCGGCAAGAATGTCCCCACTTCCAGGCGGGAGATAATTTCCGTCCAGGTGGAAGAAGTAGATGGTGAGGATCAAGTTCTCCTCCAGGAACAAATTGAATCATCCCCTTGAAAGCGGTCCCGTGAGGCCGGTAAGGGGAGCAGATATGAGCAACATTTTCTGCCTCCTTATCGGCAAAGAGCCGGAGGAGGTTATTTTTTGGCCACAAGGGTAAACCTATATTTGGAAAGGAGCGAGTTAAATGAAAAAAGGCTTTATCGATGTTCATGAAAGGTTGCCCCTGCTTCAAAATATTCCCCTGAGCCTCCAACACCTCTTTGCCATGTTTGGAGCAACGGTTTTGGTACCTATTTTGACGGGCCTCGACCCGTCTATAGCCCTGCTGACCAGCGGCCTTGGTACCCTCATCTTCATCCTCTGTACCAAGGGCCAGATACCTGCCTATCTAGGTTCTTCCTTTGCCTTTATCGTCCCCATCATCTATGCCGGTCAGACCTGGGGTACTGAAGCAGCCCTGGCCGGTGGTATGGCCGCGGGGCTGGTGTATGTGCTGGTGGCCCTGGTGATTAGGCGAATTGGAACCGAATGGTTGGAAAAGCTTTTGTCACCTGTCGTCGTTGGCTCTGTAATCATTGTTATTGGTATGGGTTTGGCGGGTACTGCCCTGGATATGGCCGGTCTTTTGCCGGGGGAAGACGGGGGAGCAGCCAGCCTCTTCATGTCCCGTGAGGTTTGGGTGGCCCTCTTTACCCTGGCCGTCGCCATCGTTGCCTCTGTCTTCTTCAAGGGCTTTCTGGGTGTAATACCGGTGCTCCTCGGAATTGTAGCCGGTTACCTCCTGTCCTTAATCCTGGGCTTGGTGGACCTGACCGTTGTCCAGGAGGCCAAATGGTTTGCGATCCCCAACTTTACCTCGCCCCTGGGCCTGATGTTCCAGGACCCGGCTGCGGTACTGCCAGCCATGGTCCTCATCGCGCCGGTGGCCATCGTCACCCTATCGGAACACATCGGTGATGTCCTGGTCTTGAGCAATATCGTCGGCCGGCAATATTTCAAGGAACCAGGCCTGCATCGTTCCCTTTTGGGAGACGGCATAGCCACCATTGCAGCCAGCTTACTGGGCGGGCCGCCCAACACCACCTATGGTGAAAACGTGGGCGTACTGGCTATAACCAGGGTTTATAGTGTCTGGGTAACCGGTGGTGCTGCTGTAATGGCCATTGGCCTGGCCTTTGTGCAGAAGGTGGGCGTCCTAATCCAGACCATACCCCAGCCTGTTATGGGCGGCATCTGCATACTGCTCTTTGGCATCATCGCTTCTTCGGGCCTGCGGATGCTGGTTCAGAGCGGGGTTGACTACGGAAATAATCGCAACCTGATTATCTCCTCGGTCATCCTTGTCCTGGGCATCGGCGGCGGTGCCGTCAGCATCGGTTCCTTTACCCTCCAGGGAATGTCCCTGGCCGCCATTGTGGGAGTGCTCCTGAATTTAATCCTCCCTGGTAGCGATGGTGCAGGGGAAGAGGAAAGGGTTGTTGAAGAAGAAGGTGCCTTTCGGGGAAGCCCAGCACAAAATCCTGCCGGAGGGCGGTAAAAGCTGAAGCAAAAGGGCCGGTCGCTGTACCGGCCCTTACTTATTACTGGGAGGTTCCGGGGCCTCCAGGGGAAGGAGTTTTTGGACCTTTTCCCGGTCTGGAGTCACGAAAATAGTTTTGTAATTTTCGTAGAGGACCATGCCCGGCCGGGCTCCCCGGGGCTTGCGAACATTTTTCACCTGGGTATAGTCTACCGCCACCTGGCTGGAAGAGCGGCCTTTACTGTAGTAGGCGGCCAGAAGGGCGGCATCTTCCAGGGTGGCTTCGGGAGGTTGAGTTTGGGGTGGGCAGCGCACTATTACGTGGGAGCCGGGGATATCCTTGGCGTGGAACCAGTAGTCTTCCCTGTTGGCCAGGCGGCGGGTCAGGTAATCGTTCTGCCGGTTGTTTTTGCCAACCAGGATGGTGAAGCCATCCCGGGAGCGGTAGGCCAGGGGCCGGGAGCTTGCAGCCTCTGTTTTCTGCCTGGGCGTTCTGTGCCTGTGTCCCCCTTTCTCCTTGAGATATCCCTGGGCTGCCAGTTCTCCCTGGATCTCCCTTACCTCCTCCCAGCTGGCAGCATCGTCCAGGGCCAGGGCGGTGCTTTCCAGGTAGGTGAGCTCCCTTTGGTTGTGGGCAAGCTGCTTCTCCAGGTGGGGCCGTCCCGTTGTGGCTTTCCGGTACTTCTGGAAATATTTCTGGGCATTGGCCGCCGGGCTGAGGTTTGGTTCCAGGGAAATTTTGATACTTTCCCCCCCAGGGCTGTAGTAGTCGATGACAATAATTTCCCGATCGCCGGGGGCTACCCGGTACAGGTTGGCCGTTAAAAGTTCCCCGAGGCGGCGGTATTCCTCCCCTTTTTCCATGTCCTGGAGGGTGGCCAGCTGTCGGTCGATGGTCTTTACCATTTTTTTCATTTCCCTCTGCAGCAGGCCCTGGAGCCTTTCCTTTAGCCCTGCCACTGCCTCTTGTTTTTCCCGGTGGTGGTAATAGAAATCGGCTGCCTCATTAATACTGGCAAAGGAAAGCTCCTCTGCCTTGGCAAAATGCTGGAGGGGTATGAGGGAAAAGGCTAAGGGCTTGCCCTCAGGGTCCAGCATGACCGTCGGCTGTTCCCTCCCTTCTGCGATGACAGCCACTAGTTCAGCAAAAATTTCCCAGAGGGAACCCAGCTGCTGCCGGCTCAATTCCTCCGGGAGGGTATTAGGATTTAGGCCGGCCCGGTAGACCAGCTCCTGGGCCAGGAGGGGGCTGAGGCCGGCAAAAACCCGGATCAGGGCCTGGGACAGGGGCTTCTTTGTTTTCTGCAGGGAGGAGTAGAAGGTCAGTTCCTGCACCTGGCGGGGATCTAACTTTTCTTGCGCCGGGGGTGGGACATAGGGCTGGCCGGGAAGGATCTGCCGGTAGCGGCTCATTGCCGGTGTAACATGGCGCAGGCTGTCGTATATCTTTCCCCCTTCCCCCTGGCGGAGGATGATATTGCTGTTCTTACCCATAATTTCCAGGGTCAGTATCCTCTCTTCCGTCTCTCCCAGTTCTGTTCTGGCCAAAAAGGAAAAGTCCAGAATCCTTTCAAACTGGGGGCGTTTGATGGCAACCAGTTGGCTCCCCTCTAAATATTTGCGCAGGAAGAGGCAAAAGCGGGGCGGCGAGGGTGGGTTTTTCCCTTCGGTCCGGGTGAGGTGGACCCGGGCCAGGCGGGGGTGAATCGATAACAGCAGCTTTAATGTTTCCCCTGGCCGCCGCAGGTGGAGGAGGATTTGGTGGGGTGAAGGCTGGTACACCCTGTTTACCCGGGCCGGCAACAGTTCCCTTTCCAACTCCCTGTGCAGGGCCGTTATGACAAATCCATCCATGGTCATGGGATAATCTCTCCTTAAAAAACTTCTCAAACCAGTATAGACTATTGTTCAGGGGAGGGTCAACTTCTCCCGCCCTCCTGGGTTAAGCATTTTTCTTCCCCCGTCAGAATATTAATTAGGGATGAATTGGCAGAAGAAGTCGGCAAAGCCAGTACTGGGGGGAGAAATGTGACCTTGCCCAATTGGTATGAACTGACGGGAGATGAAGTTTTAAGTTATTGGCAATCGGATCCGGACCAGGGCCTATCACCGGTGGTTGTCAGGGGAAGACTGAAGCAGTTTGGCTACAACCACCTGCGGGAGGGAAAGAGGGTTTCCATGCCTTCCATCTTCCTCTCCCAGTTCCAGGACTTTATGGTTGTGGTCTTGTTGGCCGCGGTGCTCCTCTCCGGCCTCCTCGGCCAGTGGGACGATGCCCTTACTATTTTCGCCATAGTTATCATCAATGCCCTCCTGGGTTTTATCCAGGAATACAGGGCCGAACGTTCCCTGGAAGCATTGAAGGAACTGCGGGCACCCCAGGCCCGGTGCCGGCGGCTGGGGGAAACAAGGCTTATACCTGCTTCCGAACTTGTCCCGGGGGATATTATTGAACTTGAAGCCGGTGACCGGGTGCCGGCCGATGGCAGACTGCTCCTTGTCAATAGCCTGGAATGTGATGAGGCCCCCCTGACCGGGGAGTCCCTGCCCACGGGCAAGATCAGTGGACCATTGCGGGGACGGGAGCTGCAGCCGGGGGACCAGCGGAACATGGTTTTTGCCGGAACCACGGTGACGAGGGGAAAGGCCCTGGCCATTGTCGTTGCCACGGGTATGAATACCCAAATAGGGAAAATTGCCGGTATGCTGGAAGGGGTCAAGGATGAGCCCACTCCCCTGCAGCAGCGCCTGGCCCAGCTGGGACATTGGCTGGTGGCCGTCTGCCTGTTTTTTTGTTTCCTTGTGGTCCTCCTGGGCATCTGGCGGGGGGAACCGGTTTTCAACATGGTTATGGCCGGCATCAGCCTTGCCGTGGCCGCCATACCGGAAGGATTGCCGGCCATTGTCACTGTGGCCCTGGCCCTGGGGGTCCAGCGTATGATCCGGCGCCGGGCGGTGGTGCGTAAACTCCCGGCGGTGGAAACCCTGGGTTGTGCCACTGTTATTTGTTCCGATAAAACGGGGACTTTGACCAAGAACGAAATGACGGTCCAGGAAATATATGTTAACGGCGGTACCATAACGGTGACGGGTAAAGGGTATGAGCTGGAGGGAGAATTCCGACGGGGAAAAAGAAAGGTGGGACCCGCTGAGGAGCACCTGCGGCGGGCCCTCACTGTGGCTGCCCTCTGCAACAACAGCCGCCTGAGCCAGGTAAAGGGTAAAAAGGGCCTTTCCAGGCCTGCATCTGCCTGGGAGGTCCTGGGCGATCCCACAGAAGGGGCTTTACTGGTAGCGGCTGCCAAGGCTGGAATTTGGCTTGAGGATTTGCAGAGGGAATATCCCCGGCTCTATGAAATCCCCTTTGAGGCGGAGCGGAAACGGATGACTACCGTCCACAGCCTTCCGGAAGGAAAGGGCTATCTGGTCTGCACCAAGGGGGCCCCCGATGTCATCCTGGAATTGGCGACAAAAATATATGAAGGGGGTAGGGTGCAAACCCTCACCCGGGAAAGGAAGGAAGAGCTCCAGGGGGTAGTTGCCAATATGGCCGGGCGGGCTATGCGGGTCCTGGCCGTTGCCGGCCGCCTGCTCCCGGACTTTTCTGGAAGGGAAGGGGAGGGTGCCCTGGAGGGGGAACAGGTCTTAATTGGCTTTTTTGGAATGCTGGATCCTCCCCGGGCAGAGGTCCCGGCGGCCATAGAGCGCTGTCACCGGGCGGGAATAAGGGTTGTGATGGTCACGGGTGATCATCCCGAGACGGCGGCGGCCATTGCCAGGGAAGTGGGTCTTTTGCCCTCGACAGGGAGGATCCTAACCGGAGACCAGTTGGACGGTATCAACCAGCAGGAACTGGAGAGGATAGTCAATGATGTGGCCGTATTTGCCCGGGTCTCGCCCCGGCACAAACTGCGGATTGTAAGGGCCTTAAAAAAGCAGGGCCATGTTGTGGCCATGACCGGTGATGGAGTTAACGATGCTCCTGCCGTTAAGGAGGCAGATATTGGTGTTGCCATGGGCGCAAGCGGCACCGATGTGACCAGGGAAGCCTCGGCCATGGTTATCCAGGACGATAACTTCTCCACCATCGTGGCTGCCGTAGAGGAAGGAAGGAATATTTATGACAATATCCGGAAGTTTCTCCGTTATTTACTGGGGTGCAATATCGGTGAAGTGCTGACCATGTTCTTTGCCGCCCTCCTGGGCCTCCCCCTCCCCCTCTTGCCGATACAAATTCTTTGGATCAATCTGGTTACCGATGGTTTGCCTGCCCTGGCCCTGGGTGTAGAACCGCCGGAACCAGGCATCATGGCAAGGCCGCCCCGGCAGCCCAAGGAAAGTGTTTTTTCCCGGGGTTTGACGGGACAGATAATGGGTAGGGGGTTTCAGATCAGCCTCTGCACCCTTTTAGCCTTTTTGCTGGCAGTCCGCAGCGGGGATGGGGACCTTTCCTTCGCCCGGACCATAGCCTTCACCACCCTGGTGATGCTGCAGCTGGTCTATGTCTTTGAGTGCCGTTCGGAAGCAGTGGGCCGGGTCAGGCTGGGCGGTAATCTTTATCTGGTGGCTGCCGTTTTCATTTCCATTTTGTTGCAGTTGATGGTCATATATGTACCTTCCCTGGGCAAGGTCTTTCAAACGGTCTCCCTGGGCTGGTTCCACTGGGTGCTTATCCTGGTCGTGGTTTTTTTACCGACGGTGGTGCAACGGCTTTTTGCCTGGGGCGTAATAACTTAATTTTGCCCGTAATGGGCAGGAATTGGGAGTTTGGAGGAGAATAACAGTTAGTAGGGCCAAAATGCCTATCCAGTGGCAATAATGGGGTGAGAAGGAAAATGCGCAGTATGACGGGATATGGGCGTGGCGAAGGGATGTGGGAGGGAGAGCACTTTCAGGTCGAGGTCCGGTCCTTGAACCACCGTTATCTTGAGTGTTCAATAAAAATTCCCAAACAGTACAGTTATCTGCAGGAGAAGATTCGCAGCACGGTCCAGAGGTATGTAACCAGGGGGCGTGTAGAGGTAAATGTCAGCGCCCTGGATGAGAAGAGTGAGGCCAAGGAGGTTAGGGTTGACAAGGATTTGGCCTTGGCATATTATAATGCATTGAAAGAATTGTCCAATTACCTCCAATTGGACCTGGAGGTAGATATAAAGGCAATTGCCGATTTTCCCGATGTCTTCCTGGTGGAGGAGAAGGAACCAGATCAGGAAAATTCCCAGCGGGCCCTGGAGATAGCACTGACTGCTGCCCTGGAAGATCTGGTGGCCATGCGGGCAGCGGAGGGGGAAAAATTACAGGAGGACATAATACATAGAATTGCAATAATTGAGCAGGTTATTAAGGATATAGAGGAAAGGGCACCCCAGGTGGTTGTAGAATACCGGAATGGGCTAAAACAAAGGATGGAAAAGTTTTTGGCGGGGGAAATTGAGGAAGGGCGGCTACTCACCGAAGTAGCCTATTTTGCCGAAAAAGCCAATATCAACGAAGAACTGGTACGGATGTTCAGCCACATCGATCTCTTCCGGAGTACCTTGAAAGAAGAGGGGGCCATTGGGCGCAAGCTGGATTTTATACTGCAGGAAATGTACCGGGAAATAAATACCATTGGTTCCAAGGCCGGCGACACTGCCATCGCCCGGGCGGTGGTAGAGGTAAAAAGCGAGCTGGAGAAAATTAGGGAACAGGTTCAGAACATCGAGTAGAATGGGATGGTACAGGCCGTTCAGGAAGGGAGGATAACAGAGTGGGGATAAAATTAATCAATATTGGCTTTGGCAATATTGTTTCAGCCAACCGGATCATCGCCATCGTCAGCCCGGAATCAGCACCTATTAAAAGGATCATCCAGGAAGCCCGGGACAGGGGCCTACTGGTGGATGCCACCTATGGGCGCAGAACCAGGGCGGTGATCATAACCGACAGCGATCATGTGATTTTATCGGCGGTGCAACCGGAAACAGTCGCCAACCGGCTCGCCAACCGGGACAGTGGTGAGGAAGAAAACCTTTAATTATTGAGGCAAAGGATGGGAAGGAAGGGAATGAGGAAGGGTCTTTTAGTGGTGGTGTCGGGACCTTCGGGGGTTGGCAAAGGCACCCTGTGCCGCGCCCTCCGCAAGCGTTTCCCGGAGCTGCATTTTTCGGTGTCGGCAACGACCCGTCCACCCCGGCCGGGAGAGAAGCACGGGGTCGATTATTACTTTCTAAGCAAGGAAGAGTTTGAAACCAGGGTAAAAAACAATGGTTTTTTGGAATGGGCCCGCGTCTATAACAATTATTATGGGACGCCCTGGGGTCCGGTGCAGGAAATTCTCCAGCGGGGGGAAGATATTATCCTCGAGATTGACATGCAGGGGGCGGAGCAGGTCAAGGACCGGTATCCTGAAGGGGTCTTTATATTTTTGCTGCCGCCCTCTTTAGAGGAGCAAAAGCGCCGTATCTTGAAGCGGGGCACCGAAGATGCGGAAAGCCTCGCCAAGAGATTGGGGTCTGTGGGGGAGGAGCTCAAGTACCTGCCCCGGTACGACTACGTAATTGTCAATGATGATATAACAGCCAGCGTAGACAAGCTGGCCGCCATAATAATAGCAGAAAAATGTAGGGTGAAAAGAAATCGGGAATGGCTTGCTAAATTTAGCGGTAACAACGGGGAGGGTCGGGAATGATAGAACCTAGTTTCGACGCATTGCTGGAGAGGGTAGACAGCAAGTACACCCTGGTGGTAGCGGCGGCAAAGCGGGCACGGCAGTTGTTAAAGGATGGCAGCCTGCCCGAGGAGGAAGGCAAAACACCCAAACCGGTAACGGTAGCCCTGCAGGAAATTGCCGAGGGAAAGCTGAGTTACCGCCGGAAGAAGTCCGGCATTAAATAAGGAATGGGGAAAGAGGCATGAAAAGGGTAATTTTAGGCATAACCGGAGGTATTGCCGCCTATAAGGCGGCGGAGGTGGTACGCGGCCTCTGCACCAGGGGTATAGAGGTCCATGTTTTGATGACGGAGGCTGCTACCCGCTTTATTACCCCCTTGACCATGCAGACCCTTTCCGGGAATCCCGTTGTGGTCGACATGTTTGCCGAGCCCCGTGTTTGGAATGTCCAGCATGTGGCCTATGCCAAGAGGGCTGATCTGGTTCTGGTGGCACCGGCTACGGCTTCCTTCATCGGCCGCTTGGCCGCCGGGATTGCCGACGATATGGTATGTGCGACAATCCTTGCCACCACAGCCCCGGTTTTAATCGCACCGGCCATGAACAGCCAGATGTACAGGCACCCTGCTGTCCAGGCCAATCTGGTTCGCCTGCGGAAAATGGGCTATCATCTCATAGCCCCCGATGTAGGGGAATTGGCCTGTGGCGACAGGGGAGAGGGGCGGCTGGCGGATGTTTCCCAAATTATTGATCAGGTCCTCGGCCACCTGCAGAGGAAGGCCGACCTGGCGGGAAAGAGGATACTGGTAACAGCCGGACCGACCCGGGAGTTTATTGACCCGGTTCGCTTTATTTCCAATCCCTCTTCTGGGAAAATGGGCTATGCCCTGGCAGCAGCTGCCAGGGACAGGGGAGCCCAGGTCGTGCTGGTCAGCGGACCGACAGCCCAGGTACCGCCCCCTGGCGTAGAAGTGATCCAGGTGACAACTACAGCGGAAATGCTGGCAGCCGTTTTGGAACACTTTCCCCAGATGGATGTGGTTATCAAGGCAGCGGCTGTTGTCGATTACCGGCCCCAAACTACAGCCGAACACAAGATGAAAAAGGGCTCGGAAAAGTATGTGTTGACCCTGGAGCGGAATCCCGATATCTTAAAGATGCTGGGAGGGAGGAAGGGCGATAAAATCCTCGTCGGTTTCGCCGCCGAGACGCAAGATCTAATTGAAAACGCCCGGGAAAAAATAAGGGCCAAGAACCTTGATCTTATTGTGGCCAACGATGTGGGACAAAGGGGAGCCGGCTTTGGCACAGACACCAACATCGCCTCTATCGTCCACCGGGATGGGACAATAAGGGAGCTTCCCCTCTGCTCTAAACTGGAATTGGCCCATCACATACTGGACGAAGTAGTAGCCCTTACCGGTGGAGAAAAGGACTAATCTGTCCGCGGCAGCAGCCGGTACCATCTTTCTCTTAGGTAAGATGCAGTGTGGCAAAGGGGCCGCGGCCGCGGAGTTGAGGAAAGGTGCGCCTGGCAAAGTTTGGGGGCGCCTTTTTCGATCCCGGCAGGGGTGGGGGGGGCGGCTGGCGAATTTTATAATAGCAGGAATGGGGGAGGGCTTGCTGTGGGAAAAAAGGTTTATGCCTGCGTAGTGGTTGATCTGGATATACCCGCTGCCGATAAGATTTTTCACTACCGGATTCCGGCCCGCCTCCAGGGCAGCCTGGGACCGGGGGATCAGGTCCTGGTACCCTTTCAAAATCGCCTGCTCAAGGGATATGTGGTGAGCCTGCTGGAAAAGCCGGAAGTTTCCCGGGTAAAGGACATAATTAAGAATTTATATCCCGGCCTGATATCGGAAGAGCGGATGCGGCTGGCTGCCTGGCTGGCCCTGCGCTATAACTGCCGCCTGATAGAAGCCATACGCTGTGTCTTACCTCCCGGAGGAGGAAGGAAGATCCGGTCCCGGCGAAGGCAGCTGGTTCGCCTGCAGGGTACGAAAGAAGAGATTGAAGAGGCGGCCAGGGAGCTGGAGAGGCGGGCTCCGAAACAGGCTCAGCTTCTCTGCCACCTCCTCCAGCTGGATCGCCCCCTTCCGGCCCCGGAGCTAGTTGCCGCCGTTGGCTGCAGCTCGGCGCCCTTGAAGGCCCTGGCGGAAAAGGGCTTGGTTCGTATTCTTGAAGAAGACAATTTGCCCGGCCCGTCTCGCTCCGAGGGGGAGGTCTTTGTTTCTCCCCCGCCCCAAAGGTTGATGCCGGAGCAGGAAGAGGCCTGCCGGGCTATTATAGAATCCCTGGAGAAGGGGGAGTTTGTCCCCTACCTCCTCCATGGGGTTACCGGGAGCGGTAAAACGGAAGTATACCTGCAGGTCATTGCCAAAAACCTGGCATACGGCCGGGGGGCGGTGGTGCTGGTGCCGGAAATCTCCCTGACGCCCCAGATGGTGGCCCGGTTTCGCCACCGCTTTGGGGATAGGGTTGCCCTGCTACATAGCCGCCTTTCGCCGGGGGAAAGATATGAGGAATGGTGGCGGATCCAGCGGGGGGAAGCTCCCATTGTCATCGGTCCCCGCTCGGCAATTTTTGCCCCCGTGCCGAACCTGGGACTGATTATTATGGACGAGGAGCATGACGAGAGCTACAAGCAGGAGGAGAGCCCCCGGTATCAGACCCGGGAGGTTGCGGAATTCCGGGCCCGGGAAGGGAAGGCAGTGCTCATCCTTGGGAGTGCCACTCCGGCCGTGGAGAGTTATTACCGGGGGCAGAAGGGGTCCTACCGGTTGCTGGAATTAAATAACAGGGTGGATGGGCGGGAAATGCCGGAGATGGAATTGGTGGACATGCGCCTGGAGCTGGAAGCCGGCAACCGCAGCATTTTTAGCCGAAGCTTGCAGATGAGGCTGAAAGAGGTCCTTGAGGCCCGGGAACAGGCCATCCTGTTCCTAAACCGCCGGGGATATGCCAATTTTATCCTCTGCCGCCAGTGCGGCTATGTTGCCCTTTGTCCCCATTGTGATGTATCCTTAACATATCACGGGCAAGGGGAGCGCCTTGTCTGCCATTATTGTTATTACCAGGAGGACGTCCCCCGCAGCTGTCCCGCCTGCAATAGTCCTTATATAAGACACTTTGGCCTGGGTACTGAGCGGGTGGAAAGGGAGGTACAGAGACTCTTTCCCGGTGCCCGCACCCTCCGCATGGATATGGATACCACCAGGAGGAAGGATGCCCACGGGCGGATCCTGGCGGCCTTTGCCAGGGGGGAGGCCGATATCCTCATCGGGACCCAAATGGTGGCCAAGGGGATCGATATTCCCCGGGTCACCCTGGTGGGGGTAATCAGTGCCGACACCTCCCTTAACTTCCCCGACTTCCGGGCAGGGGAACGGACCTTTCAACTGATAACCCAGGTGGCGGGGAGGGCAGGCAGGGGAGAAAAGCGGGGGAAGGTGGTCATACAGACCTATAATCCGGACCATTACAGCATCCAGGCGGCCTGCCACCACGATTACAGGGCCTTTTATCAAAGGGAGATTGAGAATCGCAAAGCTTTGGCCTACCCACCCTTCAGTCAGCTGGTCAGCATAGTGGTAAGTGCCGCCGATGAGGGCCAGGCAGCCAGGGTTGCCGCCCAGTTGGCAAGGAAACTCCGGGCAGAGTTACCCTCGAGCTGCCGCCTTTACGGCCCTGGTCCGGCAGTCCTGGCCCGGGTCCGGGGGAGATACCGGTACCAGATAGTGGTCAAAGGGACGGGGCTCTTTGCCCTGGCAGGGTTCTGGACCAGCCTGCGCCGGGATTTTGAGCTGGGACCGGGCAGGGAGGGGATTGGCTTTAGCTTTGATATTGCACCTGTTTCCTTATTGTGAAGGGAGGAAGAGGATTGGCTATTCGTAAAATCTGTCGCGTAGGGGACCCGGTTTTAAGGCAAAAGGCAGAACCGGTGGTAAAGGTTTCCCAAAAAATTAAGGACCTGCTGGCAGATATGGCTGCTACCATGTATGCTGCCCCCGGTGTCGGCCTGGCGGCTCCCCAGATTGGGGTCAACAAAAGGGTTATTGTCGTAGATGTCGGTGATGGCTTGCTGGAGCTGGTCAACCCTGTCATAGTAAAGCAGTCGGGAAGGGTTACGGCTACCGAGGGCTGCTTGAGTGTGCCGGGCCTGGTGGGGGATGTGACCAGGGCCTATGAAGTGGTGGTCAGGGCCCTGGACAAGAAGGGGCGGCAGGTGGAGATCACCGCTACCGATCTCCTCGCCCGGGCCCTGCAGCACGAGATTGATCACCTCGACGGCATCCTCTTTATCGATAAGGCGGAGAATATTCGGGAGGCAGCGGAGGAGAAAGAGGGAGAGTAGATGCTGTGTCTCAATGCTGTTCTCGGGATACTCCCGGCACCAGGTAGCATGTAAGTTCCATCCAGTACAAGCAAGCAAACAAGGACAGGGGGTCTGTGGAATGCGCATTCTCTTCATGGGCACGCCGGAATTTGCCCTCATTTCCTTAGAAAAACTAATAGAGGCAGGGGAAGAGGTGGTCGGTGTTATCACCCAACCGGACCGCCCCCGGGGTAGGGGAAGAAGGGTAACGGCTTCACCGGTTAAAGCCTTTGCCCAGGAAAAGGCTATACCAGTCTATCAGCCGGAGCGCCTGAAGGACGGGGAGGTCTTAGAGAAGCTCGCAGGTTTTGCCCCCGACTTGATCGTTGTTGTTGCCTACGGGAAAATCCTGCCCCGGGAGGTTTTGGAGCTACCCCCCCTCGGCTGTATCAATGTCCATGCTTCTCTCCTGCCCCGGTACAGGGGGGCGGCCCCCATACACTGGGCTATAATAAGGGGGGAAGGGGTTACGGGAGTTACAACAATGTATATTGACGAGGGTATGGATACCGGTGATATCATATTACAAGAGGAAGTACCCATCCTGCCCGAGGATAATGCGGGCACCCTCCACGACAAACTGGCCCATGCCGGTGCCCGGCTTCTCCTCGACACCGTGGCCAGAATAAAGGCAGGGACTGCGCCCAGAATACCCCAGCCCGAGGAAGGAGTATCTTACGCACCACCCCTGGAGAGGACCGACGAAATTTTAGACTGGAACAGGCCCGCCCGGCAACTCTGGTTTCAAGTCCGGGGTCTGAACCCGTGGCCGGGGGCGATGACCTACTGGCAGGGGGAAATCCTCAAGGTGTGGGAAGTCTCTCCCCTAAAAGGGGACGGGGATGCGGCCCCGGGAGAGATCATAGCCGTTGATAAGCAGGAAGGGATTTTGGTCGGTACTGGTAAGGGGCTTCTGCGCCTGGAAGTGGTGCAGCCGGCCGGAAAACGGAGAATGACGGCCAGTGATTTTGCCCGGGGCTATGGGGTAAAAGAGGGCTTGTTCTTCGGCGGCGGTGCTTAGGAGGTGGTGATTTGCAAGTAAGGAAAAGGTTATTTTTGGGTGCCCTTTTGTTCTTTACCCTCCTGGTCAGCGGGCTGGGCTTGCTCCTCTGGTATTTTACCTTTCGGGAGCCGAGCCAGTTTTTCCGGCAGTTATTTTTTAGCCTGGGTTTACTGTTGTTCCTCGGCGTTCTCCTGGTGCTGGGGGGGCTGGTGGGCATTGTCTTCAGCATTATTACGGGGAAATCTTACCCCATCCTGCGCCGTCCCACCCAGTTTGTCATTACCCATCTCCTTCCCCTGGTGATCCGCTTTGGTAAACTCTTTCATATTGCCAAGGAACGGGTGGAGCTTTCCTTTATCGAAGTGAACAATGCCCTGGTCCGGGCCCAGATGCGGGGAAGGGTTAAACCCCAGGAACTCCTGATCCTGGCCCCCCACTGTCTGCAAAATGCCGACTGCACTTATCGCATAACTACCGATGTGGGCAATTGCCGGCGCTGCGGCCGCTGCCGGGTTGCCGATCTTCTTGCCCTGAAGGAAGAGTACGGGGTTCAGGTGGCGGTGGTGACCGGGGGGACCCTGGCCAGGCGCATAGTCAGGAAAACCCGTCCCCGGGCCATTGTGGCCATCGCCTGTGAACGGGACCTGAGCAGTGGTATTCAGGATGTCCATCCACTGCCAGCCCTGGGGATTGTAAATATCCGGCCCGAGGGACCATGCTTCAACACCCAGGTCGAGCTGGAACGGGTCAGGAAGGGTGTGGAATTTTTCCTCGGGACAGTATAAGAGGGGAGGAACCGTGGGTGTTATTTTTAATTTTGCTCTTTCTGATTCTGGTGGTATTTCCCTGGCTCCTTATCCCCCTGACCGTCTTTTTCCTCTTTAATCTCTTGCTTTTGCCCTTTGGCTTTACCCTGCGCTCCCTTTTTAGCTTGCTTACCATACCGGGCCAGATCTGGCAGATAGCCACCAACAGACGGCTGCGGGCAAACCATGCCCTGGAACATGCGACCATCAACGTCATCGAAGAATACTACGGGCCCCAGCAGCTGGCGGGCTTTGCCCGGGAAGATGGTTTTTTTATCAAGGGACAGGCCCAGCCCCATATAATTGAAGAAGCAGCCCGGCTTGGTTTGAGAAGGCTGCAGCAGGGAGAAAAGGACCTGGCCATCCACCGCCGCTGTGGTACCAGTATAGCGGCGGCCAATTTTCTCGCCTCCCTTGTTTTCCTGCTCTTGTTGTTTATCACCCGCCACTTTACCCTTATTAATGTCTTGCTGGCCATGGTGGCGGCCAACCTCCTTGGTCCCCTCTTCGGTGACTGGCTGCAGGCCCGTTTTACCACCCTGGCCGACGTAGACAATGTGGACATTGTTGGGGTAGAATACCGGGTCCCCGACTTTGGTTTCTTCCCCTTGAACCTGGGTTTTGTGCCCACAGAGTTCTTTGTCCGCACCCGGTTTTACTACTAGTTGCAGAGGAGGGGCTGTTCTATGGCCCGGGTAAAGATGACACCGGCAAGGGCAGTGGCCATCAGGGCCCTTTACCGGGTAAATGAAGAAGGAGGATATGCCAACCTCCTCCTGCCCCAGATGCTGGCAAGGGAAGGGCTTTCCCGGCAGGACCGGGCCCTGGCCACGGAGCTGGTGTATGGCACCCTGCGCTGGCAAAAGCGCCTCGACTGGATTATTGGGGCCTTCAGCAGACGCCCCCTTCAACAGCTGGACCCCTGGGTGCGCAATATTCTCAGGCTGGGGGCCTACCAGCTCTGCTTCCTGGAAGGCATACCCCCCCATGCTGCCATCTATGAGACGGTGCAGCTGATGAAAAACTATGGGCACAGGGGGAGTGTCGCCTTTGTCAATGGTGTCCTCCGGAGCATCCTGCGGGAGGGGAAGAAGGTCCAGTTTCCCAGGGCAGAGGAGGATCCGGCAGCCTACCTGGCCGTCTTTTATTCCCATCCCCAATGGCTGGTGGAGCGCTGGCTCTCCCGCTGGGGCTTTGCCGAAACCAAAGCCCTCCTTGCGGCCAATAATCAGTCTCCTCCCCTCGGCATCAGGGTTAATACTCTAAAGATAAGCCCGGCGGGGCTCAAGGAACAGCTGCAGGCCGAGGGTTTTCAAGTAGCTTCCGGGCGTTACTTTCCCGAAGCCCTGGTGGTAGAAAATGCCACATCCCTGGGCCAGTTGGCAGCCTTCCGGGCGGGCCTATTCCAGGTACAGGATGAGGCTTCCCAGCTGGTCGCCCATGTCTTGGCCCCCAGGCCGGGGGAAAAAATCC
Organism: Clostridia bacterium DTU030; assembly: GCA_001513125.1. Classification (GTDB taxonomy): domain Bacteria; phylum Bacillota; class DTU030; order DTU030; family DTU030; genus DTU030. The sequence goes on from LFSN01000009.1 coordinate 18,867, forward strand.
TCGATGCCTGTGCCGCTCCCGGGGGCAAGACGACCCACATTGCCCAGATCATGGGGGATGTAGGGACTATTTGCGCCGGTGACGTTCACTCCCACAAACTAGACCTGATCCGGGAGAACTGCCGGCGGCTGGGAATAAAGTCGGTCCGGGTCGTGGCCAGGGATGCCCGGAAATGGGGTGAGGACTGCCAGGGGGCCTTCCACCGGGTTTTGGTCGATGCTCCCTGTTCCGGCACCGGGGTTTTGCGGCGAAGACCCGATGCCCGGTGGCGGAAAAGGCCTGCAGATCTGGAAAAACTCCCTGCCCTGCAACTGGAGATCCTGCGGGGGGTGGCACCCTGTGTGGCAGTCGGGGGGACCCTGGTCTATTCTACCTGCAGCTTGGAGTGGGAAGAGAACCAGGGTGTGATCCAGGCCTTTTTACAGGAGGAACCATCTTTTTCCTTGGTTGATCTTACCCCCTATCTCCCCCCGGGGTTAAGGGCGTCTACGGCCCGGGAAGGATATATTCAGCTGCTTTCCCATCAGCACGGGACCGACGGCTTCTTTGTTGCCCGGATGGAGCGGGAATGAGGGCAATATTGGGCAATTAGGCTGGTTTATAGTATAATAGAGTATATCCTTCGGAACAGGTGAGGACGGAGGAGAAGAGGATTGGAGAAGGTCAATGTTAAGGACCTGTCCCGGGATGAACTGAACCAATTCCTGGAAGGTATTGGTGAGCCCCGTTACCGTGCCAACCAGATCTGGGACTGGCTCTACCAAAAATATGTCCATTCCTTTGCTGCTATGAGCAATTTGCCCCGGGAGCTGCGGGCCCTGTTGGCTGAGCGGGCCCTTATCTCCTGGCCCACCCTGGGCAAGCGGGAGGAGGCGGCTGCGGGGGATGCTGTCAAGTATCTCTTTGTCCTCTCCGACGGTGAGGCCGTGGAGACGGTCTTGATGCGCTACCGGTCCTGGAACAGCCTGTGCCTTTCTACCCAGGTAGGCTGTGCCATGGCCTGTAGCTTCTGCGCCTCTGCCCTGGGGGGGAAAGTCCGGAACCTTTCCCCGGCAGAGATGCTGGATCAGCTTTTGTATGTCCAGGCTGAACTCTACAGGCAGGGGGATGTTCCTGTCACCAGGGTTGTACTGATGGGGACAGGGGAGCCCCTGGAAAACTATGCCAATGTGATGAAGTTTTTGCGTATATTACACGATCCCGACGGTTTGAATATAAGTTATCGGCGGGTGACCATCTCAACCTGCGGCCTGGTGCCCGGCATCACGGCCCTGGCCCAGGAGGGAATACCGGTGAACCTGGCCGTTTCCCTCCATGCACCCGACGATAAATTGCGGGATCTGCTCATGCCCATTAACAGAAGATACCCCCTGGCCCGGCTTTTGGAAGCCTGCCGGGAGTATGTGGAGGCGACGGGGCGGAGAATAACCTTTGAATATACCCTGATTGCCGGCGTCAACGATAGCCTGGAGCATGCCCGCAAGTTGTACCGGCTCCTTTCGGGTATTAATTGCCATGTCAATATAATCCCCCTCAACCCGGTGCAGGAAAGGGGTTTTATGCCTCCCAAGCCCCCATTGGTGGCAAGATTTTGTAATTATCTCAAAGAGAAGGGAATTAACGTCACCCAACGGCGGGAGCTGGGGCAGGATATTACCGCCGCCTGCGGTCAGCTGCGCCGGAGGAAGGGCAGGAAGGGGAAGATTGTGGGGAAGGGGTAATTTTTACTGCGGGAAAGAGGAGAAGAGGCAGAAGGGGTGGAGAGCTATAGCATGATTACATGGGGGAGTTCTCACATTGGACAGGTTCGGGAAATAAATGAAGATAGTTTTATCATCCGCTTTCAGGGGGAAAGGGGTTTTTTGGCAGTGGCCGATGGAATGGGTGGCCATCAAGCCGGTGAGGTGGCCAGTTCCATGGCCATTGAACTGCTCTCCAGCCACCTGGAAGAGGGGCTGTACACTTCTCCCGCTGCCAGCAGGGACTGGCTTTCCTTTCTTCGGGAAGGTTTTGAGAAATGTAATACCATGATTTACCAGGAGTCCCTGCGGGTCCCGGAATATTACGGGATGGGTACCACCATTACGGCTGCCCTGGTGGTGGAGAGGAAGATGTACTTTGCCCATGTGGGGGACAGCCGTTTGTATCTGTACCGCCAGGGAAAACTGGATCTATTATCCCGGGATCATTCCCTGGTCCAGGGTTTAGTCGAGGAAGGACTGGTTTCCCCGGAAGAGGCCATGACCCACCCCCGCCGCCATATCCTTACCCGGGCAGTTGGGACTGAGGAACAGGTTCTGGTTGATACCAGCTCCCTTTCCTTGCAGGATGGTGACCTTTGCCTGTTGTGTACCGACGGATTGAGCAACAGTGTCTCGGCATCTGAAATCGAGGAAATTCTGGCCCGGCCTGTTTCCCTTGCCGTCCAAGGTCAGACCTTGCTGGATCTCGCCAATGCCAGGGGCGGAGAGGATAATGTTACCCTTATCCTGGCCCGTGTTGCGCCCCAATCCCAACAGGATTTGAAGGAGTGAGGTTAAATGGAGGGGAGAGTTCTGGGGGGCCGATATGAGCTTTTGGAGCGGCTCGGCGGGGGAGGAATGGCCCTGGTCTATAAAGCCCACTGTCGGCTCCTGGACCGCCTGGTAGCAATTAAGTTCCTGCGGGAGGAATATCTCCACGATGGCGAATTTGTCCGCCGTTTTCGCCGTGAAGCCAGAGCTGCCGCGGCCCTGTCCCATCCCAATATTGTCAGCATCTACGATGTGGGCCAGGAAGGGGCGCAGCAGTATATTGTCATGGAATATGTTCAGGGCTGCAACCTAAAGGATTACCTGCGCCTGCGGGGCCCCCTTCCCGATGAGGAAGCAGTTTACCTGGGTCGGGAGATAGCTAGGGCCCTGGTCCATGCCCATGACCACGGTATCGTCCACAGGGATATTAAACCCCATAACATCCTGGTCACTACGGAAGGAAGGATAAAGGTTACCGATTTTGGCATTGCCCGGGCCATCAGCAGTGGAACCCTGACGGCCAGCGGCAATATCTTCGGTTCAGTACACTATTTTTCCCCGGAACAGGCCAGGGGCGGCATTAGCGGCATCCCCTCGGATCTCTATTCCCTGGGGGTTGTCCTGTACGAAATGGTTACAGGCCAGGTTCCCTTCCAGGCCGAGAACCCGGTGGGGGTTGCCCTGAAGCACTTGACTGAGCCTCCCCGGCCTCCCCGGGAATTAAATCCCAGGGTTTCTCCGGAATTGGAAGCCATAATCATGAAGGCCCTCAGTAAGGAAGAGGAAAAACGCTATCAGGGAGCGGGAGAACTTCTCCAGGACCTGGAAAGCCTCGGTTCCCGCCCTGTGCTCCCAATAGGAGAAAGGAAGCCCCCCCTAACGGTGGCAGATATTCCCTTCGGTGAGGACGATTCTCCGACTCAGGAGGCAGTTATCAAGGGTAACGGGAAGAGGGACTTCGATGCCGCTGGGAATAGAGCCAGGGGAGGTAGGCGCTGGCTCAAGGTAGCCATTGCCCTGTTCTTGCTGCTGGGGATTGCCTTTGGCGGCTACCGGGCCTGGCAGTCCCTCTTTGTACCACCCCTGGTTGAGGTTCCAGAATTGGTGGGTAAGCCCCTGTCAGAAGCAGAAGAGCTGCTGGCTGAAAGGAATCTTAATTACCGGGTTCTGCGGAGCGAATACAGCGAGGAACCGGCCGATACCGTAATTGGCCAGTACCCGGAAGCCGGCACCCAGCGCAAAGAAGGAAATACCGTTGAGCTTGTCTTGAGCCTGGGCCCCGAGCGCTCTATAGTGCCGGACATACGCGGGCTCAGCCTCCATGCTGCCCAGCTGGAATTGGAAAAGAACAACCTCGCCCTGGGCCAGGTAAAGCGGGTCAATGATGATGTTGTTCCCATCGATCTGGTGGTAAGGCAGGAACCGGAGGCCAATACTGAACTGGTGCCTGGGGCCAGTGTCAATATATTCTTAAGTGACGGCCCCCTGGTTAAGGAGGTTACCCTGCCCAGTTTCCGGGGCCAGGAGCTGGAGGCAGCCCTGGCCACCATTGCCGAACTCAACCTGGTACCAGGGGAAATAAAGGAAGATTACAGCCCTATTTATGCTGCCGGCTTAATAATTGATCAATCCCCGGCGCCCTATGAACTGATAGAAGAGGGCAGTGCCGTCAATTTAGTAGTCAGTATCGGGCCGCCTCCGGAAGAAGGTATTATAGAGGAGGGGGTGGATCTGGAATAATTGGGACAGCAAGGGTAAAGGAGGAGAGGATGCAGGAGGGAATTATCATTAAGGCCGTAGGTGGTTTCTACTTTGTCGACACTCCAGCAGGTGAGTACCGTTGCTACCTGCGGGGGAGGGTAAAAAGGGAAATAGCACCCCTGGTGGGGGACAGGGTGAAGATTAGACCGGTGGATGGGGAGAGTGCCGTTATTGAGGAAGTACTACCGCGGCAAAACAGTCTCATTCGCCCCCCAATAGCCAATGTCGACCAGTGTATCGTTGTTGCCGCCATGGCAGATCCCTCCTTAAACCTAAAACAGCTTGACCGGTTCCTGGTGTTAATCCAGGCTGCTTCCCTCGAGGCAATTATTTGTTTTAACAAGGTTGATCTTGTTCCGGCGGTGGAGGTCGCTGCCGTGGCCGACATTTACCGGCAGGCAGGCTTTGTGGTGGTTCTTACCAGTGTTAAAACAGGGGTAGGCATCGAGACCCTGGCTGAGCTCCTCGAAGGTAAAATTTCGGTGCTGGCAGGTCCCTCGGGGGCGGGGAAGTCGAGCCTATTGAATAAGATCCAACCGGGCTTTTCCCTGCAGGTGGGGGAGGTGAGCAGGAAACTGGGGAGAGGCCGGCATACAACCAGGCATGTAGAACTCCTCCCACTGCCGGGGAAAGGACGGGTAGCCGATACCCCGGGCTTTACTTCCCTGTATTTGACGGGGCTTGAGAGAAGGGAACTTATGTATTATTTCCCTGAGTTTATCGATCTGGCTCCCCACTGCCGCTTCAGTCCCTGCCTCCACTGGCAGGAGCCTGAATGTGCCGTTAAGGAAGGGGTGAAGCAGGGTAAGATCGATAAAGGCAGATACAAACATTATCTTGACTTTTTAAAAGAATTGGAGGGTTAGCTATGGTCATGATTTCCCCTTCCTTGCTCTCGGCTGACTTTGCTATCCTGGGGGAAGAGGTGAAAAGGATTACCGAGGCCGGTGCCGACCTACTCCACCTGGACATTATGGACGGCCATTATGTGCCCAATCTTACCTTTGGTGTGCCGGTGGTCAAGGCCTTGCGCCCGCTGACAAAGATTCCCTTTGATGTCCATTTGATGGTGGAGAACCCTGATTTTTATGTGGAACCCCTGGCTGCTGCCGGTGCGGAGATGGTGACTGTTCATGTTGAGGCAGCCCGGCACTTGCACCGGACCCTCCAGGCCATTAAGGGAAACGGCCTCAAAGCGGGGGTTGCCCTAAATCCGGCCACCCCCCTGTGTACCCTGGAACATGTCCTCTCCGAGCTGGACCTGATCCTCATTATGTCGGTCAACCCCGGTTTCGGCGGCCAGAAATTTATACCCGGCTCTGTGGGCAAGGTGGCCTCCTTAAAGAAGATGCTCCAGGAAGCGGGGGCAGCTCCCCTCATCGCCGTAGACGGAGGTATGAACCGGGAAACGGCTCCCCAGATGATTGCCGCCGGGGCCGATATCATTGTAGCCGGCTCCGCCGTATTCGGCGCCCCTGATCTCAAGGAAGCCATTGCTGCCCTGCGGGGATAGCATTGTCGGTAGAATAACATTTCAGCGAAATTACATTGCGATAATCCTATCAATAAATATTATTATGGGCTGGCTACTTTGCAGCCGGCCCAAACCTATGTTCTTCCACCCCTCCAGAACAACCCTTGGGGGGGTGCTTTCTTTTGTTTGGAGTAGCAAATCTTTTTTGCCCTGAATAATATGTACTGGAGAGGAAAAACCAGGTGCCGGGCAAGGAGGGGGAGAATTGTACTTTCGACCTGGGAGCGGTACACGAAGGATTTTAGGCTTAGTTCTTTTGGCCGCCGGGGCGGGTGTCATATACCTGGCCCTGCCCGGCTGGGTTTGGTTATTTGCCCTGGGGGGAAGCTTACTTGCCCTGGGCTGGGCTCTGCTCCGGGAAGGAAAAAGGTTGTAGGAGGAGGGAATGGGGTTAAATAAAGGAGGGACCGGGATGCGCATCCATGTGATCAAGATGCCACGTTTCCTTGGGCAGCTGCTCTTGGGGCTCATGCGTGTCTTTCAGAGGGGAGAATAGCCTGAGGTGGGGGGGGAGGAGGTGATAGCAAGGACTTATCTGGGGGGCGGGTTGAATGGAAGGCGATAAAATAATCACGAGGACAAGGGGCTTTCGTTTGGTAGATTCCCCCTATCGGCGCCTGGTTTTATTGGAAGTTCTCCTGGCTGAGGTCAACAACATCTACCGGAAGATAGAAGAGGGAGATATGCAGGAAGTGGTGTACAAAATCGAAGTGATGGGCCGTTGAAGGCAGAGAAATAGCACCGCCGGTTTTGCCCGGTGCTTTTTTCTTGGTTAAGATTTGACCCTGCCGATAACCTTTGGCAAAAAAAATAGCACACCCTAGGGTGCGCTAGTAGGCCCGCTGTACCTTGCCGGAACGCAGACAGCGGGTACATACGTATACTCTTTTGGGAGCTTTGCCCATGATAATCTTTATTTTCTGGAGGTTGGGGGACCAGCTCCGTTTTGATTTGATATTGGAGTGGCTGACCTTGTAACCCGTTTGCTTGCCCTTGCCACAAATTTTACATACCTTGGACATCCTTGCACCTCCTTACCGGCCTTTGAAAATATACCCTTAAATGGTCCACTCGTACATTTTACCATAGTAATAGGGGAGCTGCAAGGGAAAGGGTAATAATCAGGCCAGGGGGACAAGGGAGAAAAATGACACGAGGGAGAAGGAAATAAAGAATTGGAATATAATTATTATTAATAACATAATAGGGGTGGGGGGTGAACATTGCAGGGAAGTTGACGGATTACATGCCTCCCTTAACGTGTGGATGATTTATGAGAGGAGGTTAAGAGGTGAAACTCCATGTCAAGATTCTCATTGGCTTTGTAGCCGGTATTGTGGCGGGAGCAGTGCTGGGACCCACGGCCAGTGTTGTGAAACCCCTGGGGGACCTTTTCCTGCGCCTGATTCGTATGATTATCGTTCCCCTGGTCTTTTCTTCCCTGGTGGTGGGCGTAGCCGGTGTTGGTGACGTGCGAAAGCTGGGCCGGATCGGGGGAAAAACCATCGTGTTTTTCCTGGTGACAACGGCTATTGCCGTTATGATCGGGCTCCTATTAGGTAATGTTATTGCTCCTGGTGTTGGTCTTTCCTTACCCGTAGATGTAGAGGAGGTGGAAGCTAAAACTGCACCGTCCATTATAGATACTCTCCTGGAAATAGTACCCAACAACCCCTTCGTTGCCTTTAGTGAGATGAACATGCTCCAAATCATTGCCTTTGCCTTATTCGTTGGTATTGGCATTACCCTGGCCGGGAAGGTGGCCCAACCGGCCTATGACTTTATCAATGCTGTTGCGGAAACCATGTATAAGCTGGTGGCTTTGATTATGGAGTTTGCTCCTTTGGGGGTTTTTGGCCTTATTGCCCACACCGTCGGCTCCCATGGCCTTGATGTGCTGTTGCCCCTTTTCAAGGTCATACTTGCCGTTTATCTGGGCTGCATCCTCCATGCCCTGCTGGTTTACTCAGGATCGGTGGCCCTTTTTTCTCCCATTGGCCCCTTGCGGTTTTTCCGGGCTACGATGCCTGCTACCCTGGTTGCCTTCAGCAGCTGCAGCAGTTCCGGCACCCTGCCCATTACGATGAAATCGGTGGAGGAACTGGGAGTTAGTAAAACAGTAAACAGTTTTGTTGTCCCCCTGGGAGCCACTATCAATATGGACGGAACCGCCCTTTACCAGGGGGTCTGTGCCCTCTTCATCGCCCAGGCCTACGGTCTGGAGCTGACTATTGCCCAGCAACTTGCCATCGTCCTCACCGCTACCTTGGCCTCCATCGGCACTGCCGGGGTGCCGGGAGCCGGTCTGGTCATGCTCACCATGGTATTGACGTCGGTTAACCTGCCCCTGGAGGGTTTGGTCCTCGTGGCCGGCATCGACCGGATTTTGGATATGGCCCGGACCGCCATTAACATTACCGGGGATGCAGCGGCGGCTGTTGTGGTGGCGGCAACTGAAGGAGAACTAGCTTACACCAAGGTCGACAAGGCCGTTACACCTCCAGTGTAATATTCTTTGCAGTAGATGCTGTCCTTGATTTCCATTTCCCTGGTCATGTTGACACAGGAATTGGCTTTAAAAGGTAAGTATCTGTTAGGGTTGTTTATCTGCTAAAAAGAAGGAGTTCAGAAGAAGTAAGAAGAATTACCAAAGGGGGGTTTACCCCTCTTTTTTTGTGCCTTATCCCCTGGGTTTATTTTTCGCCCCCTTTGAGGGATAATGTAATGTAGTCCTTTCTATTGTGTTATCCTGGAAAAGGTGGCCAGAAACCTGGTGATAATAGGGAAACATGTTATAATTTAAAGAAGGGTTTTCAGGTGTAGGGAAGAAATAAGAAGCATACTTTCCTAACGAGGAGGTAGGTCTGTGGCGAATAGTAAGAGGGAGGGGCTCAATATGGGCAATGAAGTCCAGACCAAATATGGCCAGATTATTATTTCCGAGGAGGTCCTGGCCACCATTGCCGGTATGGCGGCTATAGAGTGCTACGGCCTGGTGGGCATGGCCGCACGGAATATTAAAGATGGTTTGGTTGAACTGTTGGGTAAGGAGAATATAAGTCGGGGCGTTGAAGTGACGGTCAGGGAAAAGGATATCTGTGTGGATCTGCACATCATTGTCGGTTATGGGGTGAAAATATCGGAAGTAGCCCATAATGTGATGGAGAAGGTCAAATACAGTATAGAGAAAATAACCGGACTTACGGTTGCCTGCGTGAATATAACAGTCCAGGGGGTCAAGGTAAGCAAAGAGGAGCCGAGGAGGTAAAACAATGCAGCTTCAATTCTTGGAAGGACAACATCTGCGGCAGATGTTGCTTGCCGGCGCTGCCCTATTACAAGAAAGGAAAGAGGAAATAAACTCCCTCAATGTTTTTCCCGTTCCCGATGGCGATACGGGTACCAATATGAGTCTTACCGTGACTGCTGCCGTGAGGGAGGTAGAAATGGCTGCAGGTGACCTGGGCAGTATTGCTGGCGCCCTGGCCAATGGCTCCCTCATGGGGGCCAGGGGAAACTCCGGGGTGATCCTGTCCCAGTTGTTTCGGGGCTTTGCTGCCGGATTAGAAGGTAAGGTAGAGGCCAGCCCCATGGAATTTGCCCTTGCCCTCCAGGAGGGTGTGAAGACAGCCTATCGCGGGGTTATGAAACCCGTCGAGGGGACTATTTTAACCGTAGCCAAGGAAGGAGCCAGGGCAGCCCTGCAGGCCGCCCGGCGGGGCGAAGATATACTGGGTGTGCTGGAAAGTGCCATCGGGCAGGCTGAGATAACCTTGAACCGGACACCGGAAATACTGCCTGTCTTGAAAGAGGCGGGGGTAGTGGATGCAGGGGGCAAGGGTCTCCTCTGCATTATGCAGGGGGCCCTGCTGGGACTGAAGGGCGAGGACCTGGCTGCCCTTTCCCAGCCCGCCGAAGTCCTGCGCCCGGTGCAGGAAGGGGTTGGGGAAGAGCCGGCAGCTTTAACCTATCAGTATTGCACCGAGTTTATCATCAAGGGGCATGGCCTCGACATAGAGAAAATCCGCCTGCGGCTCAGCGACCTGGGCGACAGCCTGATTGCCGTGGGGACGGGAGAAGTGATTAAGGTTCATATTCATACCAATCACCCGGGCCAGGCTCTGGAAATTGGCCTGGAGCAGGGTACCCTCCATGACGTAAAGATTGATAATATGGCGGAACAACACCGGGAAGTCCTTGCTGCTAATCCACCGGAAGCCGCCGGGCCTGGCATTGCCGATAGCGATGAGGTTCAGGCAGAAGTGGGTACTGGTGTAATTGCCGTAGCCCTGGGAGAGGGAATTACTGCCATCCTTGAGAGTTTGGGTGTGGAAAGGGTTATTGACGGGGGGCAGACCATGAATCCCAGCACCGAAGAGCTGGTGCGGAGCATTGAAAACAGCCGCTATAATAAAGTAATCCTTTTACCCAACAACAAAAATGTGATCCTGGCCGCCCAGCAGGCCCGGGATCTTACCAAAAAGGAGGTACTGGTGGTACCATCCAAAAGCATCCCCCAGGGCATTGCCGCCCTATTGGCCTTTGACCCGGAGGCGGATCTGGAGACCAATGGCCAGGAGATGACCGCGGCCATAGAGGAAGTCAAGACCGGAGAGGTGACCTACGCTGTCCGGGATTCCAGTTTTAATGGACAAAAAATCCAGGCGGGGGATATCCTGGGTCTAATCGATGGAGAGCTTTCTGTCCTGGGGCAGGAGCCGGAGGAAGTGGTGCTGAAACTCCTTGAACAATTGGTTGAGGATGACGGCGAGATACTCACCATCTATTATGGGGAAGGGGTCAGCAGTGCCGCTGCCCAGGAGCTGGCAGCCCGGGTCAGTGACGCCTATCCCCAGTGTGAGGTGGAGGTCTATGAAGGAGGACAGCCCTTGTACTACTATATTGTGGCGGTGGAATAGGTTCCGAGGGGGAGGTGTAAGAAATGACCATCGGGATTGTGTGTGACAGCACTGCCGACCTGCCGGAGGACCTGGTAAAGGAATACGGCATCCATATTGTCCCGCTGAAGGTCCATTTTGGCCAGGAGGAATACCGGGATGGGGTGGATATTACTGCCGGTGAATTCTACCAAAAGCTCCAGGCCAGTGCCGTACTGCCGACGACGTCCCAACCTTCACCGGGTGAGTTTGTCGAGACTTACCGGAAGCTTCTGGAGCAGGGGATTGATTCTATAATTTCCATCCATATCTCTGCCCACTTGAGTGGCACCCATCACTCGGCAGAGGTGGCCAAATCTATGCTGCCGGAAGCTGATATCGAGGTCATCGATTCTTGGCAGGCTTCCACGGTCCTGGGTGTCCTGGTCTTAGAGGCGGCCCGGGCGGCGCAGGCCGGGAAGTCTAAGGCAGAAATAGTGGACCTGGTCAACAGGCTGAAGGAAAGGATCAGGGTCTTCTTTATGGTGGATACCCTGGAGTATTTGCAAAAGGGAGGGCGGATTGGTAAAGCCCAGGCTTTCCTGGGTTCCATGCTCAATATAAAGCCCATCCTGACCCTGGAGCAGGGCATTATTGTCCCGGCGGCCAAGGCCCGGGGACGGGCCAAGGGCATGGAACAGCTCCTGACAAAAATGGAAGCCGCCATCGGAACGGGCAGGCAGAGGATAATGGCCATGATGCATGCTGCCAATCCTGAAGGGATGGCAGAACTTGAAAAGAAGGCCAGGGAAAGGTGGCAGCCCCAGGAGATTATCATCTCCACTGTTGGACCAGTGATTGGAACCCACGTTGGCCCCGGCACCCTGGCCCTCATCGGCATCAGCCCCTGAGCCTGATTAAAAAGGGGCGAAAGTAGGTGGCGGAAATTACAGGTGCAAATTAGCGCCTGTTTTTTCTGGCATCACCCTGTACAGTCTGGCTGCTGCAGGAGCCGGCGACGTGCTGCCCCCTGGCAGGGGTATTAGCGAGGGATGTTTTCTGGGAGTGATACTATGCAGGGCAGGGTTGGACTAAATAGCAGCATTCAGGAATTGCCGGGGATAGGACCCAGCCGGGCCCGACTCTTCGGGCGGCTGGGAATCAAAACCGTGGGGGAATTGTTGTTCTGGTTCCCCAGGCAGTGGGAAGACCGGAGTGAATGCCAGCCGGTGGCAGGGGTCAAACCCGGCAGCCGGGTAACGGTGCGGGGCAGATTGGGGAGGGTGGAGGAGATAAGGCCCCGCCGGGGTCTTACCATTACCAAGTTTGAGCTAACCGACGGGACGGGGAGCCTGGCCCTGGTTTTTTTTAATCAACCCTACCGGAAGGGACAGCTGCGCCGGGGACAGGAAGTAATGGCCACCGGTAAGGTGGAGATGCGCTATGGAGAGCTGCAGATGAACAGTCCCGAGGTTGAAACCGTGGCCCGGCAAAAGGGCCTGCACAGCGGCCGGATTGTACCCATTTATCCCGCCACTGAAGGTTTAACTTCCCGCCTGCTCCGCTATGCGGTCTTCACAGCCCTGAAGGCCTGTGGCGCCGACCTGGAGGAAATAATACCGGCAGAAATCCGGGAACGGCAGGGGCTTCTTCCCCGGGCGGTGGCAATAAGGGAGATGCACTTTCCTACCGGCTGGGAGCAGGTGCAGAGGGCCCGCCGCAGCCTGGCCTTCGAGGAACTCCTTTTACTCCAATTGGGCCTCCTGTATGACCGGGAAGAGGGGGAAGGGATTGCCCACGGCCCCGATGGGGAATTGGTGGCCAGCTTCCTCGCCCAGCTTCCCTTTACCCTAACGGGAGCCCAGAAAAGGGCCCTGGCGGAAATCGCCAGGGATATGGAAGGGAAAAGACCCATGGACAGGCTCCTTCAGGGGGATGTGGGCTCGGGTAAGACAGTCGTTGCCGCCTATGCCCTGGTAAAGACGGTTGAAAACGGCTATCAGGGTGTGGTGATGGTACCGACGGAGATCCTGGCAGAGCAGCATTACCTGAACCTCAGCCGCTTATTAAAGCCTATAGGAATAGAGGTTGCTCTGTTGACGGGGTCTATGACCGGTAAGGAAAGGGAAATGGTGCTCCAAAGGATCGAGGGGGGAGGGGCCCGGGTGGTGGTTGGCACCCATGCCGTTATCCAGGAAGGGGTGGACTTTGCCAGGCTGGGTCTGGTGGTCATTGACGAGCAGCACCGTTTCGGGGTCTCCCAGCGCTCCACCCTGTTAAAGAAAGGGGAAGCCTGCGATCTATTGGTTATGACGGCCACTCCCATCCCCCGCACCCTGGCCCTGGTATTCTATTCGGACCTGGATATCACCGTCCTGGACGAGGTGCCGCCGGGCCGAAAACCGGTGGAAACCTATTGGGTCAGTGAAAAAATAGCCACCAGGGTCTATGCCTTCCTGCGCCGGCAAGTGGGGGAAGGCCGTCAGGCCTATATTGTCTGCCCCTTGGTGGAAGAATCAGACAAGCTCGAGGTCCAGGCGGCCACGGAACTGGCCTCCTACTTGCAGGAGAAGGTTTTTCCCGATCTTAAGCTGGGCCTCCTCCACGGCCGCCTGCCCCTGGAAGAGAAGGAAAGGGTGATGGAGGAGTTTCGCCGGGGGGAAATTGATATTTTAGTGGCAACGACGGTGATCGAAGTAGGGGTAGACGTCCCCAATGCATCGGTCATGGTGATTCAAAATGCCGAAAGGTTCGGCCTCGCCCAGCTGCATCAGCTGCGGGGCAGGGTGGGACGGGGAGAATACCAGTCCTACTGCATTCTGATTGGTACTCCCACCACTGAAGAGGGGAGGCAGCGCCTGCAGGTGATGACGGAAGTCACTGACGGCTTTCGCCTGGCCGAAGCCGATTTAAAGATGCGGGGTCCCGGCGAGTTTTTCGGCACAAGACAGAGTGGTTTTCCGGAATTAAAGGTGGCAGACCTGATGGAGGACATCGGCCTCATCCCCCAGGCCCGCCGGGAGGCCTTGCAGATTTTAAGCCGGGACCCCCACCTTACTGATCCGGCCCATACCGCCCTGAGGCATGCCCTGGAGGGACTCTTTGGTCAAAACTGGTGGGAACGAAGGGCCTAGATCTATTTCAAGGAAGCCGGGGCCTATTGTAGATAACGATACAGGTCTTCTTCTTTCACGGCTGGATGCAGGGCCACATTGAGGGCTCCCGCCAGCACCCGGGAGATGTTGAGAATGAGGGAGTCTATTTCCTTGGGGGTTACGTGGAGATCCCCCATCTCCGAGCCCAGGACAGCCCTGATCATCTGCCGCTTATCGGCTTCCCCCAGCCGGCCCATGATGCCCAGGTCCAGCTCACCCTTCATTTGCCCCAGGAGGGTTTCAATAACATCATAGGCAATATTGCTGGCATGGACAACGGTAGGGACGCCGAGGGCAATTACCGGCACCCCCATGGTTTCACGAGTAATCCCCATTCGTTTGTTGCCTATCCCTGAACCGGGATTAATGCCGTTGTCTGCCAGCTGGATGGTGGTACACACCCGATCGACACTGCGGGCAGCCAGGGAATCGATGGCAATAATTAAATCGGGTTTGACATTCTGCACAATACCCTTGACGATCTCCCCCGTCTCAATACCCGTTAAGCCCAACACCCCGGGTGCCAGGGCACAGACTATGCGCAGGCCTTCTGAGAGCTCCTCCGGGGCATACTGGGCGACGTGCCTGGTAACCAGCAATTCATCGATGACCCTGGGACCCAGGGCATCGGGGGTGGCATGCCAGTTTCCCAGGCCAACTACGAGAATGGTGGCCTCGGGAGGCAGATTGGCCAGTTTTTCCAATTCCCGGGCCAGGAGCTTGCCAATTTCCTCCTGGGCAACCCGGCTGGCCTGGCGCAGGTACGGGGATTCAATGGTAATATAATTGCCCGGGGGTTTTCCCATGGCCTGGGCTCCCTCGGGGGAAGTAATCTTTACCCAAGATACCCTGGCGTATTCGTTTTCGTCATCTTCTACCGTTACCCCGGGTACAGGATAGCCCTGTTGGGTTAGGAACTGCCTGGCCTCGACGGCCAGGTCTGTCCTGATGGTGGCCCTGTCAGCAAAGGACGGTTTCCCTGCCATGGTTGGTACCTCCTTATGGTTGTTTTCTCTCCTTAGTCTTTCCACCGGAAGGAGAATTAGTTCCCCCTTGCAAAAAACTACGTTGTCGGACAGGGGAAAAGATATGGCGGCCTGGAAACCAGGCCGCCACTGGGAGAGGAGAAACCGGAGGAAGAGCTTATGGGGGAGGACTGAATTCTTGCTTCATATTAATGGTGGTTTTATCCTTATTATTGACCGCGGGAACAAATATATACAGCAATTTAATGGTAATTTATACCAATAACCATAACACCTTTTCTTATCCTTCCTCGCTTTTTCGCAGGAATTGTGGTAAAATTAAACATAATAATGGCATACAATGGAGGGTTGGGGTTGCGTGTTATCGGGGGCTCAGCCCGGGGGCGTATTTTGCGCCAGCCCCGGGGAACCAAGATCAGGCCGACTTCGGATCGGGTGAAGGAAGCCCTTTTTAATATCCTGGCGGGAAAAATAGAGGATGCCATTGTCCTGGATCTCTTTGCAGGGACAGGGGCACTGGGGATCGAAGCCTTGAGCAGGGGGGCAAGCCGGGCTGTATTTGTCGATCGCCAGCGGGACAGTATCATTTTAGTTAGACGCAATCTTCTTCTCACGGGTTTGTTACCCTCTGCCGAACTCTACCGGCAGGATGCTGGCGCGGCCCTCTCCCTGTTCCAGCGCCAGGGGAGGTCCTTTGATCTGGTATTTATCGATCCTCCCTATGGAGAGGGGATGACCCTGTCTATTTTACGTAAGTTGGCCCAAAGTGGGGTGCTTTCCTCAGGAGGTGTTGTGGCTGTAGAACATTCTCGTAAGGAAGATTTACCCGGGAGGATTGCCAACCTTCAGCTCTGGCGGCAGCGACGCTATGGTGATACAGTCCTGACCTTTTACAGCAGGGAAGAAGAGAGTAATCCTTTATAGGAGGGGTTGTGGTGCTGATTGCCGTTTATCCAGGTAGTTTTGACCCGGTAACCAATGGACACATGGATATCATTGAGCGGGCCAGTGGTATCTTCAAGCATTTATTAATAGCGGTGGGAAAACATGCGGGAAAGGATCCCCTCTTTACAACGGAGGAAAGGGTGGAGATGCTGAGGGAGGCTACAAAACACCTTCCCAACGTTGAAGTGGATTGGTTTGACGGCCTGTTGAGCGATTATGTGAAGAGGAAGGGGGCCAAGATAATTGTACGGGGGCTGCGGGCGGTATCGGATTTTGATTATGAATTGCAGATGGCTTTGACCCTCAAAAAACTGGCCCCCAATGTGGAGACTGTTTTTATGATGACCAACAGCAAGTATATCTATCTCAGTTCGAGTATTATAAAGGAAATAGCCGGCTATGGTGGCTGCATTCAGGGTCTGGTCCCCGACAATGTGGAAGCCGCCCTCCGGCGTAAATTTAAGCGGGGGTAAAGGGCCAGCAAAATAGTTATTCGGGAAGGGGAGGGCCGCATGGAAATCTTTGAACTCTTTGATAATTTAGAAGAGCTCATTGCGGAGGCAGGACGGATCCCGCTGACGGGCAAGGTGGTCGTAAATGAAGATGAGTTGATTGAAGTCATCGAGCAGATCAGGAATTCTTTACCCGACGAACTGCGCCAGGCAAGATGGGTTTTAAAAGAGCGGAAGCGGATTATTGCCGATGCCGAAAATGAAGCCCGGGAGATAGTACAGCAGGCCAAGGATTACACTGCTAAACTGGTCGATGAAAATGAAATAACGAAACTGGCCAGGCAGCAGGCCGAGGAAATACTCCTGAAGGCCCAGGAGGAGGCCAGAGAGATCCGCCTGGGCTCCCACGCCTATGCAGAAAGGGTCCTGGTAAAGGTGGAGGAGGTCCTCGACAATTTGACCGAATCGGTGCAGCGGGGTCGGGCCGAGCTGAAAAAGGATGAGGAGAGGGCTCAAGGCTAGGATTTCAATTTCCCTTTTTGATCCAGAAGGGAATCAAGCGGATCCTGGTGATAATATTGTAGGCTGCGGACAGAAGGCAGAGGAGGAGCAGGACGCCCCCTATTCTGGTGCCGATATAGCGAAACCGCACAATAGGGTAGGCCCAGACCGGCAGGGCTGCCGCCTGGGAAAAGACGGGCAGGGCAAGATTGGTGAGGACCGGAGCCCCGTATTTAAATAGGAACACGGCTACTATTGCCGAAAGGATGCCGTGGAGAAAGCGGGCCAGGACGAAGGGCGTCATCCGGATATCGGTATCGTTGACAACGGCGGCCACCTGGCAGTGGACGGAGATGCCGCTCCAGGAAATGATGCCGCTGGCGATGGCAACCCGCTGGATGAGGGGAGCCAGCCCGGGCCCGGCGCTGTTGGCGGCCGAACTGGCCAGGTTGCAGCCAATGGTCACTTCAAAGAGGCCGCTGATGCAGGCCTCGGCCAGGGTTGGCTGCAGTCCAAGGGGGATGAGGAGCCTGGCAATAAAATGTCCCAGCATCCTCGTCAAGCCCACAATGGTAGCAACCCGGATCACAACTGAGAAGAGGATGATAAAGCCTCCGACCAGAAGGAGGGTATTGACCGATTGGCGGATGGAATCGCCCATCAATTGCCCGAAGGGCCGACCGTCCTCTATGCGGGCCCGGTAAAGGGCCTTCAATGCCCTGGTCATGATATTGCCCTGCTCTCCCTGCTCCTTTTTCGGGGGAGCAGACACAGGGTCTTCCTGGCGGCCGTAGAAACGAAGGAGGATTCCGACCATGATGGTGGAGATATAATGGGAGAGGGATATGGTGACACCAACGGGGGCCAGTCCGAACATGCCCACAGCGACGGCACCGAACATGAAAAGGGGGTCGGCGGTGTTGGAAAAACTCATGAGCCGCTCGGCTTCAGTCCGGGACACCAGCTCCCTGCGCCTCAGCTCGGCTGTCAGGGCAGCGCCAACGGGGTAGCCCGAGGCCAGGCCCATGGCGACAACGAAGGCACCGGCTCCGGGAATATTAAAGATAGGGCGCATAAAGGGTTCCAGGAGGACCCCCAGGAAGTGGACGACGCCGAGGCCCATGAGGATCTGTCCGGCAATAAAAAAAGGCAGGAGGGCCGGGAAAACAATTTCAAACCAGACCTGCAGACCCTGGGCAGCAGCTTCAAAGGAAGCATCGGGGTATTGAACCATACATACGGTGAGAAATATGGCACCAAAGGCCATAATGTAGGCGATAAAATACCCCCTGAGGCGCTTGGATTTCTGCTGCACCGGTAAATCCCCCTTTCCTGTCGGTACCCTGGTGGATATTCCCTCTGGCAACTCATAAAGATTATATTGTCAGGTTACCGACATTATGCCAGGGGTGGGGGAGAAAAAGGTGCAGGCTTAATATATTCCAACGCAGACCTTGGACCTCCAAGGGGAGGGGTAAAAATGACAGGAAAGAAAAGAAAACTAGGCCTGGCTTTGGGTGCCGGTGCCCTGCGGGGGCTGTGTCATCTGGGTTTTTTGCAGGTTTTAAAAGATGAGGGGATCACTGCCGATTATGTGGCCGGAACCAGCATTGGGGCCGTTATCGGCTCCCTGTATGCTGCCGGCATTGATTTGAAAACCCTGGCTGACATCGCCAAACACCTGCGCCTGCGCCACCTGGTTGATCCCGTCTTTCCCAGGCAGGGCCTGCTGCAGGGGAAGAATATAATGGAAATTTTGCAGCTCTTTCTCCGGGACATCACCTTTGCCGAGCTGCAGATCCCCCTGGCTGTGGTGGCTACCGACCTTGCCAGCGGCAGGGAGGTTGTGTTCCGGGAAGGACCGGTAGTTGAGGCCGTGCGGGCCAGTATTTCCATACCCGGCATCTTTACTCCCTTGCGCCAGGGGAGACAGGTCCTGGTCGATGGTGCCCTGGTAAACCGGGTGCCCATAAGTACAGTGCGGGCCATGGGGGCGGAGAAGGTGATCGCCGTCAGCATCAACCCCTCCTTTTGCCCGGACCGCCTCAACAATGTTGCCGAGATAATCCTCCAGTCCTTTGCCCTCCTCCAGACCCAGGTTGTGGCCGACAAATTACAGGAAGCCGATCTGGTAATTGAACCCAGGGTAGGGGATATTAATCCGGCCAGCCTGGATGATGCCGAGAGATGCATCGAGGAGGGGGCCGAAGCAGCCCGCCGCTTCCTGCCCCAGATTAAGGCCCTCCTTAACTCCCCTGCCCCTCAGCGGTGGTAATGACCAGGGGTTGGGTGTAATCCTGCCCGGCCTGGCGGGACCGGGGGCAGGGATAGGCCAGGACATAGAGATCGGTAGCAAGGCACTCTAATTCCCACATCCGGGCCGTTCGTTTCGATGCCTTGATGTGGGGGACAAGATCCCGGGCCGGTTTTGTGATGAGGGGCAGGGTTGCTCTTTTTTTAATATATTTGAGCAGCTGCCTGCCCCGGGGCGTAAAGCCCAGGAGGCGGAGGTAACAGGGGTCCCCCTGGGGGGAAAAGTCCCTGGCATCATCGACGGTAAAATTGAAGAGGAAATGAAGGAGGAGCCTCTGGAGGCGGGTGCGGGTATAGCGCTTTGTCTTGAGGGCAGCCAGGAGATCCTCGATGGTGCCTGCAGAACGGGCGGCATCTTTGAGGCGGTTTTCCAGGCCCTCCCCTACACCAGCCATCTGCCGGAGCTCGGCCAGGGGTGTCCGCCGCAGTAAGGTGATGATTTGGGGGGCAAAGGAATCGATGAAGACGGGAGCCCTCCCTGCCTCTATTTCCTCCCCGAGTATCTGCCAGGCCCTGGCCGGCATGAACTTAAGGAGGGGGGGATACTGCTTGTTCTCATAGAGGGCCAGTCTGATGGCGGTGGCACTGGCAATCCTGTTTGTCAGTTTCTCCTCATGGTAGCCGGCCCCCAGGCGGGGAATGGTGAGGGGGCGGATACTGCTCCTGGTTTGGGCCAGGGCCTGGAGGTATTCCAGGCCAAGGATATTATTGGGATGGCGGATCAGGGCCCCTACCTCCTCTGCCCTCAGCCCTTCCAGGCCGGGAATAGCCTTTTCTTTATGATAATCGACCAGGGCCATGGAACGGGCGGCCGGGAAGGGATAGCCCTCATTGAGGTAGCCCTTCAACCTTTCCCTGAAGGGAGGGTTTTCCTGGCCTAAAAAATCGGCCAGGGCCTTTAGCTCTGTGATATGTCCATGCTCACTGCCAAAGACCAGGTAATCCACCACCCCGGTGGCTTCCAGCAACTTGACAGCCCCGCCGGCAAAGCCCTGGGCATGTCGGACCGCATACACGACCGGCAATTCGAAAACCAGATCGGCGCCATTTTCCAGGGCCATCCTGGTCCGGGCCCACTTGTTCACCACCGCCGGTTCACCCCGCTGGGTGAAGTTGCCGCCCAGGATGCAAAGGAGAAAATCGGCCTTCGTCAAACGCCGCGCCTCTTTAAGATGATGGCGGTGGCCATTGTGGAGGGGGTTGTATTCGGCAATTACTCCCGCTACCCGCATTATTCTCACCTCCTGGGAGTTATTCGGGATATTAGTTTAAGTTCCTGCTCCTTCTTTGTCCCTTCTTTAACAAGGAGAGGAGGAATTTCCCTTTTCATGTCGAAAGGGAAAAAGGGCTGTAAACACAGGAGTGTAGGGAAATACAGCGAGGAGCGTAGCTGGTGGTATAACCAGGGACAAGTTTTAGAGGGGGGCTGGTTCCACCGGCCCCGACCTCTTGTGTAGTTAGCAGTAATTGGGGAAGAATATTTGTGTAGCTGTACTGTACCATGGTTTCCTTGCACCTGTGTTCTAAACATTATTATAAGGGAGGTTGCTAAGGTGGATATTTTGACTCGAATTAAAGAAAAGGCGAAAACCCAGGTAAAAACCATTGTCCTGCCTGAAGCCCTAGATGCGCGGATGCTGAAGGCGGCCCAAATAGTTAAGGCCGAAGGAACCGCCAACCCTATACTCTTGGGCTATCGGGCCGAGATTGAGGTAGCAGCCGCCAAAATAGGGGTAGATCTGGATGGAATCGAGATTATCGAGCCAAAGTCATCCCCCAAAACCGAGGCTTACAGCCAGGCCCTCTATGAACTGCGCCGACACAAGGGGTTAACCCTGGAGCAGGCCCGGGAATTGATCGGTGAACCCATGTATTATGCGGCCATGATGGTCAAAGAAGGGGATGCCGACGGCTATGTGGCAGGGGCTGCCAACACTACTGCCGATGTCTTTCGCCCGGCCTTGCAGATCATAAAGACGGCTCCAGGCATCCCCATTGTCTCCAGTGCCTTCATAATGATAGTCCCCGACTGTGACATGGGAGAAGATGGAGTTTTCGTTTTTGCCGACTGTGCCCTGAATCCCGACCCGACGGCGGAACAACTGGCCGCCATTGCCATTGCCTCGGCCCAAACGGCCAGGTCCCTGCTGGGAATGGAGCCCCGGGTTGCCCTCCTTTCCTTCTCGACCAAGGGCAGTGCCCAGCACCCCCTGGTGGACAAGGTAGTAGAGGCAACCAGGTTGGTCCAGGAAAAGGCGCCCCAACTGTTGGTCGATGGAGAACTGCAGCTTGATGCCGCCATTGTCCCGGCCGTTGGTACCAAGAAGGCTCCGGAAAGCGAAATAGCCGGCAAGGCCAACGTCCTCATCTTCCCGGATCTCCAGTCGGGGAATATCGGTTACAAACTGGTGGAACGCCTGGCCAAGGCAGCTGCAGTAGGTCCTGTTACCCAGGGAATGGCCCGGCCCGTCAACGACCTTTCCCGGGGGTGCAGCGTCGAGGATGTTGTCAGCGTCATTGCCATCACGGCTGTCCAGGCCCAGGAATAGGATGCGAAGGAGGAAGGGTCATTATGAAAATATTGGTGTTAAATTGTGGCAGCTCTTCTCTTAAGTACCAGCTTATCGACATGGAACAGGAGAAGGTCATGGCCCAGGGTTTGCTGGAAAGGATTGGCATCCCGGGCTCCTTGCTCACCCACATCCCCAATGGGAATGCCGGGGAAAAGGTGAAAATTTCCAAAGAGGTTCCCGATCATAAAGTGGGAATCCAGATGGTCATTGACGCCCTCCAGGACGAAAACCATGGCGTCATCGAAGACATGGGAGAAATAGACGCCGTTGGCCACCGGGTTGTTCACGGGGGCGAGAAATTCGCCGATTCGGTTATTATCGATGAGGAAGTTATGAAGGTTCTCCATGAATGTTCGGAGCTGGCTCCCCTCCACAATCCGGCCAACATTATGGGGATCGAGGCCTGCAGCAGTTTGATGCCGGGGGTTCCCCAGGTGGCCGTCTTTGATACCGCATTTCACCAGACCGTGCCCAAGGAAGCCCATATCTATGGGGTACCCTACGAGTATTATGAGAAATACGCCGTGCGCCGCTACGGTTTCCACGGCACTTCCCACAAGTACGTGGCCCGGCGGTGTGCCAGGCTGATGGACCGTCCCCTGGAGGAATTAAAGATTGTCACCTGCCACCTGGGCAACGGCTGCAGCCTGACGGCTGTCAAGAACGGTATTTCCATTGATACCAGCCTGGGCTTCGGCACCATCTCGGGGCCCATCATGGGTACCCGTTGTGGCGATGTGGATCCGGCCGTCATTCCCTTCTTGATGGAAAAGGAGGGCCTGACTGCCGCCGAAATGAACGATATCCTTTATAAAAAGAGCGGCTTGCTGGCAATATCCGGTGTAAGCAGCGACATGCGGGATATTGAAGAGGCGGCGGAAAAGGGCAATGAAAGGGCCCAGTTAGCCCTGGACATCTTTGCTTACTTGAACCGGAAGTATATTGGCGCCTATGCCGCTGCCATGGGCGGGGTCGATGCCATTGTCTTTACGGCGGGCATCGGTGAAAACGGCATTGCCATCCGGGAAGAGATTTGCCGTGGCCTGGAGTTTTTGGGAGCCGTCATCGATCCTGAAAAGAACAAGGTCCGGGGGAAAGAAGCGGAGGTAAGCCGCGACGACTCGGCCGTAAAGATCTTCGTTATCCCCACCAACGAGGAACTGATGATTGCCCAGGATACCCTGGAACTGGTCAAGGGCCGGGGTTGCTGTTGCTGCCAGTAGCCGGATAGCTTTGGCCGGTTGAAAAGTAATCATGACCTAGAATTTTCATCTCTCAAACGGGTTCGATTTTTTCGGGCAGTGACACAGCTTACCCCTTTGGGACTTGGATATGGTGTCGCTGCCCCTTCTCACTTGCCAGTGTCGTCGCAATTCCGGTACCCATTATCCCACCATCGACTACCGACGGCAGACTACCATTAAACTGGCTTGGTTGACTTGACAAGGGGAAAGGTTACTACTTATAATGAAGGTTGTTTAGTAGGGGGAGGGAACCCCTGTGAGAATCAATGTTGCCGATCTGAAAAAGACCCCGGGAGCGCAAACTGAGGTTAGCCTGGAGGGGACCTTGCCTTCCTTTGCGGAAGAGGCGGTTCAGGAGGTAACCCTCCTCTCGCCGGTTAAGGCGGATTTACGGCTGAAGAATATCGACGGAGTCATCCTGGTAGAAGGCCAGATAAGGGTAGAGTTATCCTTAAGCTGCAGCCGCTGCCTGGAGAAATTCTCCCAGAAGCTTGAAGTCGCCATCAGCGAGGCCTTTTCCGAGACCGGAGACTTCCCGGGAAATGGAAGGGAAGAGGAGGATGGCATCAACTTCTTTTCCGGCAATAACATCGATCTCACTGCGGCAATCAGGGAAAACCTGCTGGCAGCTCTGCCCATGAAAGCAACCTGCCGCCAAGACTGCCGGGGCCTGTGTCCCCGCTGTGGTCAGAATCTCAATCTTGCCGAGTGTGGCTGCCAGCGGCAGGAGATAGATCCCCGGCTGGCAGGTTTAGCCAAGTTGTTGGAAAGGAAATAAACAAGAAGCATTAAAGGCTGTATGGAAAGGGGTGTCCAGGAATGGCTGTACCGAAGAAAAAAATGAGCAGGGCCAGGCGTGACCGCCGCCGTGCCCACTGGAAACTTACCTTACCCGGTTTAATGGCCTGTCCGCGCTGCCACGAACCCAAATTGAGCCACAGGGTTTGCTCCAATTGCGGCTACTATAAAAACCGGCAGGTTGTGAACCAGGAAGAATAAGGGAATTTCAAGTATGGGACTGGAAAACAAGGAAATCCTCCATATGGAAGGGATTTCCTTGTTTTTTGGAATTGTCCGTCCCCAATTCCTTGTCCTGCCCTAAATAGCGGTGTATACTATCTATACCAGATGCTAGGGCCGGTTATTATTAATGGTTGTACTGGTTTCCTTGCTCCATTAAGGAGGGAAAAAGGGTGAAGATTGCCGTTGATGCCATGGGCGGCGACTATGCGCCCCGGGAGCTGGTCCGGGGAACTGTCGCAGCCCTGCAGAAGCAGGAGGAATTGGAGGTCCTTTTAGTTGGCAGGCCCGAGGAGCTGGAGGCCGAACTGGAAGCCTGCGGCTGGGAAGGGGCCGGGGGGATAAGGATTGTTCCCGCCCAGGATGTGATTGCCATGGATGAGAATCCGGGCCTGGCCCTGCGGCGCAAGAAAGAAGCTTCGGTAGTTGTTGCTGCCCGGCTAGTTAAGGAAAGGGAGGCGGCAGCCTTTGTTTCGGCGGGAAATACGGGTGCCGCCATGGGGGCAGCCCTCTTTCAAATGGGCCGGATCAAAGGGGTTGCCAGACCGGCCATCGCTTCTCCCTTTCCCACTGCCCGGGGCCTCTGCCTGCTCCTGGACGCCGGCGCCAATGCCGATGCCCGCCCGGTCTACTTGGAGCAGTTTGCCCATATGGGGGCAATTTATGCGGAGAATGTGTGGGGAATACCAAATCCCAGGGTGGGCCTTTTAAATATCGGGAGCGAGGCGGAAAAGGGAAATGAGCTGAGCCGGGAGACCTACCAGCTCCTGGCCCGTTCCAGCCTCAACTTTGTCGGGAATGTAGAGGGCAGGGAGCTGCCCGCCGGGGTTGTGGATGTCATCATCTGTGATGGTTTTGTCGGCAATATAATCTTAAAACTGGCCGAAGGGCTGGCCTTTGCCCTCATGGAGAGGCTCAAGGGGGAGCTCGAGGCAGAGTTTCGCACCAGGCTGGGTGCGGCCCTGGCCCTGCCGGCCTTCCGCCGTTTCAAAAAGGGCCTCGATTACCAGGAGTATGGTGGCGCCCCCCTCCTGGGTGTCAAGGGGATTTGCATAATCAGCCACGGGAGCTCCAAAGCCAGGGCCATTGAAAACGCCATTGGCGCGGCAGTGGCAGCGGTGCAAAGGGATGTCGTGGCCAAAATCCAGGAAAAGATGCGGGCTTTCACGGGGGATTAATTATGACGCCAGGCCCTTGATCATCCGGGGGTAGTTGTTTAAAATGGAAGTCAGCAGGTGGCAGTTATTACCGGAGATCACCTGCCGGGTTGGGGATTGGCTGTCCAGTGTATATTTTTTGCCCCAACACTATATCATTATAGAAGAATGCAGGAGAAGGCTGTGAAGGGAGGTGAAGGGGATGGATTACTTCGCCAGGGTAAAGGAAATCCTTGCCGAACAGCTTGGTATCGATGAAGGGGAAATCAAGCTGGAGAGTTCCTTTATTGACGATCTTGGCGCCGATTCCCTGGACGTGGTCGAGCTGATCATGGCATTAGAAGAGGAGTTTGACCTGGAAATTTCCGATGAAGAAGCAGAGAAAATTGTCACAGTAGGGGATGCAGTAGAGTATCTGAAGGCCAATTTATAATAATTAACCTATAGTTCCGTAGTCCAACTACGGGACTTTCTTATAAATCCCTTCCTATTCCGGGTAGCAGGCCCCGGGGGAAGGGAGGGTTATTTTAAAGGTGGTAGTATGAGGGGATTAGAAGAGCTGGAAAGCAAAATCGGGATAAAGTTCACAGAACCCAGCTATCTGGAGCAGGCCCTAACCCATGCTTCCTTTGCCAACGAGCAGGGGGGAGGGCACCAGTCCAACGAGAGGCTGGAGTTTCTCGGGGATGCCGTTTTGGAACTGGCAGTCAGTGAACTGTTGTATCACAGGTATCCGGAACTATCCGAGGGTGCCCTGACCAAAAGGCGGGCCGCCCTGGTGTGTGAAGCAACCCTGGAGCAGTGTGCCCGCCAGCTTGAACTGGGCTCCTATCTCCGCCTGGGCAAGGGAGAGGAATTGTCGGGGGGCCGGGAGCGTCCCGCCTTGCTGGCCGATGCCCTGGAAGCCCTCCTCGGAGCTATTTTTCTGGATCAGGGGCTGGAGGCAGCCAGGGACTTTGTGGCCCAAATCCTGGGCTCCCGCATTGAAGGGGAGGAGGAGCTATTTTTCGACTACAAGACCCAGCTCCAGGAAGCCCTCCAGCGGTATCGCAATTATAGTCTCAAGTATAATTTGCTGGCTGCCGATGGGCCGGATCACAATAAGACCTTCCGGGTAGGTGTCATGATTAACGGGCAACAGGTGGCGGTAGGAGTGGGGAGAAGCAAAAAGGAGGCCGAACAGGCGGCAGCCCAGCAGGCCCTGACCCTGGTGGCGGAGAAGCATGGACTGTAGGGACATCCACGGTTTTATGCCCCTATTCTCAGGAAATACCTCCCTTTATCCCTTCCCAAAGGAAGGGATATTTCATAGAATAGAATAGGAACGGGGCCTGTCCCGGAGAAGGAAAATGACAAAGAAATGTTTATATATTCTGGAAAGGGAGGAATTATCCGGAATAAGGCGAATATAATTAATTGAAGACGGCGTTGACCCCATTCAACCAAAGGAGGAGTGACCCTGTGGAAGTACTAAAAGTATCAGCCCAATCAAACCCAAAATCGGTAGCGGGAGCTCTGGCTGCTGTCCTGCGGGAAAACGGTTCAGCAGAGTTGCAGGCGGTAGGGGCTGGAGCCGTGAACCAAGCAGTGAAGGCTATTGCCATCGCCCGAGGTTTTGTAGCACCCAATGGTATTGATCTCGTTGCTGTTCCGGCCTTTGCCGAAATCCAAATTGATGGTGAGGAGAGAACGGCCATTAAATTCATTGTCGATCCGAGATAGACCATATCGACAATGTCCTTCAAACCTGTCCGCTGGTAGCACGGACAGGTTTTTTGTGGTTTTTTCGTCCCAGAGGGGAAAGATAATTGGTCAATTGCCCTGAACATGTGCTAAAATTAAACTGTTTATTGCCTGAGTTCTGGTCTGTAGGGGGGAGAGGAATTGCTCCTGCGCCGCTTGGAACTGTATGGTTTTAAATCCTTTGCCAACCGGACGAAGCTGGAATTTGGTCCGGGCATCACCGCTATTGTGGGTCCCAATGGGAGTGGCAAGAGCAACATAGCCGATGCTATCCGCTGGGTTTTGGGGGAGCAGCGGCTGAAAATCCTCCGGGGGGAGAGGGCCGAGGATTTGATCTTTGCCGGCTCTGCCAAACGCCCTTCCTTGGGTTATGGCGAAGTTATTCTGGTGCTGGACAATTCCAGCGGGACCCTCCCCCTGGAATATGCTGAAGTTGAGATAGCCCGCCGGGTATATCGCTCCGGCGAGAGTGAGTTCCGCTTGAATAAGGCCCGTTGCCGCCTGAGGGATATCCAGGAATTATTCCTCGATACGGGCCTGGGCCGGGACACCTATGCCCTCATCAGCCAGGGGCAGGTGGAGAGGCTCCTGACTGCAAGTCCCGAGGAAAGACGGCTGATGCTGGAGGAAGCCGCCGGGATCTTGAAGTACCGCTACCGGAAAGGGGAGGTCCTCCACAAATTGGCGGAGGCGGAGCGCAATATCCAGCGGGTGGGGGATTTGCTGGCAGAGTTGGAACAGCAGCTGCCGGTCCTGGAAGAAGAAGCCCGCCGGGAAGAGCTCTACCGGCAATACAGTGGGGAATTGAGGCGGGGTCAGATAACCCTGGCCCTGTACCAGTGGGACCGCCTGCAGGGACGCAGGGAAGTAGTTTTACAAAAAATCCGGGAGGAAGAGACCCAAAAAGAGGGGATAGTGGCGAGGCTGCAGGCCCTGGGGGCGGAACTGGAAAAAATAGCCCTGGACCTGCAATTAACTGAGGAAGAAATGGGCAAGGAGCAGCAGGCCC
This sequence comes from Clostridia bacterium DTU030, assembly GCA_001513125.1. GTDB lineage: Bacteria > Bacillota > DTU030 > DTU030 > DTU030 > DTU030. The sequence continues at coordinate 46,650 of LFSN01000009.1, forward strand.
TCTCCTCCCTGCAAGCCCAGATGGGCCGCCTTGAGGAGAGCATAGCCCTGCGTGAGGAGCGCCTCAGGCTGGTGCGGGAAGAGCAGGCCAGGAAGGGGCAACAACAGGAAAAGCGGGCTGAGAAAATGGACCTCCTTAAAAGGCAGCTGGAGGAAGGAGCTGGAGACCTTGCCCTGCTGGAGGAGGAGGCATTAAAGGTCGAAGGGGAATTGGCCGCCGCCGAAGACGTCATGGAGTTTTCCCGGAAGGAATTGGCCCAGAAGGAGCAGGAATTGGAGGCCTGCCGGGATGAGGCCATAGAGTTAATGCGTTTAGAGGCCGAGGTAAAAAACCAGGGTCAGCTGTTAGAAAACAGGCGGGAGGCCATCGAGAAAAGCCTGGAGCAGTTTCACCGGGAGGTCCAGGAGATAGAAGAGGGCCTTGCGGCAATGAAAGGGGAATATCAGGACCTGGCCGAAGAAGGTCAAGGGTTAGAAGGGAGCCTTCTAGCTGGAAAAGGGAAGCTGGCTGAGCTGGAAAAGGAGCGGGAAGCAGTCCGGCAAGGGTGGGCAAAGTTACAGGGGGAAATGGGGCAGAAACAGGGGGAACTGGACCAGGTTAGTGCCCGCCGGCAGTTGTTGGCGGAGATGGAACGGGGCCATGAAGGCTATTACCGGGGTGTCCGGACCGTTCTCGAGGGTTTCGGCAGTGGGGTTTGGGGGACGGTAGCCGACCTAATCCAGGTAGAAAAGGAGCTGGAAAGGGCCATTGGGGTAGCCCTGGGCTCCATGCTTCAGTTTTTGGTGGTGGAAAATGATTCCATTGCCCAGGAGGCCATCGAATTTCTCAAGGTCCAAAAGGGCGGCAGGGCCACCTTTTTGCCCCTGAATACAGTCCGGGGAGAAACCCTCCCCAGCCGCGGACAAGCCCTCCTTTCCCTCCCTGGCGTCTTGGGCCGGGCAGCAGACCTGGTGACGGCAGAGGGCCGTTTTCGCCAGGTGGTGGAATACCTCCTGGGACGGGTCCTTGTGGTGGAGGACCTCACCACAGCCCGCTTTGTGGCCCGCCAGGGGGCTTATCGCTACAAAATTGTCACCCTGGCCGGGGACCTCATTGCCCCCGGTGGTGCCATTACCGGGGGAACCCTGGGAACCAGCCAGATTAGTCTCCTGAGCAGGAAGAGGGAAATTAAGGAACTGGGAGAAAGGCAGGCTGCCCTAAACCGGGAAATTCAAGAGCTGGCCGCTTTGCTGGCAGCTGCCCAGAAGAAAATAGAAGACTGTGACGGCAGGATCCTGCAGGTGCAGGAGAAAATGAGGCAGGAAGAAGCCCGGCTGCAAGAAATTAAAAGGGTAGGGGAAGAGCTTGAGCGCAACATAAAGAGGGGGGAAGATACCCTCCAAACCCTCCGGTGGGAAGAGAAGCTGGCCCGGGAGACGATGCAGGAGCTGGACCAGCAGATCAGGTCAGAGGGTGAGAAACTGGCCCGGCTCCAGAGGGATGGAGAGGCCATCAAGGAAAGGATCGCCCAGCTGGAAGGACTTCTGCGGGGGAACAAGGAGGATCAGCTCCTGCAGCAGGATAAGCTCACGGGCCTCAGGGTCCAAAAAGCCAGCCTTGCCCAGCAGATCAAAGCCCGGCAGGATTATCTGGAACAGCTGGAATACCAGTATCTGGAGTTGGAGAAAACTAGGCAGGAAGAGGAGGGGGAACTGATCCGGCTGGGAAGGGAAGAGGAGGAATTGCAGGCCAAACTGGCAGCCGATGAGGCTACCCTGGACCAGCTGCGGCAACAGGGGATCCTTGTGGGGGAAGGCTTGCGGCAGCTGCAGGAAAAGAGGGAAGGGTTGCAGCTTGCGGAAGGGGAGCTGGAGGAAAAGATCGGTGTCCAGCGGCAGGACCTGACCGCCGCCACCGAAAGGCTGCACCAGCTGGAAAGGGACCTGACCCGATTGGAGACCTCCCTGGAAGAGCTGGAAAGGCGCATGTTTGAAGATTTTGGTTTGACAGCGGCCCAGGCCCGGGAATACAGGGAAGATGCCCTTCCGGAGGGCCAGTGGCGCCAGCGGGTAGGGGAACTTAAGGTGAAGCTGGACCAATTGGGAAATGTTAACCTGCAGGCAGGGAAGCAGTACCGGGAGGTCAAGGAACGCTATGACTTCCTTTCCCAGCAGCTGCAGGATCTGGTTGAAGCCCGCCGCTCCCTGGATAAGCTGGTGCGGGAGATCGATGCCATCAGCAGGGAGCGCTTGGAGGAGACCTTTGCAGCGGTCCAGGACAGCTTCCAACAGGTCTTTCAAGAACTCTTTGGCGGTGGCAAGGCACAAATACAATTTACCGAAGGGGAAAATCTCCTGGAGGCGGGCCTGGAGATCATGGTCCAGCCTCCGGGTAAGAAATTACAGAACCTCCTCCTTTTGTCGGGAGGAGAAAAGGCCCTGGCAGCCATTGCCTTTCTCTTTGGGATTCTCCAGGTCAAACCCAGTCCCTTTTGTGTCCTCGATGAGATCGACGCTGCCCTGGACGAAAGCAATGCCCTCAGGCTGGGTGAGTTCCTGCGCCGCTATGCCGAGGATACCCAGTTTTTGCTGATAAGCCACCGGCCGGAAGTGATCAGGCAGGCCGATGTCCTCTATGGTGTTACCATGGACGAAAGCGGGGTTTCCCAGTTTTTATCACTGGCTGTTGAAGATTATAAAGTAGGCTGAGGTAAGGAGGAGGAAAGGTGTTTAGGAATGTTCTGGGAAGACTAAAGGAAGGGCTCAGTAAGACCAAGACGGGCCTGGTGCGGAGGGTGGAATCCCTCCTTTCCGCAAGCCCGGCCCTGGATGAAGATTTCTTTCTGGAACTGGAAGAGATCTTGATCGGGGCCGATGTCGGGGTAGAGGCCAGCATCGCCATGGTCGAGGAAATGCGGGAGGCCGTCAAGCGGAAGGAGGTCCGCTCCTCCGAGGATGTAATGAAAAACTTGCGGGAGCAGATAGAGGAGACCCTGACGGTGGAAGGTACGGGCCTGCGGCAGGAGGCAGGGCTCCCGACCATTATCCTGGTCGTTGGCGTTAACGGCGTGGGCAAGACCACCACCATTGCCAAGCTGGCCCATATCCTCAAGGAGGAAGGGAAGAGGGTCCTGCTGGCGGCCGCCGACACCTTCAGGGCCGCCGCCATCGACCAGTTGAAGGTCTGGTCCCAGCGCCTCAATGTGGACGTGGTCAGCCATCAACCGGGTTCTGACCCGGCGGCTGTGGTCTTTGACGCCCTCCAGGCCCTGCGGGCCCGCTCCCTCGATGTCCTGATTGTGGATACGGCCGGCCGCCTGCACACCAAGGCCAACCTGATGGCCGAGCTGGAAAAGATCCAGCGGGTTATTAAGCGGGAATACCCCGAGGCGCCCCTGGAAGTCCTGCTGGTTTTAGATGCCACGACGGGGCAGAACGCCCTGGCCCAGGCCCGGGTTTTCCAGGAGGCAGTGGCTTTAACGGGCATCGTCCTTACCAAACTGGACGGGACGGCTAAGGGGGGAATTATTATTCCCATCTGCCGGGAGCTGCAGGTGCCGGTAAAATATATCGGCCTGGGAGAAGGTTTGACGGATCTCCAGGAATTTTCGCCTCCCGCCTTTGTGGAAGCCTTATTTGCAGAAAGGGAAGCTTGACAAGGGGCCTGATCGGGGTTAAAATACAACTGTTGCAAGCTGTCAAGTAACTCTCCTTAACAGTACCGGAAAGAGTGAGGATAATGCTGGAGAAGGTGCTGCGGGTGGTCCAGCTCTTCGATCTCTATGGTGACCTCCTGACGGAGAGGCAGAAGAAGTTTATCCGCCTCTATTATGAGGAGGATTTTTCCCTGGGTGAGATCGCAATTGCCTTTAATATCAGCCGGCAGGCCGTCTATGACACCCTGCGGCGCAGCGAGACCCTCCTTGAGGAATGGGAGGATAAGTTGGGGCTCCTCCAGCGCCAGCAGAGCTGGAGCAAGGCCATGAATCAGCTCTCTATGCTCTTGGAAAGGCTCCAGGAGAGGGTCGCTGGCGACCAAGAGGCCCTGGCCCTTATCGAGGAGATCAAAGGACTGGTGGGCCCCTTCCAGGATAACCGAGGGAAAGGAGGGGAAAAATGCTAGAAGGACTGGCAGCCAAAATACAGGCGACGATGAGGAAACTGCGGGGGAAGGGCAAGCTTTCCGAGGCTGATGTCAAGGAGGCCCTGCGGGAAGTACGGCTGGCCTTGCTGGAAGCCGACGTAAACTACAAAGTGGTGAAGGATTTTACAGCCCGGGTGCGGGAACGGGCCGTGGGGCAGGAGGTTATGCAGAGTCTGACCCCCGGCCAGCAGGTGATCAAGATTGTCCATGAGGAGCTGACCAGCCTCATGGGCGGGGCAGCCAGCAAACTCGAGCCGGCGGCCCGGCCGCCGACGGTGGTGATGCTGGTTGGCCTCCAGGGATCGGGAAAGACCACAACCTGCGCCAAACTGGCCCGCTACCTGCGCCGGGAGGGGCGGCGGCCCCTGCTGGTAGCTGCCGACGTTTACCGGCCAGCGGCCATCAAACAGCTCCAGGTCCTTGGTGAAGAGCTGGACATCCCCGTCTTTTCCATGGGGGACAAGAAGGACCCGGTGGATATTGCCCGGGGAGCCAGGGAACATGCCCTTTCCCACGGCAACGATTATGTTTTAGTCGATACGGCGGGCAGGCTCCATGTGGACGAAGAGTTGATGACGGAATTGGTCCGGATTAAAGAGAGCCTGGAACCCCAGCACACCCTCCTGGTGGTAGATGCCATGACAGGGCAGGATGCAGTCACCGTGGCCGAAGCCTTTCACAGTAAGTTAGAGCTGGACGGGATTGTCCTGACCAAGCTCGATGGCGATACCAGGGGAGGGGCCGCCCTCTCGGTCCGGGCCGTGACCGGCTGTCCCATTAAATTTATCGGGGTAGGGGAAAAACTCGACGCCCTGGAACCCTTCCATCCGGAACGTTTGGCCTCGCGGATTTTGGGCATGGGCGATGTCCTCACCCTCATAGAGCGGGCCCAGGAGAGCATTGATATCGAGAAGGCGAAAAACCTGGAAGAAAGGCTGAAGTCCCGGGACTTTAACCTTGAAGACTTCCGGGAGCAGCTGCATGAGGTCCAGAAGATGGGTCCCCTGGACCAGATCCTGGGCATGCTCCCCGGCATGGGGGGCCTGAAGAAGCTGCAGGGGCTGGCCGTCGATGAAAAGCAGCTGGATCAGGTAGAGGCCATTATCAACTCCATGACCCCAGAAGAGCGGCGCTCTCCAGAAATTATTGACGGCAGTCGAAAGAGGCGCATTGCCCGGGGAAGTGGCACCAAGGTCCAGGATGTCAACAGGCTTTTGAAGCAGTTTGAACAGACGAAACGTCTCTTGCGCCAGTACAGCAAATTGGAAAAGGGAATCAAACCGGCTGGTTTTCCCTTCTTGAAATGATAGCATCAGCACTGGGAGGAGGTGAGAAAAATGGCAGTGAGAATTCGCCTGCGGCGCATGGGAGCCAAGAAGGCACCTTTTTACCGCCTGGTAGTGGCCGATGCCAGGATGCCCCGGGATGGGCGGTTTATTGACACCATCGGTTACTACAATCCCACCACCGATCCGGCTGTGATCAAGGTGGACGAGGAAAAGGCCCTGGATTGGCTGGGCAAGGGAGCCCAACCATCGGAAACGGTCCGGTCCCTCTTTAGAAAAGCCGGCATTATGGAGAAGTTCGCCGAGTTAAAGAATAAGAAACAGGCGTAACTGATAGGGGGGTACAGTTATGCGGGAATTGGTGGAAGTGATTGCCAGGGCCCTGGTAGATGAACCCGATGCCGTAACCGTTACCGAAGATGAGAGTGACGGGAAGGTCCTCCTGGAACTGAGGGTTGCCCCGGGGGATATGGGCAAGGTAATCGGCAAACAGGGGCGGATTGCCAGGGCCATCCGGACGGTAGTGAAGGCCATGGCAACCAAGGAAGGGAAGCGGGTCAACCTGGACATTGTCTAGGGGAACTACCCTTTGGAGATAAAAAAGACGGTTGTTCTGGGCACCTTGGTAGGAATGGGGTGATGGCTCCATGACCTCCTTGATTGCCATTGGAAAGGTTACTGCCCCCCATGGGGTGGCCGGCGAAATCAGGGTACTGCCCCTGACAGATTTCCCGGACCGGTTCCAGCAGCTGAAAAAGGTTTACTTAACCGGTAAGGGCATGGCAGGGCCCAGGCTCCTTACCGTTACCGGGGTAAAGTACCACAAAAAATTTGTGATCTTGAAACTTGCTGGGGTTGAAAGCCGTACTGAGGCGGAAAAATTACGGGATTGTTACCTAAAGATCGAGCCTTCAGAACTTGTGCCCCTGCCCCCGGGCCATTATTATCACTTTCAGATTATAGGCCTGCAGGTAAAGACCCTGGAGGGGGAAGTTCTGGGGGAGGTGGTAGAAATCCTGACCCCTGGCTGCAATGATGTCTATGTGGTACAGGACCAGGAAGGCAATGAGATTCTAATCCCGGCCATCAAGGATGTGGTTCGGGAGATTGATCTGGAAGGCGGCCTTATGCGGGTGGAGCTTTTGGAAGGTCTCCGGTAGGAGGAAGGTTACCCATGCAGATTGATATTATTACCATTTTTCCCGAGATGTTTCCCGGCCCCCTGGGCCACAGTATCATTGGCCGGGCCCTGGAACGGGGTTTGTTTAGGCTGGGTGTCCACAATCTGAGGGACTATACCACCGACAAACACCGGATTGTCGACGATGCCCCCTACGGCGGCGGGGCGGGTATGGTCATGAAACCTGAACCGATTTTCCGGGCCGTGGGTTCCCTGGCCCAAAAGGGGCAAAGCCGCGTCATTCTCCTTTGTCCCCAGGGAGAACTCTTTACCCAGGAAAAGGCCTGGGAATTGAGCCGGGAAGACCACTTGATCCTCATCTGCGGCCACTATGAGGGGATTGATGAGCGGGTGAGGCAGCACCTGGTAACCGATGAGATCTCTACCGGTGACTACATTCTGACGGGGGGCGAGATACCGGCCATGGTCCTGGTCGACGCGGTGGTGAGGCTCTTGCCCGGGGTGTTGGGCGAGCAAACTTCCCTCCAGGAAGAGACCTTTACCGACAGCCTCCTGGAATACCCCCAGTACACGAGGCCGCCGGAATGGGAAGGTATGGCCGTGCCAGCCGTCCTGCTTTCCGGCCACCACGAGGAAATCCGGCGCTGGCGCCGGAAGGAAGCTTTGCGAAGGACTCTCATGCGGCGTCCGGACCTTTTGGAAAGGGCAGCATTGACTGAGGAGGACCGGGCCCTGCTGCGGGAAATTAAAGGGGAAATGGACCCCTGACACCCCTCTGGGCACACTATTGTTTTTGCCGGATCCCTGTGGTATAATTACATGTGCTGTCTTGACGGGTGTGGCAAAGACGCCAGTTAACCTCTGGTGGAGATAGAAGACGAGAAAGACCGAATAATGCTGGGAAAGTGGTTTTAACTTTAGTGGGAAGGAGGGGACATGATGTCTGTTATTAAGGCTATTGAGCAAGAACAGATGCGCAAAGACCTGCCTGAATTTAATCCCGGTGACACCGTGCGGGTCCACGTCCGGGTAGTAGAGGGCGGCCGGGAGCGGATTCAGGTATTCGAAGGTGTAGTAATTGCAAGAAAGGGCGGAGGTATCCGGGAAACCTTTACTGTTCGGCGTGTTTCTTACGGAGTTGGGGTTGAACGTACTTTTCCCCTTCACTCTCCACGTATTGCTAAAATTGAAGTGGTTCGCCGCGGTCGGGTACGCCGGGCCAAGCTCTACTACCTGCGCAAGCTGCGCGGCAAAGCTGCACGCATTAAGGAAAGGCACCGGTAAGCTAGTAATGGGGACTGTTATGCAGTCCCTTATTTAGTTATGGTTATTGGCGGCGGGGGAAGTGAGGAGGGAGGACATTGGCTCAAGAGAAGGGGATTGTCCGGGAATACCTGGAGTGTGTTGCCATAGCATTGGTGCTCGCCTTTTTTATCATTACCTTTGTGGTCCAGTCCTTTGTGGTGGACGGCTCTTCCATGGAGCCCACCCTGCATCATGGACAGCGGCTGTTGGTCAACAAGTTCATCTATTATTTCACTCGCCCCCAGCGGGGGGATATAATTGTCTTCCAGTATCCTGCCAACCCCCGGGAGGACTTTATCAAAAGGGTCATCGGGGTGGGGGGCGACCATATCCAAATAAAGGACGGCAAGGTTTTCGTCAATGGCCATCCCCTGGAGGAGCCCTACCTCCTGGAACCTACATATGGGGATTTTGAAGGAACGGTCCCCCCCGATAGTTATTTTGTCCTGGGGGATAACAGGAATAACAGCCGGGACAGCCGTTATCCCGACGTAGGCATGCTGCTGCGGGAAGATATTATCGGGAAGGCGGCCTTAATTTACTGGCCGCCGGGGGATATTGGCCTGATTAACTCCAAGCGGGAAATCTATTCCCTGGGAGAAAGCGGGTGATGGGTGTGCCGTGGTATCCAGGTCATATGGCCAAGGCCAGGGCTTTGGTCCGGGAAAATGTCCAGCTGGTTGACCTGATCCTGGAGGTTGTCGATGCCAGGATTCCCTTGAGCAGCAGTAATCCTGAATTGGAAAAGATCCGGGGAAGAAAACCCTCCCTGCTGGTGTTAAACAAGGCGGACCTGGCCGATCCGGCGGCCACCACCAGCTGGCAGGAGTGGTTCCGTTCCCAGGGCCGGGAAGCAGTGCCCGCCGACGGCCTGACGGGACAGGGGGTGGGGGATGTAATAAAGGCATCCCGGCGCCTGGTACAGCCCCTGATGGAGAAACTGCGGGCCCGAGGCCGGAGAAGGCGGGCTGTCCGTTTGATGATCGTGGGCATACCCAATGTGGGAAAATCCTCCCTGCTCAATCGGTTGGCGGGGCGGAAGCGGGCTGCCACCGGCGCCAAACCCGGAATCACCCGGGGAAAGCAGTGGGTCAAGGTGGAAGGGGAGATGGAACTCCTGGATCTGCCCGGGATCCTGTGGCCCCGGGTGGAGGACGAAGCTATCGGCCTGAAGTTGGCGGCCACTGGAGCCCTCCCTCTGGAGTATATCCCGGTGGAAGAGGTGGCCTTCTGGCTGGGTGCCTTTTTGCTGAAAACAGCCCCGGAGGGGCTCCGGAGCCGCTACGACCTGCCCCCAGCGGTGGAGGAGCCGGAGGAATTAATGGAGCATATCGCAAAAAGGCGGGGACTGCTCCTGCCCGGTGGGGTGGCAGACTGGGAAAGGACGGCCAGGCTCCTCTTGATGGAGTTTCAAAGGGGGCTGCTGGGCCGCATTACCCTGGAGCTGCCGCCCGAGGAGGGAGACCAGTGAGACTCGACCAGCTGACCATCGGGGAACTGGAGGCCTGGCTCCGGGGATTGACCTGGCAGCAGGTGGAAGAAATCCTGCCCCGCTTGCAGGAAGACCCCCGCCGGGGNNNCGGTGGCAGGACCTGTGCCGGCGTGAAGGAGAACTGCGGGCAAAGGGGTATCGCTACGTGGCCGGTATCGATGAGGCCGGCCGGGGCCCCCTGGCCGGGCCGGTGGTGGCCGCCGCCGTCATCTTGCCGGTGGACAAGCCCCTTTTGGGACTGGATGATTCAAAAAAGCTGACTTCCCGGCAGCGGCAGGAGCTGTACCGGGAGATTACCAAAGCGGCCCTGGCCTGGTCTGTAGGGTACAGCAGCCCCCAGTACATAGATGCTACCGATATATTGCAGGCGACCCGGAGGGCTATGGAAAAGGCCCTGGAAAAATTGCCCGTTCGTCCCGATTATCTTCTGGTGGATGCCCTCCACCTGCCCGATGTAGACCTGCCCCAGGAAGGGATTGAAGGCGGCGACGGCAAGTGCGCCTGCATTGCCGCTGCCTCGGTGGTGGCCAAGGTGACCAGGGATGCCTGGATGGAGGGGTGGGACCGGCAGTACCCCGGCTATGGCTTTGCCCGGCACAAGGGGTATCCCACCCCGGAGCACTTAGAAGCCCTGACAAAACTGGGCCCCTGCCCCCTCCACCGGCGCAGCTTCCAGCCCCTGGCGGAGCTCTTTCCGGTCAAAGGTATTGCCGGCGGGGAAGTGGGAGAGGATGGATAGAAAGGAAATTGGACGCCTGGGGGAGGAGATTGCCCTGCGCTTCTTGCGCCGCCAGGGCTACCGGATTCTGGAACGAAACTTTCGCTGCCGGCTGGGGGAAATAGATCTTATCGCCCGGGAAAAGGGGGAGCTGGTCTTCATCGAGGTCAAGACCCGCACCTCGACCCGCTTCGGCCTGCCCCAGGAAGCCGTGAACTGGCACAAACAGCGCCGCCTGTCGCGCCTGGCCCAGTTTTATCTCGTCAGCCGGGGTCTGGCAGGAGTTAACTGCCGTTTCGATGTTGTGGCTGTCCTTTTATCCGAAGGTGGCAAGCCCCAAGTTGAGATTATAAAGGATGCTTTTCCCCTCCAGGGAGGTTGAGAAGATGCAGATAGTATTGCATGAGCCGGAGATCCCACCCAACACCGGCAATGTCGCCCGGACCTGTGCCGTGACGGGAACCCCCCTTCACCTGGTAGGTCCTCTGGGTTTTTCCATCTCGGACCGCCACCTGAAGCGGGCCGGCCTCGATTACTGGCAGCATCTCGATATCAGCTACTGGGACAGCTTCGAAGAACTGCGGCAGGCCTTTCCGGACCACAGGTTTTTCTTCTTCACCACCAAGGGAGAAAAACGCTATGATGCAGTTTCTTATCAGGATACCGATTTTTTAGTTTTCGGCAGCGAGACCCGGGGCCTCCCCGACAGGATCATGGCAGCTTATCCCGAATACTGCCTCCGGATTCCCATGCGGCCGGGGATCCGCTCCCTCAACCTCTCCAACTCCGTGGCCCTGGTCTTGTACGAAGCCCTGCGGCAGCAGGGGTTTCCGGGCCTGGTTTGATAGTTATTGCAAGGGGATTGTAATCTGACCCTCGACCGACAATACTATATAAATCTTAACAATGCCCCATAAAATCCAGCTGGATATATGGGGATATTTTTTACTCCCTGTCTTAAGGATTTCTTTCTATATGGGTGTAAGTTCCGGCAGGAAGTAGGAAGGGGACGTCGAAATTTGTTAGTGCTTTGACAGGGTGATCCCATTAAAGGACTTATTGGTAGTTTTTAGCTTGGAGAGCCTCGACCGGGGCAGATTTCGGCTGTTTTGCAGAGCTGCAGCCAGGGGCCGATTACAGCAACCACATATCACCGGAGCCCTTGGTTTGTCCTAGTACCGCTTTCGAGGAGGTGGTATATAATAGGCATACGGGTATAATAGCAAGGAATGGAGAACTCTCTATTAGTCAAGGAGATCACCCTGGTTAAGGCCGAGAAGATCTACCATAAAGTTTTGCCTCCGGTAGAAGTTCCAATAGGATACGATGAAAAGGAAAGGGGATAACAATGATAAAGGTACACAAAAAATCAATCGCTGCCTTGCTTTCCCTTGTGCTGCTTCTCAGTTTAGCCGGCTGCACCGCCGATGGTGGGACAGAGCCGGAAGCAGAAACCCTTTTCAAAGCCGGAACCTACACTGCAATTGGCGATGGTAGAAATGGATCCATTGTCGTACAGGTTGACTTTAGCGATGATGCCATTGAAGACATTCGTGTAGTTACCCACAATGAGACATACAGCGTCGGCAATGTTCCCCTTGAGCTCTATCCAGAACTGATTGTTAAGCATCAGTCCCTGGCCGTCGATATCGTATCGGGTGCGACCATATCCAGCGTAGCCTTTCTTTCGGCAATCCGCCAGTGTGTACAGGATGCTGGTGGGAATCCCGATGAGCTGCGGGCGGAAATCCCCAAAGATGCTGAACCGGCCACCGATACCGAGGCAGATATAGTTGTGGTGGGTGGTGGAGCGGCAGGAATGACAGCTGCAGTCTATGCGGCTGAGGCCGGGAAGAAGGTCATTCTGCTGGAAAAACTGGCCTTCCTCGGGGGAACCTCCGCCTACTCCATTGAAGGTATCGGGGCATCGGAATCCCTTGTACACAAAGGTCTTGGTGTTGCGGCAACCTCCGATGACATGTATAAGAACTATGTCAACAGCAATCCCAAGGGCATCCCCGAAGCCTTCGATATCCTGGCCCACAATAACGGAAAGGCTGTGGACTGGCTGCGGAGCATCGGTGCACCCCTTACCGTAACCGGTTCTGCCTTTTCAGTAACCTCCCCGCGGGAAGCTGGTAAATTGGGGCTGGTTGTTACTTCCGCTTTGAAGAATGAGGTGGAAAAGAAGGGCGTTGACATCCGGCTCAACAACAGGGCGGTGGAACTCCTCATGGAAGACGGAGCAGTAACCGGGGTAAAGGTTGAAGGTCCGTCCGGGGAGTATACCATCAAGGCAAAGGCCGTTATTCTCACTACCGGTGGTTTTGGTGCCAATAATGAAATGGTTGCCAAATATGTGCCTGAGTTGAAGGGATATAACTTCTCCTGTTCACCGGGAGCCTCGGGAGACGGGCAGCTGATGGCCGAAGCAGTGGGGGCGCAAATGGCCGACATGGACTATATCCGGGTCAATTATCTCTATCACACCGATGGTGTTAAGGTATACTACATGGGTTCCCTGGCGAATACGGGGGCCATCTTCGTGAATAATGACGGGAAGCGTTTTATCAATGAACAACTGAGTTATAATGCCGGCATGGACGTGGTGGCCCAGGGCGGCACCGGCTGGATGATTTTTGACCAGTCTATGGTCGACAGCATACAGGACATTCGCGAGTATTACAACCTGGGTCTTTTTGAAAGTGCCCCGACTATTGAAGAGCTGGCCGATAAGATCGGCGTAAACAAAGAGAATTTGGTTGAAACGGTCAACCGCTACGTCGATTTTGTGAAGAACGGAAAAGATGAGGATTTCGGCAGACCCATGCTCAACCTTACCTTTGATGAACCTCCCTATTATGCCTGTAAGTTGACCTGCCATGTCCAGGGAACCTTTGGCGGTATCAGGACCGACACCAGTGGACGGGTTCTCAACACCGAAAACGATGTTATTCCCGGCCTTTATGCTGCAGGGGAATGTGCCAGTGTCGGCACCTATGGCGCCAACCCCATGGCCGTCAACATTGTATTTGGACGCATTGCAGGTGAAAGTGCCGCTGCCTATGCCCAGTAGGTTTTTCCGGCACATGTCAATGGCGGGTGGAATTCTTCCATCCGCCTTTTTCAATAAGTCGGGATTTCCATGCTCCCAGGATGTATATGCCGGTGGCGCAGGTAGCAACAGTTGATAAAGGTTTATCTTTGCAAAGGACAACGGGGGTTTGACGGTGAAAGTATATTTAACGGCTTATATGGCGGGGCGGCCGGATTGACTGGTGACGGCTTATTTGATTGAAGAAAGGGGTGAAGAGGAGTAATGGAACCATGGCCCAGGATGCGAAGGTCGGAACGGGAAATGTCCCGGGAGGAAATTGAGGCCTTTGTCAAAGAAAACAAGGTGGGGCGGCTGGGGACAATCAATGCCCAGGGCTATCCCTATGTTATTCCCCTCAACTACGTATACGATGAGGGAAGATTTATTTTCCACTGCGCCCCTGAAGGGGAAAAGCTGGACAGTATCGTAGCCAATCCCAGGGTGTGTTTTGAAATAGACTCCTTTATGAAAATTGTACCCGGCGAAAAGCCCTGCAGCTATACGGTCCAATACCGGAGCGTTGTCGCCTTCGGCAAAGCCTTTGTAGTGGACGGTTTAGAAAAGAGAATGCTGTTGGAAAGATTTGTCGAGGGCATCATCGGTAAAAGGCCCCAGGATTTTTCCGAAGAAGAATTGCAGGGGGTAGCAGTTATATTAATGGAAGTTGAATGGATGACAGGGAAACAAAATCGGGTATAAAAATTTTGGACGAATAGAGAAATATGATCCCCCCTGGCAAGGACATAGAACCACCCAAACTGGCGGGAGGTTTTTATTTTGGAAATTCCGGGCTCTTCCCTGGAACCTATCTAGGGCAGATGTCAGTCTTGAAACTAACAATGGCGATCTCTGGCAGGATTTGCCCTGGTAATGGACGAATAATTGATTTTAAATTACTCTAAATTACCTGCACAAAGGAGCTGGAGGAATTGTCCTTTGCTAAGGTACACAGTGCAGCAGTCCTGGGTATGGACGCTTATAAAGTTGAGGTAGAGGTTGATACTAGCCTGGGTCTTCCCACCTTCGACCTTATTGGCCTCCCGGACTCTGCCCTGCGGGAAGCAAAGGAGCGGGTGAGGGCGGCCTTGAAAAATTCAGGCTGCCAGCTGCCCACCCGGCGTATTACCGTCAATCTGGCCCCGGCAGACCGGAAAAAGGAAGGTTCAGCCTTTGACCTGCCCATTGCTGTGGGTATCCTTATCGCTTCGGAACAAATAGAGGCCCAGGATCTTGCCGACACCCTGATTCTGGGGGAACTTTCCCTGGATGGTTCCCTGCGGCCCATTGCCGGGGTCCTGCCCATGGTTATGGACTGGGAGAAGCAGGGAGGGAGGCAGGTTTTTCTCCCGGCGGAAAATGCCGAGGAGGCTGCCCTGGTTGATGGGCTGGAAATTTACCCTTTCAATACCCTGCGGGAGGTAATTGACTTTTTACAGGGTGAAGGGCCGATTGAACCCTACAGTCGGAATTCACCCTTATCCCTCTCTCCCCCCAAATTGGCCCTCGATTATGCCGATGTTAAGGGGCAGGAAAATGCCAAGCGTGCCCTGGAGATAGCCGCGGCAGGGGGCCACAATGTCCTGATGATTGGGCCGCCCGGTTCCGGGAAAACCATGCTGGCCCGGCGGCTGCCAACCATCCTTCCGGAACTCTCCTTTGCCGAAGCCCTGGAAGTGACCCGAATCTACAGTATTGCCGGTCTTTTGCCAGCAGAGGAACCCCTCATCCAGACCCGGCCCTTCCGGGCACCCCACCACACCATTTCCTCCGCCGGCATGGTTGGGGGCGGCCGAGTTCCCCGGCCGGGGGAAATCAGCCTTGCCCATACGGGTGTCCTCTTTTTAGACGAGTTTCCCGAGTTTAACCGGGATGTCCTGGAAGTGCTGCGGCAGCCCCTGGAAGAGGGCAAGGTGACTGTGTCCCGGGTAAATGCCACCCTGACCTATCCGGCCCGTTTTATGCTGATAGCAAGTATGAATCCATGCCCGTGCGGGTATTTTGCCGATCCCCTGCGGGAGTGCAGCTGTACCCCCTACCAGGTGCAAAAATACCGGAACAAGGTATCTGGCCCCCTCTTGGACCGGATTGACCTGCACCTGGAGGTGCCCCGCCTGGAATATAATGAAATTGCGGGGGAAAGCCCGGCGGAATCATCCCAGGAAATTGCCCGGCGGGTGGGGATAGCCCGGCAGATCCAGGAGGAGCGCTTTGCTGCCCAGGAGAAATTCCGCTTCAACGCTGCTATGACCCCGGCCCAGGTGCGAAAGTACTGTACCCTGGGCAGGGAGGCCAAAACCCTCATGCGGCAGGCCTTTCAGAAACTAGGTTTAAGCGCCCGGGCCCATGACCGGATCTTAAAATTGGCCCGCACCATTGCTGACTTGGAGCAGGAAGCAGAAATTAGGGTGGAGCACCTGGCCGAAGCCCTGCAGTATCGCCAGATGGACCAGAGTTTGTGGGGGTAGGAAGGAAAAGGGGGGTTGTGTCAGTGGCAAAAACCTATTCCTGGGTTGTTACCGCACCGGGAAAAATGGAAAGGCAGGAGTTTGTGCTTCCAGCCGTTGGCCCCGATGATCTGTTGCTGAAGGTAAAAATGGTAACTATCTGCGGTTCCGATCCCCATCTTTTAGAAAATCACCTGGGAGATACCCAATATCCCCTCATCCTGGGCCATGAGATGGTCGGCACGGTGGCGGAGATAGGGGAGAGGGCAGAGAAGGCCTACCGGGTAAAGAAGGGCGATCGCATCACCGTCGAACCCTATATCCCCTGCGGCTCCTGTGAGTACTGCCTGTCCGGTTACTACCAGTTGTGCAAGAAGGGCAAGAGATGCTATGGTGTCAACATCTCCAGCAGTGTGCCTCCCCATCTCTGGGGGGCCTACGGTGAATATATGTACGTGGCCCCGGGTTCCATGGTGCATAAGGTGGCCGATGGCATCAGGGACGAAGATGCCACCTTTTCTTCTACAATAGGAAATGGTTTTCGTTTCATCGGCAACAAGGCCCAGCTCAAGGCCAACAACGGCGTGTTGATCCTCGGGCCCGGTGCCCTGGGCCTGTGCACGGTAATTGCCGCCAAGGAGAGTGGCATATATCCCATTATTGTCACGGGCCTGGGTGCCAGGGATGAAAAGCGCCTTGCCCTGGCCCGGGAATACGGGGCAGATTACGTAATTAGAGTAGATGAGGAAGATGCCCTGGCCAAAATCCGGGAAATAACCGCAGGGGAGATGGTCCATGGGGCCATCGAGTGCTCGGGCTCTCCCGCCGCCTATGATCTGGCCTTAGATGCTCTAAGGCCCAATGGAACCCTGGTCTGTGTCGGCTATACCGAAAAACCCGGTGTTACCATCGATACCAACCGGGTGATCAATCGGGAGCTGCAAATCAAGGGCAGCCTGGGCCAGCCCCTGGACGTTTATACGGCCATGAAAACCATAAACAAGGGCAAATACCCCATCCACAAAATGGTTACCCACCGTTTCCCCCTGAGCCGGGCCGATGAGGCCATCCGCTTCTTTATGAGGGGAGAAGAAGACTGCATCCGGGTGGCAATCTGCGCTGAATAATAGCAGGGGAGCTCCGAATGCCCCGCCGCTTTTCTGCCGGGCGGGGTTCTATTTTTTCTTTTTCTTTTGGGTCCCGTTTGGCAGGATTAATAGACTGGCATATGGTAATATAAAGGATGAGTTATAGACAAATAAGAAATATGGTGAGGGCGGCATGAACATACTGGTGCTAAATGGCAGCCCCAAAGGAGAAAAAAGCAACACCTTAAAAATAACCAAAGCCTTTTTAGAGGGGCTCTGCAGTAAGCAGTACCATAACGTTAATATGGTGAATATTAGCGAGAAGGATATTCAGCATTGTCGTGGTTGCTTCCTTTGCTGGACAAAGGCCCCTGGTAGATGTGTAATAAAGGACGACATGGAAGAACTTCTTGAGCAGTATATAAAGGCTGATTTGCTTATCTGGAGCTTTCCCCTGTATTACTTTGGCATGCCCTCTAAGATGAAGGCTTTCCTTGACCGCACGCTGCCGACAAACTTGCCTTATATGAGGGTAAATAAAAAGGGAACTTGCGGCCATCCTTCCCGGTACGATTTGTCCCAGCAACGATATGTCCTTATTTCCACCTGCGGCTTTTGTATAATGTGGAGAATAATTATGACCCCCTCTTCCGTCAATTTGAGATCATGTTCGGCGATAAACTGACGAAGATTATTTGCCTGGAAGGGGAGCTGTTTTCCGTACCCCAGCTGGAAGGCAGAACTGCAGAATATCTACGTTACGCAAGGCAGGCAGGTAAAGAATTTGCTGCTCAGGGCAAATTTTCCGCGTCTACGCAAAAGAAATTAAGTGAACTGCTGTATCCCCCGGAAGCCTATGTGGAAATGGCCAATGCCGGTTGGGAAGTCAGCCAGTCCCAGGAAAAGGATACTAAAGACAAATCCTTAAACTTTATGCGCCAGATGGCGGCAGTATACAAGCCCCAAAGTTGTTCAAAGGAGACAGTGATTGAGTTTTATTTTACGGATTTAAATAAAACATACCAGCTTTACCTGACTAGGGAAAAATGCATTCTAAAGACCGATGATTTCCTGCCCTATACCACAAGGATCGAAACTGATTTTGACCTGTGGCAGCAAATCTCCCAGGGGAAAGTTAATGGTGCCGCTGCCCTGATGGAAAAAGGCTACAGGGTATTGGGCGCCTTTGAAACCATGTTAAAAATGGACGATTACTTCGGCACAAGGAAATCTGTTCCGGAAGATAAGCCAAAAGCCAACAACCTGGGCATCCTATTGTTGCCCTGGATTGCCCTGTGGGTACTGCTGCCAATAAATAAAGTTTGGGCCGGTATCGCAGGAATTGCCATCTGTTCCCTTATCCCCCTTCTAGCATATAAGTTTAGACTTACAATCTACGACAGAATAGGTATCGTCTTGGTTTCCTTCTTAAGTATTTTGGCTTTCTTTACTGCAAGATCTACCCTTATAGTCTGTTTATCGTACCTTCTCTTTGGTTTAAAGTGGTTGCTATCCTGCTTCTTTACAATTCCCTTGACGGCCTGGTATTCAAGCAAGGATTATAACGGCGATGAGGCCTTGGAAAATCCCCTGTTTATCAAGACAAACAGGATTATAACAGCAGCCTGGGGCATCATGTATCTAATAATGGCTGCCTATTCTTATTTCTTAATGGAAAGCCCCCTGTCAAATTATACCGGGCTTATCAATTTACTTGCTCCTTCATTAATGGGGCTATTTACGCTGTGGTTCTCCCAATGGTATCCGGCAAGAATTGCAAGGGGTTAACTGGCCTTTACCCAATATCAGATTGAGATGTGTAAACAAACCCGCCGCTTTTCTGCCTGGCGGGGTTTTATTCTGTAAAGTAGGTACTTCTTCGCTTGATAAATATTTCCCTTTACTGCTGATATCCCGTCTAACTAAGGTGCAGGAAATATATGGAAATTTACGAATATATATAACAGAGGCAATATTTCGGGCAGAGGTCCGGCGGAGTATGTGACATTGTTTCGGAAAGGAGGGTTGAAAAAGCTGGTGGAGGTACCGGGCTGTTATTTGAAAGGAGGAAATAGCATGGTACTCTCTGGCAAGGTGGCCCTGGTGACCGGTGGTGGGCGCGGTATAGGCAAGGGTATTGCCCTGACCCTAGCCAAAGCGGGAGCGGACATTGTCCTGGTCGATACCGATCGCCTGGACTCTGCCTATAATCAGTACGAGACAACCCAGGTCAATGGCTACCAGGATGCCCTGCAGGCGGCCAGGGAAATAGAAGCCCTGGGTAGGGAAGTGCTTGTCCTGGAAGCAGATGTCACCAAGTGGGAGCAGGTTGAAGCAATGGTCAAGGAGGCGGTGGAGAAATTTGGCCGGATCGACTTTTTGGTCAACAATCATGGTGTAGTCCACAGTTCGCCCGTCGATGAGATGCCCGAGGAAGAATGGGATCTGACCATGGATGTCAATGTGAAGGGCACCTTTCTCTGCTGCAAGGCCGTCGTACCCCTGATGAAAAAACAGGGCGGCGGTAAAATTATTAACCTGGCTTCCATCGCAGGTAAAGGCGGCTCTGCCAATATGGCCCACTACTGTGCATCGAAATTTGCCGTGGTCGGCTTCACCAATTCCTTGGCCAAGGAATTGGCCAGGCAGAATATTACTGTCAATGCCATCTGCCCGGGAATAGTGTGGACCCAGATGTGGGTCTATTTATCCAAGGCTTTCCGCCGCCCAGAACACAAGTCCGATGCGGAATCTTACCAGGCCTGCATCGACAGCCTAATACCCCAGGGCAGGGAACAAACCGTTGAGGATATGGGTGCCCTGGCCCTGTATTTTGCCACCAATGACAATGTCACCGGCCAGGCTGTCAATGTGGATGGTGGCCACACCCTGTGATGAAGCACAGCCGGGTACTTATGTGGTAGAGCAAATAATTGAAAAATGCCCCGTTCCCTGTCATTGGGGGCAATACCACACTATAAGAAATCAATTCTACTGTATGTGGGGAAAAATCAAACTTTATATTAGTCTTTAGCGATATAATAAAATAACCAGAAAAATGATAATATGGAAAATGATGTGGACACCCTCCTCCTTTTGTGGTAGACTATTGTGAAATATCAACGAGGAGGGAACTAAATTGAAACCCATGGGTAAAGCTGTAGCGTTGTTGGTGGTTTTGGTTCTAATGCTGGGGGTAGTTGGAACGGGGCTGGCAGCAGATAAGGGCCGAATTATCCATGTCTCCCGCGAACATAAGGTATTTGCCATCGGGGAATCGTCGACACCCATTGCAAAGGCCAGGCCTGGGGACATCCTGGTAATTGAGACCGAGGATTGTTTTGACAATCAAATTCAATCATCAGAGGATGTAATCGAATCAATAGACTTTAATCGGGTCAATCCGGCTACCGGCCCCATCTACATCGAAGGAGCCGAGCCCGGGGACACCCTGGTGGTGGACATCCTCAGCATTGAGGTGGCCGATCGAGGAGTAATGGTGGCCATACCGGGCATGGGAGTACTGCCCGATGAAGTCCAGACACCCACGACCAGGGTTCTGCCCATTGTGGGCAATAAAATTATTTGGGACGAAAACCTTTCCCTCCCCATCAGGCCCATGGTGGGCGTGATTGGTGTAACGCCCAAGGGGGATCCCATACCCTGCGGGTCTCCGGGAGACCACGGGGGCAATATGGATACTGCCGAAATCGGAGCCGGCTGCCGGGTGAACCTGCCGGTGAATGTTGAAGGGGCCATGCTTCATATCGGTGACTGCCATGCAAGGCAGGCCGATGGGGAAGTGTGCGTTTCGGGGGTGGAATGCCGGGCAGTGGTTACCGTCCGGGTGGATGTGAAGAAAAACACCGGCTTAGAACGTCCCTACCTGGAAAAGGACAACAGGATCATGTTCCTGGGTTCCCATGAAGATTTGTATACAGCTGCCCAGATTGCCGTAAGGGATGCGGTAAGGTATCTGATGAAGGTCAAGAATCTCTCCTTTGAAGAAGCCTATCTCTTGGCATCGGCCATGGTTGAAGTGAGGATTTCCCAGCTGGTGGACCCACTGTTGACAATAAGGGCCGAGATAGATCAGAGTCTCTTGTATTAACCGGGAGGAAAAGTCATTGGGGGGGACACCCCCCTTTTTTTTATGTG
>LFSN01000046.1 GCA_001513125.1 Clostridia bacterium DTU030
TCACAGGTGGATCAGTTTTACTTGACGATCTAGGATCAATTCTATTTTACGATCTATACTTAGGTCCATGACCTCACTGAGCTTATGGCTTACCAGCACAATTGAGAACTGTTTCTCTTTGAGTTCCCTAAGCAGCTTAAATAGCGCTTCAGCTTGTAAAGGAGTTAATACACTAGTTGGCTCATCTAGTATTAACACACGAGCCCCTTGATAAAGGGCCTTTATGATCTCCACCTGCTGCCTTTGCCCAATGGACAAATCCTCAACCAGATCATAAGGTTTCACATCAAAGTGATGTTCCTCAATCAATGCCTTTACTTTCTTCTCGCATGCTTTCCAGTCAGGCTTAAAATCCGTCCAGCCCAGGGTTGGCATAACTACATTTTCCAATACATTATGGCGTAAAACCAGGGAAAAATGCTGATGGATCATGCCTAGACCATACTTAATAGCTTGATACGGCGACCATTTATCCGGTACTTTTTCATTGTCAATATAGATTTCACCTTCGTCATGACTGTACATACCGTAAAGGATATTCATTAAGGTCGTTTTACCAGCCCCGTTCTCTCCCACTAACGCACGAATTTCACCCGGTTCCAAATAAAACGAGACACCTTTCAGGGCTTTAACCCTACCAAAGGTCTTGTGAATATCCTTCATGTAAATGGCAGGAGCAATCGCTCTATCATTCCCCATATATAGCCCTCCGGTAAAAATCTAATTCCCGCGCCCCGCAGAAGTCCATGTTTAGCCCTATTTGCAGAGAAACCGCATTACGCAGTTTCTCTGCAAAAGTCAGGCTAAACTATAACGAAATTCAGAGTGCGGTTTGATTAGTTGAGTATATCCTCATGGATAAAGTAATCTACTTTGAATTCTCCAGCACGGAATTTTTCAACATAATCATGAATGGCAGCTTCAACCTCAGCATCGACAGAACCACGGAAATCGGCGAGTTTCATGTATTCGATCCCCAGGGGATAGACTTTTTGTTCAATAGTACCAGCCATAACATCTTGTCCAATTTGTGCATACAGGGATTCAAAGTCGAACAGTACAGAAGTAGCAATGCAATCGGGAGCGTATTCATACATATCGGTGGCATAGCCTATTACTTTTGCACCCGCCGCGGCTGCTGCCTCGTACACGCCCTTATCCCCTGCCCCTGTCATTGCAAAGAAGGTATCCACGCCATCCTCAATCATAATCTGTGTTAATTCCATGTGTTTTGCAGTATCTGACCAGTCGCCGGCAAAATAGATCGAAACTTCAATTTCGGGGTCAATAGCCTTACAAGCCTCAATGATACCGCTGAACTGATATTTAACAGAACCTATTGGTGACCCACCTATTAAGCCCACTTTCTTGCTTTCTGTCATATTAGCCATTACTATTCCGACCAGACTCCCATATGTGTATTGGTCGGCCTGATAGACAGTAGTATTGGTTGCATCATCTGGAACAGTGGCTGTTGAAGAGATCATAATAAAGTAGGTGTCAGGATGTTTTGGATACATCTTCTGCCATGTTTCAATCATGCCATTGTCCGGGAAAATTACGATGTCATAACCCTTATCTATATAGGAAAGTACCACTTCCTCAACCTGCGGGTAAGCAATGTTTTCCGCTATAGATACGGTCCATCCATAATTCCCTTCCAATGCCTTCATGCCTTTGTACTGACTTATATCCCAGCCACCTTGGTTTGCAGGATCCGGGTTGTTGAACATTGAACCAATTTTTAGAACCTTAGTTTCTTCTGAAGACTTTACCGCGGAAGTGCCGCCGGCCCCCTCGGCGTCAGATGTTTCTTGCCCGGATGAACAACCTGTAATCACAATACTGAACAACATCGCAATAATGACTATCCAGCTTAGGGTTCTTTTCATTGTCAATCCCTCCTGCCTTTTCGCTAGTAGTAATTCCGTTTACTGCCTGATATACGGCTTGCCTGTATCCTGAGGACCCTTCATACGCCCTGAAAGGGCTACCACAACTAATGTAAGGACATAGGGAATCATGAGGAAATAGTAAGAGCTTATTGTTTGACTTAGTGCTTGAGAACGTAGCGCCAGTGCCTCCGCCGCGCCAAAAATAAATGCAGCAATAGTTGTCAACAAAGGATTCCATTTGCCAAAATACACTGCAGCCATTGAGATAAAGCCTCTTCCCATTGTCAGGTTATCTGTAAATACATGCACCCAGGATAAAGATAGGGCCATGCCACCGAGGGAAGAAAACATGCAAGCTATAATCATAGCTATTGTACGTGTCTTAAGAACATTGATACCCGCTGCGTCAGCTGCCATAGCGTTTTCCCCAACAGACCTGAGTTTTAAGCCCGGCCCCGTTCTGAACAAGAAATACCAGACTAATATAGTGCTTACTATGCCAAAGATATCAAACAAAGACATTCCCAGGATTCTCACCGTCGGCGCAGGCACAGGGGAACGTAGCATATCACCTCCTAAGCGTAATATGTAGCTGGTAATCCCAACCATGGTCATATTGAATCCTATTCCCACGATGGTTTGATTACTAGGTAGCCAAACCATCATCATAGCCAGTATTAGACCGCAAACACCCCCTAACACTAAAGAAAATAAAACGCCCAACCCCATGAGGATGTTAACATGAAAGTGAAGTTTCTTTCTGATATAAGGGATTGTGCGGGGGTAAGGGAGGAGACGCTAAAGTTTTCCGGGACCGTTGGAGAACTCCTCTTGCATTTAAGCCACAAGTATGGCAATACCTTTAGGAAAACAGTCTTGACGGGTGACCAGGTGAGTGATAGAATTGTAATCCTTGTTAATGGGAGAAATATTGCCTATTTGAACGGAACTGATACTGTCCTTGGAGAGGAAGATGAGGTTTCAATCTTCCCTGTCTTGTCAGGAGGTTAATTAATCTTAAGCAAGTTTTTGATCAAGGTCTGTGATGGATCCGCTTGCCATGTCCGGAAATCCGATTTGGTGTGGAAGGGAAGATATTACCTAAAACTAGCCTGTTTTATTCAGTAATAATGTTACCCTATGATGAATAGTACTGGTAGGAGATACCTCACCGAGGCAGCTCCTACCAGCTTACCAACAATAGGGTATTGAGTTTTCCCCTGCCCTGCCCGAGTATTTCAATCCCTTCGGAACAGCGGGGGCAGAGCAGACCGCTCATATACTCCACCAGGCCCAGCGCTGGAAGCTGGTTTTTTTCCGCCGGTTAGGAGCCAATTATCGGCATTATCCCATTTTACACGATTTTAGTGCTTATTCCTGAATATTAGACCTTGTCCTCCGATTGTTTTTTACATTCTTCGTCCTCTTACCCCCCTTGCTAAATTTTCTATCCTAATGTAAAATAGAAACACCGGGTGCCAACTTGTTCTTCTTTTGGAAGTTAGCACTGGCTTTTAATATTACCAATAAATATATTTATGGAAGGAGGTTTGTACTATGAAAAGCCGCATTCTTTTCCTCTACAACGCCGTAGCGGAAGAAGAACGTCACGGCCATTATGGCGAATGCATGACCTTCGCCCAAGCAGCCAAAATCGGGCAGGCCCTGGTTGAAGGTGGACACCAGGTTCTGCATTTGAACTTGCGCAGTCCGGTGCAGCTGGAAGAGTTTCTTCGCGCCCACGGGCCCTTTACCATAGCCTTCTGCATCGCCGAGGGCTTCCTGGCCCTTCCCTCCACCCTTTTCGATGGTACCGGGACCCCCTGGGTACGGAAAATCCTGGAAAAGAGGGGTGTGCCCGCAACCCATACTTCAGTTGCCGGCATGGAAGTCTGCCGCAATAAGGACGAAACCTACCAGGCTTTGGCCGCCAATAACATTCGCGTTCCTGCCCATTTTACCATTCGGCCCGAGGCAGGTTCCATCGATCAGCAGCTGAAGGCCATCGAAGAAATGATGCAGTTCCCCCTCTTTGTCAAACCCTGCGGCGGGGGCAACAGCATCGGCATTTCGGAAAAATCCATTGTGAACAATCCCCGGGAGCTGGAAGAGCAGGTGTACTTCCTCCTGGAAGATTTGGGCGATCTGCCCATCCTGGTGGAAACCTACCTGCCGGGTCAGGAATACACCATTGGTATCATTGGCAACGAAGAAAAAACGGTCCTCCCCATCCTGGCCTTCCCCCGGGATGAGAAGGTCCGCAGCTTCCAGGTAAAAAAGACTTCTTTCACCAGGCGGCATGAACAGGAAATCATCACTGCCGAAGATCCCCGTTACTGGCGCCTCTACAAACTGGCCGTCGACACCTTTGCCGCTGTGGGCGCCCAGGATATCCTCCGGATTGACGTCCGGGAAGACAGCTACGGAACCCCCATGGTCATCGACGTAAACGGCACCCCCACCCTAACCGAGAGTTCTTCCCTACCCTATATGGCCGCCCAGGCCGGGTTCTCCTACAGCGAATTGATTAACCATATCCTGGACACCGCCCTGGAACGGGTCTACGGCCAGAGGACCACGGAGATTACCGGTTAAAATGGAGACAGAGACTGGGGGTAAATGAGCCCGCGGGAGAATAACAAAAACCCGGGGGCTTTTTAAATTGCCATGATTGCCAATCCTTGGGCAGGAGAAAGGGTGGAACAAAAACCCGGCTTCCACGTCTATAGATGGGCAGGTAAAGAAAAAGGAGGAATGGCAGTGAAAAGGCTATTAACAACAATACTGGCAGTGGTCCTGGCCCTGGCCTTGCTGGTGGGCTGCAGCAGTGGTCCAGCTACGGTTCCAGAGGAGCCTGCCCCCCAGGAGGAAACACCTGTAGAAGTAGAAAACCACCTGCCGGGCGAAGAAACCGGATCTGCAGCCCTGGAGCGGCCGGAAACTAAGACAGACACCATCAGCATAGAAGGGATGGAGGAAAGCTTTTCCTTTACCCGCTTTGATGCCGAAAATATAGGCTTTACCACCTATATCCCCGAAGACATTGTCGCTACGGTGGTGAGCACCGATGAGGGGGACGCCGTGGTGGCCTACACCTACTTTGCCGGCCAGCAGCGGGATGATGCCTACCTCTCCTTCTTCCTCTACCGGGAAGGGATTACCCTGGAAGAGGCCATGGCCGGGACCAAGGATATGCTGGCGGCAGAGGGCTATGAGCTTGCCGAAAGGCTCGACGACTACCGCTCCCACCCCTGGGCCCAGGAAGAGTTCACCTTTGGCAAAGATGAGGATAACATCTACTATATGGGTACAGCTGCCTTCGGCAACAGGGGCAACCGGGTCTTTAGGGTCATGACCCACATGCCGGCCGAGTTTGGCGATGGTTTCGGCGCCCGGATTGCCAAAATTATCGACGATATTGAATGGTACACAGCGACAGAATAAAAAAATCCCTCGACACCCAGTCGGGGGTTTTTTTATGGTTAATAGGCGCAAAAAGCAGGGTGCGGCACCCGGCTCGTCCATACATTATGCCTTTCTCCAGCGGGCATACTAGGGGTAAAGGAGGCGAGGTCCATGGCTTCCCCCAAGAGAAGCAGCGGCGTCGACCTGAACCTGCAGATCAAAGCCCTCCAGCAGGACCTGGAGGACCTGCGGCAGCGCTTGGAAAGGTTGGAAAACCAGTACGACCAGGCGGATACAGCCATGCCGGCCGAGCTGGATGATGATAGCTGGACGACTGGCAGTTATCCCCTTTAAAGGATTTGGCAGCTCTCCTGGGCCTAGTCCCGGCTCCGATTCAGGAGGATCCCCAGGCCCAGCAAAAACAGGATTAATCCTGGAGAAAGGCTGGCCAAAAGCAGGGCCAGCAGTATCCCGCTCAGGATAAACAGGCTGCCGAGGAAAACTATAAAGCCAAGGGTCAGTTTAAAGGCCAGGCGCAGGGGAAAAAGTATAAGGCTCCCGATAAAGCTCAAGATAGCAAGGGCCAGATGAAAGGGTAACAACAGCAGTTCAAGCATTGGACTCCTCCTTTCCCAGCTGCCCGTCGGCATAGACGAGGAAGGCCAGAATACGGGCTACGGCTTCATAGAGTTCCGGAGGGATCTCCTGTCCCAGCTCCAGGCGGCAGAGGACGGCCGCCAGGTCCGGATCTTCCTGGATGGGCAGGCCCGCTTCCCTGGCCCGGGCAATGATGTTTTCCGCCACCAGGCCCCTCCCCGAGGCCACTACCCGCGGCGCCCCATCTTCCTCGGGGTCATATTTTAGGGCGGCGGCCAGCCGCCGGTATTTTCTTTTTTCCCTTCCTCTATCTTCCATGGCTGCTTCCCCCTAAACGCGGACATCTACCTGCCGCCGGACCGGGGACAGGGTGGTGAGCCGCCGCTGCCAGCTTGCCCGCACGGTACCGGTCTTCTGGAGGCGGCAGGGCAGGACCTGGACAGGCCAGGGTAGGCCCTCCAGGGCGGCCAGGAGCCCCTGCCGGTAGCCATCCAAAAGCCGTCGGGCCCCTTCCCTTTCCACCGCCAGGGAAAGGACCAGAACACTGCTGCAGCGCATCTCTACCAGGACCGGTCCCAGGGCAGGGAGGGAGAGAAAGAGGACAAGCTCCAGGGGCCTCCCCTGCTCCCCGCCCCTCCCCTGCTCCTCCTCCTGGATGGAGAGGAAAAAGGGGGCCGCCTGTCTGGGGAGGTCCAACCAGCCCAGGCAGTGCAGGCTCCAGGGCCCGGCCGTGAGGAGCTGGAGGCCGGTGATTTTGGCCAGCAGGCCCTCCAGTTCTGCCGGCAGTTTTCCCTCCTCCCCCTGCCCCAGGGCCAGGAGAAAGGATTTAAGGGATTTTTGGGCCGGCAGCTTCCCGACAGGGGCAGCGGCATCACCGGCCGGAAGCTCCCCAGGCCCTTCCCGGGAAAACAGGCTGCGAAGTACAAGGTTTTCATAATCCAGGCCCAGCAGGCGGGGCAGGTCCTGAAGGGTCCGGCCCCCCTCCCGGGCAGGGGATAGGAGGAGCTGCTGCAGGAGCCCCTG
Organism: Clostridia bacterium DTU030; assembly: GCA_001513125.1. Classification (GTDB taxonomy): domain Bacteria; phylum Bacillota; class DTU030; order DTU030; family DTU030; genus DTU030. Next base: position 6,921 of record LFSN01000046.1, read on the forward strand.
CCCCTCTTCTTGCCCTTCTCCCTGCAAGGCGGCCAGGGCAGGAAAAAGCTCCTGCAGCAGGTCGGGACCCGCCTCCTGAAAGAGGGTAACCAGGGGTTTTACAAAGGTTTCCTTCAGGGGCAGGCCCTGCCCCCACAGCCAGACCAGGGCCGCGGCCTCGGCCGGGGAGGGCTCCCCCTGGCCCAGGGCCCGGCCCAGCAGGGCCAGGGTGTCGGGAGTGACGGCAAAGCCCTGGCGCAGCAGCTCGGCAGCCAGGCGGATATTACCGGGGCTTGCCTCCAGCCCCATGTCCCCCAGGAGGCGGCCCAGCTGAACCGGATCGGGCCTGCCCCTTTCTCCCAAGAGGCTGTCGACAAGGCGAAGGATCAGGTTCCCCTCCCGCCCCCTCCCCACGACCAAAAGCTGCAGTTCCTGCCCCCCCTCCAGGGGGACCTGGCTCTGCACCCTGAGCTTCCGCCCGGCCAAAAGGAGGAGGACATCCTCCCCGGCTGCCTCCAGCACCCGGGCCCGCAGGATCTCCCCGGCCCGCCAGGGCAGGCCATCTCCCTGGAGCTGGACAGGCAGGCTGACATTTCCCCTTATTCCCCCCGGCCCTTGCAGCAGCATAGGTCTTCAACTCCCCGGACCAACGGCCCCTACTGATCAGATCCTTTGAATGATTTCCCCCTCCAGCCAAATATCTCCTCCCCTGCCCGGCAGGGAGAAAAAAATTTCCCCCGCCTCCCGGCCGGGGGAAAATTCCCTTCCTTCTATTCTTCTTCCGGCTGTTTCGCGTCCATGTGAATACCCTGGACGTTGACATTTACCTCCACCACTTCCAGGCCTGTCATGGATTCGATCTTGGCCTTCACATTCTCCTTTACCTGGCGGGCAATATCGGGTATGGACATCCCGAACTTGGTAATCAGGAAAAGGTCGACGGCCACCTCTTCCTCCCCTACTTCTACCTTAACTCCCCGGGTCAGGTCCTTTCTTCCCAACCGCTCGGCAATCCCGCTGACAATGCCGCCGCTCATCCCGACGACGCCTTCAACCTCTGTTGCCGCCAGGCCAGCAATTATTGCCACGACCTCATCGGCCACCTTGGTCCGCCCCAGTTGTTCCTGTGCCACCATTATGCCCTCCTTTCTGCCCATAGCAAGGTATTTCCAGGATAAGTAAAAGACTTCTACCCTAATTACTTTATTTCTCTGCCGGACTGCTTATTCCTCCCAAAATTTAACTCTTCCTTTGCCCTACCCGCCCCAACCCTTCCCCCTCTACAGGAATTAGACCAGCCGGGAGCGAAGTAATAGGGAAATATAATAAACACCGCAGAGGGGGTTGCATTGCATGTCCAAGACCATAAAACTGGTGGCCTTAGATGTCGACGGGACCCTGGTAAATAAAGAGGGGGGCCTGCTGCCCCAGACCGGCGCTGCCATCCGCCGGGCCCTGGCCAGGGGAGTCCGCATCGTCCTTGCCACCGGCCGCAACTATCACGGGGTAGAACACCTGGTCCAGGAGCTGGGCCTGAAGGACCCCCTGATCCTGGCCAACGGCGCCCTGATTACTACGGCCCAGGGAGAGATCCTGCGGCAAAGGGCCATGCCCGTCGAAGACGTGGCCCTGCTGTTGGATTACTGCCGGGAGCAGGACCTCTCCATAGCCGCCTTCACCACCGATGACCAGATCCATCTTTTCATCCCCGCAAAGGGAGGGGAACTGGAGCGGATCCTGCAGGATATGGACAGCTTTGGGCTGCACAAATACCATATCATCCCCCGGTGGGATGACTTGCCCCGGGAAAGGGTTATAAAGGTTGTAGTTTCCGGTAGGGACCCGGACCATGTAAAGCAGGCTATGGAAGAATGGCCCGCCGACCTGGACCACCTGAATTACGGGCGTTCCCTCCCCCTGTGGTTGGAGATTAACGGGGAAGGAGTGGATAAGGCCAGGGCCCTGGAATATGTGGCCGCCGATCTGGGGATTCCCGCCTCCCAAACCCTGGCCGTCGGCGACGGGGAAACCGATATACCCATGATCAAATGGGCCCAAATCGGAGTTTTAATAAGGGATGGGAGGGTTTCGGTACATAAAGATGATGGTTTTGCCCCACCCCAGGCCGTAGCCGAAGGGGCCGCCTGGGCCCTGGAGACCTTTGTCCTGGTATAGGAGCCGTCCTTTTAGCAGGCATTATTCCTTAAGACGGTAATAAATCCATCGAGGATCTGGTGGCTTATTATAAAGCCCCTGTCCAAATAGAACTTCAGCCCCTTCTCATTCCCGTTGGAGACGAAGATAAAAATATCCCTTATCTCCTCAAAGGTACCCAGCCACTCCATGGAGCTGGTAAACAAAACACTGCCAATGCCCCTGTTCCGGTATCCCTCTTTGATAAAGAACTGGGAAAGGCAGCCCACGTCTTCACCCTCCACAGAGTCAAAGTCGAAGAAGCCGTCACACTGTAAAGTAGCAAAGCCGCCGGAATACGTTTCCTTGGGGGAGATATTGCTGTAGGCATATCCGATGATTTGGTCCTTATCCTTTGCCACTATTATGTAGTTGGCCTTGGCGCCCTTTAGCGAGGGCAGCATGCGGGTTTCAAAACACATGTTGTCGAAAAACTCCGGGTGGATAGTGGCGAGGGATTTTTGGTAAGCCATGAGTTCATTACAGAGATCCCTTATGGCACCGACCTCTGCCTCGGAAAGCACCTGGTACTCGATGTCCACAAGTATCACCTTCCCATTCTCAGTCTCCAATAAGCCTGATCCCAGTATAACAGGGGCACATTTAATGACAAGTACGCAAAATTTTCTGATTAGGAAAGATCCTGCTGAGTATTGGAGTGAATTATTAATGAGGGAAAAGGCCTTATACAATAACAGGCTGGATGACTGTCCCCTAACCTATGCCTTAAACCTAATCGGCGGCAAGTGGAAGCTGCCCATAATTTGGGCATTAAGTCAAAATGGGAAGATGCGCTATGGTGAGCTGAAGAGGAGTATTGGAGACATTACCAACATGATGCTGACCCAGTGCCTCAGGGATTTGGAAGCCTGCGGCATTGTCGAGCGAAAACAATATGCAGAAATACCGCCGCGGGTCGAGTATTCCCTGACCGCCGAGGGTGAGAGTCTCATCGAGGCCCTCAAGGCACTGGCCAGTTGGGGCAAAAGGATGAAGATGACAAAAAGCCGGGCATATTAGCCCGGCCCTTGTTAACACAAGTTCTTTTCCTTATCTGGCCTGTCTTTCCCGGAAACAGTCGCTGCAGTAAACGGGTCTTTCCCCGGTGGGACGGAAGGGCACCTGGGTTTCACAACCACAGGCTGCACAAAGGGCGGGGAACATTTCCCGCTGTCCGCCACGACGGCTGTTCTGCTTCCGGGCTGCCCGGCACTCGGGGCACCGTGCGGGTTCGTTTTCGAAGCCCTTTTCGGCGTAGAACTCCTGCTCACCGGCGGTGAACACAAATTCCTGGCCGCATTCCCGGCAGGTTAGGGTTTTATCCACAAACATCTGGTCAACCTCCTTCTCTAGCCCTAAGGCTGGAATTCCTCTTCAAACTGGCCCGGCTAGAAGGACGGAGGTGAACTTGACTCGGAGAGCAAGGTATATCCGATTTCGCAGCCGATTACCAGGAAGATGGACTAATTATACCACCATGGAGGGAATAGTGCAATGGTAAAAAGCTATTTTGCCTGGTGATTTGTTAAAAATGTTTCCTTTTGTTCTTCAGGTCAGGAACTGAACCTACCCTGGGCTGTTTCCCTCTTCCACTCTGTCAGCTTTATGCCCAGCAGCTCCTCCCGGGCAATGCGCTCCTCCAGCTCCCGAAGCAGGAGGAAGAATTGCTTTGGCTCAAGTTTCCACAGGCCCCCGGTGAAGCCCAGGGGACGCCCTAAAATTTCCTGCACCCGCGGGGCTGGAATGCCCCGGTTCCGGTCCCGCAGGGCCATGGTGATCCGGACAGGTACGGCCAGGGTGTAGATCCGTCCGTTCACCTCCTGACCGGCAATGGAGACAACTTCCCCCACAGGCTGTCCCACTCCCCAGATGGTTCCCGCCCCTGCCAGACCCGGCCGGTCGCCCTTTTTTGTCTCGTAAAAAAGGAAGGATTCGCAGGCGGCAAACTCCCGGGCCAGCTGGTCACAGCCTTCGGGAAAGTGGACCGCTTTATCGGGGTAAGGGCCAACGCTTTTATAATGGGTTTTGAGATAGTAGCCCGCCACACAACCGCCCCCTTGCATGTAATGCTTATATTACCAATTCAACCCCGACTCCCATTATCCTTCCTGTTTATGTCATTATTGTTATATTATTCCATCAATGTCCTTCGCCCCAACTGGCAGGCCTTGCCGGCATCGAAAAATAAGAGAGGGGAACAGTTCCTTCCCTCCAGAACTGTTCCCCGTCCCTTCCCTTTTATTCCCCTTTAAAGGGACAACCCTCCCTGGCGGGCAGCTCCCCCTGTTCTCCCTCTATCACCAGGGCCAGGGCCTCACGCAGGGCCCTGTTGGTCTCTGCCACCTTCTCTCCCCAGATGGCTGCCCTATCACTGGTAACCAGCTCGATCAGGTCGCGGGCAATTTCCGCCCCCAGCCTGTCCACCAGTTCCCTGATGGGTTCCAGGCCATGGTTGGGTACCCATATGACCATGTGGTTTTCCACCAGCAGCCTTACCCTCTCCACCAGCTGGGGGGGATAGGCAAAGCGGCCGAGGATGGCCGGCACAAGTATGGCCGAGCGGCGGCTGTGTTTGGGAAAGCGGCGCCCCACCAGGGGGTCTTCCACGTAATAGTCGGGTTTGCCCACATCGTGGAGGAGACCAGCCAGGCGCAGGTGGAGCTGTGGTTTAACCAGGGAGCAGGTGCGCAGGTTGTGGACCAGGACATCGTCGGGATGGACAAAGCTCTGGTGGACACCCTGCCCCCGGACCAATTCGGGCATGAGAACCGCCAGGAGTCCTGTCTCCACCATGAGTTGGAGGGCGGTGAAAACCGCCGGGCTGAGGAGGATCCTGTTGAATTCCTCCGTCAGTTCCTCCAATGGGAAGCCAGCCAGCCCTTTGCTGCAGGCCTGAAAAAAATCCACTTCCCGGGGTTCTAATTCTCCCCCGGCTTCCGCCACTCGCCTAATGGCCTGCAGCAATAGGGCCGGGTTCCGGGCTATTTCCCCCTGGCAAGGACCGGACAGGAGGGACATCCCCTCCCCCCCGTCCTCCTGTCTCTGCATCTTCAAAGGATCACTCCCCCATCATATTCCCAAGAAAAAAATCTGGTAAACTACCCTATGCACAATGTTACAACAGTATTCCTTTTCCAGCTCACAGCTCTTCCTGGTCCTGGTGGGCTTTTTCCCTGCAGTCCAGGCGGTAGCCCTGGTAGACGAGCAAGAGGATCACCAGCACCGCCACCAGGAAGGAAATAAAACCGGCCACAGGAAGGGCACTTCCCATGTTATTGTCGGGACAGAAGGCAGAAAGCCAACCGGATGCCAGCAGTACACCCCACGCCAGGGCTACAATCACCGGCATTGCCGCCACGCCGAGAACGGCACCAAGGATTATATACCGAGGCCTTCTTGACATATATTCTCCACCGCCGTATAATTTGCCAATCCAGCCCGCTAAAAGGGCAAGGGCGGCAGAGTTTTCACCTCCAAAATAAGTGAATATTTTCCCTTTAGAATTTCTCCCCGGCCGGGGGAAAATCCTCTTTTTTTGTGCTATGATGGAACATATAGTGTCAGGGGACAGTCTATGTATGGCAGAGGTAACTTTTTGTGCCAAAAAGCTGGGAAAAATTACATCAAGGGGAAATATATGTTGCTGTAGAATAAAGTTGGATATTAAAGGGGGTTCTTGTAAGGAGGTGTTGCTATTTATCAATCAGGCTCAAGTTCCGGAAGTAATCTTATGAGACCGGGGTGAAGCATGTGAGAAAAACAACTGCTTTGGTCCTACTGGCAGCGATAATTTTCACCACAACTGTCGCCCTGGCCGGAACCCCCAGTTTTACTGATATTGAAGGACACTGGGCCCAGAAGGCCATCCTGGATGCTGCCTCCCGGGGCCTGTTTTCGGGCAATCCCGACGGGACCTTTGCCCCGGAGCGGGTGATCACCCGGGCGGAACTGGCCGTGGTGGTGGCCAAGGCCCTGGACCTGTCCCTGGATGCAGGGGCCAACCTCTCCTTTAAGGATGCCTGGCAGATCCCTGCCTGGGCCAGGGAGGCAGTGGCAGCCCTGGTTCAGGGGGAAATCATGCAGGGCCGCAATGACGGCACCTTCGGGCCCCAGGCACCGGTAACCAGGGAAGAGACGGCCATTGTCCTCATCCGGGCCCTGGGCCTGGCCCAGGAGGCAGAGGCCCTTAGCGGCACACCGGGTTTTGCCGATGACGGCCAGATCAGCCCCTGGGCCCTGGACTTTGTTGCCCTGGCCCGGGAAAAGGGCCTCTTCAGCGGCGATCCCCAGGGGCGCTTCTTCCCCCGCCAATCCCTGAAGCGGGGCGAAGCGGCCCAGGTGATGCTGAAGTTCCTGGAGCTGGCAGAAAACCCCGTAGAGGGCTGGACGGAAGAGAGCAGTTCCGGCCTGACGGCGGTGACGACCAGCAACCTCAACCTGCGCGCCAACCCGGGGACCCAGTCGCCCCTCATCACCACCATCCCCCGGGGAACCCAGCTGCCTGTCCATTCCATTGCCACCTATAAGGGTGAGAGCTGGCTGCAGGTCAGCTATCAGGGCCAGCGGGGGTATGTGGCCGCCGCCTATACGGAACTGAAATCGACGGCCCCACCTGCCGAGGCCAAGCCCCCGGCCCAGGGGTCCGATCAGCTGGTGGCAACAACCACCGCCAACCTCAATGTGCGGACAAGCCCTGGCATACATTCCCCCCGGATAGGCCTCCTGCCCCAGGGGACCAGGGTCACAGTGGAAGAGATAGTGGAGCATCAGGGGGAAACCTGGCTGCGGATCACCTACCAGGGACAGACCGCCTACATAGCCGGGGAATACACCGATCTGACCACCATCCCCCAGACCCCGCCGGTAAAGGAACCGGAGCCGGAAGAGGAAACACCCGGGCCAGGTTCCCCAGGGGAGGGCCCGGGGGAAGAGACGGGCAGCGGTTCCACAACACCCCCTGCCCCTCCCGCCGGCGACCCCCAGTACCGGCCCATTGACAGCGGGGCCACCCGGGGCCTGCGCCTGGTTGTTCCGGGAGGAAAGGTGACCGTAGCCACCCTGAAGGATAACCTGAACGTGCGGGCGGCGCCGGGTACCGATTCTGCCCGCCTGGGCGGCCTGCCCGCCGGGAGCAAGGTCCGGGTGGAGGAAATAGTCACGGGCAGGGAAGGACAGTGGCTCAGAATCTCCTACCAGGGGCGGCCCGCGTACCTGGCTGCCTGGTACACCAACTTGAGCCAGGAGACCCAGGAGGCCCCCGCCCCCGGGGTTAATGAAATAGCCCTGAGCCGGGTCAATGAAAGCCTCTACACCCTGACCATCAAGGGAACCGAGCCCCTGGGTGGGAAGCTGCGCACCGAGCGGGGCCGGGTAATCCTGGAAGTTACGGGCATGGATATTCCTGCCACCAGCCGTTCCGTTGCCCCGGGACCCTTCACCACCCTGGGGATTACGGGGAACACCATCTACCTGGAGCACCAGCTGCAGCAGGTGGAAGCCCGGCTCCGGGCCGCTGGTGACGGCAGCCTCCAAGTTCTTCTGGGCATCAACCCCGATGACCCCAATATAGGTAAATCGGTGGGCTGGGAACCCAGTGGGATCCTGAAGGGGAAGGTCATCATGCTCGATGCCGGCCACGGCGGCACGGATCCCGGTGCCATCGGTTCCACCTACGGCACCAGGGAGAAGGACGTGGTCCTGCCCATAACCTTGAAAACCGCTGCCCTCCTGGAAGCCCAGGGAGCAACGGTTATCCTCACCAGGCAGTATGATACCACCCTCAGCCTGGAGGGCCGGGTGAACATGAGCAACACCCGCCAGCCCCACATCTTTGTCAGCATCCATGCCGACTACAACAACAATCCTACTATCAGCGGGTCCACCGTCTATTACTCCAGCCTCAACCCCCGGAGTGGGGAGAGCTACCGGCTGGGAAGCCTCATCATGGACAGCCTGGAAGAAACCCTGGGCCTGCGCCGGGTGGGGGTAAGGGACAGCAGGTACTATGTCCTTCGCTACAATACCGTACCCGCCGTCCTGGTGGAAACGGCCTTCCTCTCCTACCAGCCAGAGGAAGCCCTCCTGCGGCAGGATCACTTCCAGCAGCAGGCGGCGGAAGCCATCGCCAGGGGCAT
>LFSN01000003.1 GCA_001513125.1 Clostridia bacterium DTU030
CAGGGGACCATTTACTGCCCATACTTCCCTCAGTCAATGATCAAGCCGCCTATTATCTCCTCTACAGATTCTATCTTCTGCTGAACCAGGAATGCTTCCAATTCCGCCAATATCCTCGGCGCTGCCAGGGGATCTAATAAATTGGCCGTGCCAACGCCTACGGCCGATGCACCGGCCAGGAGAAACTCGGCGGCATCTGTACCGGAAATAATTCCTCCAATACCAATAATGGGAAGGTCTACCCTTTGCGAAACCTCGTACACCATCCGCAAAGCAACTGGTTTCACCGCCGGTCCCGACAGACCACCGGTGATATTTTTCAAAATTGGGCGCCGCGTCCTGGCGTCAATGGCCATACCTGTCAGGGTGTTTATCAATGATAGTATGTCGGCCCCACCAGCGGCAGCACTGACAGCAATTTTGGCAATATCGGTCACATTGGGGCTTAGTTTAACTATAAGCGGAACATCACAAACTGCACGGACACAGGAAACTACCTTTTTTACCGTATCTGGGTCTGTACCAAAGGCCAGGCCCCCTCCTTTAAGGTTGGGACAGGAGATATTTAGCTCTATCGCATCGACCAGGCCCGAATCAGACAGCTTCTTGGTTACTATGGTGTAATCATCAAAACTATGTCCGGAAACACTGCCTACCACCAGGGTTCCTTGACTGCGCAAGTTTTGCAAGAGGGGGAATTCCTCTGCTAGCGCCGCATCGACACCCGGATTTTGTATGCCAATGGCATTTAAAATTCCACCCGCAGTCTCTGCAATACGCGGCGGCGGATTACCTGCTCGAGGCTTAGGGGTAACAGGTTTAACAACGATCCCACCTAAGATACTTAAATCATAAAACTTTTCCAATTCACGCCCAAAACCAAAGGTACCGGACATGGTTAAGATGGGATTTTTAAGCTTCAATGGACCCAATTGGACTTTAAGGTCAACTTTGCTCATTTAGAACAACCTCCCTGCTTCGTCATTTCCGCGGGTAGCATGGGACAGGCCGAGTTTATCTCCAGAATCGGAATATATCTCCACCACCAAGCAGATAT
>LFSN01000083.1:0-9007 GCA_001513125.1 Clostridia bacterium DTU030
GCTACTGCTACCTTCACCGCTCGGGACTTTCACCCTAGAGACAGCGCCCATGCCGGGCACACCTAAAGGGGACAGCCCCCAAGGGTAAAGGGGGGCTGTCCCTTATCTTTGCACCTATATATCTACGGTCCTCTAGCCCTGTCCCCCCTTCGCTAAGCTAAGTGTCTTGGCGGCTACTGCAACCGGTAGGGGCGACCTGTGGTCGCCCGAAGGGTGGGGACTGCCCCCCTTTAAAAGGCGTTTCTATCGCCGGGTATCAATAAAAATTGTTAATTGTCAACTGTCAATTGTCAATTGAAAGTTCATCCCCCACGGGAATTTTTCTTTCGACAACTAAAAAACATCCCCCTTCCTGAAGTCTATAAGTAGACACCAATGAAGGGGGGTGAAAAAATGGCCGTCGAACGGAATGAAGCCCTGTCCCGGCTGCAGCTGCGGTTCCAGACCGGGGTCGATGAGGAAGGGAAACCCATCTTCAAGCTCAAGTCCTACTCCAACGTCAAGGCAGAGGCCTCCGATGAGGATCTCTTCCAGGTGGCCGAAGCCCTGGGCCAGCTGCAGCAGCACGTGCTCCAGGGTGTCATGCGCCACGACTCCGCTGCCCTCATCGCCATTTAATCCAGTAACCGCCAGGGCAGGGGAGGCCTTTGGGGAAAGGAGGTGAACCACAGCCATGGAGAAAACCCTGTACCTTACCTTCCGCAATGAGGCCGGCCGCAGGCAATCCCTGACCGTCCCCGAGCCCAGGGAGGACCTGACCGCCGTAGAAGTCGAAGCCGCTATGCAGCTCATCATTGAGAAAAACATCTTCACCGGCAGCGGCGGAAACCTTGTGGAAGCAGTGGAAGCCAAGGTAGTGGGGCGGACGGAAGAGGTAATTTTCACTGCATAAAAAATGAATTACGCGGGCGGGCGGTCCCTTCTGGAAGTTAGCGGTTGGAGGTTCGAGGTTAGAAAGAAATAAAATGGGGGGACTGTCCCCCCTTTTTATTACAGTCATCATCAAGGGGGACAGTCCTTCATTCTGTTACTAACAAAGAATAATTGTCAATTGTCCATTGTCAATTATCAACTGATAAAGGGGAGGTGCTTGCATGGCTGCCAGAAGCTTAAACGATTTCCCCCTCACCGAAAACTTCAACCTCCGGGAATTCCAGTGCTCCTGCTGCGGCCAGGTAAAAATCCACCCGAAGCTGGTAGAAATGCTCCAGGTCCTCCGGGAGAAGGTTGGCAGGCCTGTTATTATCACCAGCGGCTACCGCTGCCCCAGCCGCAACAAGGCTGTGGGCGGGGCCCTCCAGAGCTACCACATGCGGGGCATGGCGGCCGATATAAAAGTACCTGGTGTTTCCATAAGCCGGCTTGCCCAGCTGGCGGAAAGCCTGGGTTTTAACGGCATCGGCCTCTACCCGGGATTTGTCCATGTGGATATTCGCAACGGAAAGGCCAGGTGGTAGCCATGGAATCCCTCTTGACCCAGGTGGGCAACTTCGGCTTTCCCATGGTCCTTTCCATCTATCTTTTGGTCCGCATCGAGGGCAAACTGGACCGGCTGACCGAGAGCATCTACCAGCTTTCCCACACCCTGGAGGCGGTGAAAAACATTAGTAGGTAGTCGGTTGTCGGAAGTCATTGAGGGGGGGGTGTCCCCCCCTTCGCTAGGCTAAGTGGCCTGGCGGCTGCTGCAATCGGTAGGGGCGGCCTGTGGCCGCCCGCAGGGTGGGGACTGTCCCCCTCCAGATAAGGGTGGACAGTCCTCTGTCATATCGTATCATAGTCCCTGGTCCAGGTTTCAAATGCTCGTGACATTGTCAATTGTTAAAAGATTGTTTAATGATAAATTCCGTCGTAAAAAAGAGGAAAATATTAAGGAAAGTCGAAACCTCCTCTAGTAGGGAAAATAGAGGGGGTATTTTGTCGTATGAAGGTCTATTTAGCCATTCTGTCCCTTTTACTCCTAGCAGTCTTCGTAAACTTTACCGACGCCCAGGCCCTCTTCAACAACTGGCAGCAGGAAATGGAAGTAGAAGCCGAAGCAGTCCAGGCAGAAAACCCGGCGCTGGAGGGCGAGCTTGAGGCTGGCGAAGGAGAGGAAGCTGTGAAAGAGGAACCCCCTGTGGAGGAAGCTGTGGAGGCAGCAGAGGAAAACCCCGGCAGCAGCCCCGAAGTCGGGAAGGGGAATGAAGAAAAGAAGATGGTGGAGAATCCCCAGGATATCCTCGTTCTGGTAAACAAGGAATATAACCTGCCGGCCGATTACATACCGCCGGATTTAGTGCAGCCCGATATACCCTTTTCCTTCAGCGAAGACCTGCCTAAGAAAAAAATGCGGGCGGAGGCGGCCCGGGCCCTGGAAGAGCTCTTCCGGCAGGCAGCCGCCGAGGGCATCGAGCTGGCCGGGGTGTCGGGATACCGCTCCTACCAGCGCCAGGAGGCCATCTTCAATTACCGGGCCAGGGAGCGGGGAGAAGAGGTGGCCAACCGCACCAGCGCCCGGCCGGGCCAGAGTGAACACCAGACAGGCCTGGCCATGGACGTATCCAGCGCCAGTGTGGGCTATGCCTTAATCGAGGACTTTGGCAACACCAAAGAAGGCCTCTGGCTGGCGGAAAATGCGCCCAGGTTCGGCTTTATTATCAGGTATCCCAAGGGGAAAGAACACCTGACCGGCTACAGCTACGAGCCCTGGCACATCCGCTATGTGGGTGTCGAAGCAGCCCAGGAAATAGCAGCCCGTGGTTTAATCCTGGAAGAATACTTGGCAGGAATCCAGCAGCCCCAGGAGGAGAAGCTGGCACCGGAGAGTGGCGAAGACTAAACTTGAAAGAACAATAAGAAAACCGCTCCCGATAAAGGCAAAACCACCGAAAGGTGGTGACGCAAAACCATGGGTCTAAGGGGGAAGGCAGTGGGCCTTCGACTTTCCTGCCCCCCTATGATTGCCAGGTTGCCGCGGATTATGCAAGATTGGGGAACTTGCCTTTCTCGGGGTCTACTGGGAAGGGTGGGTTCCCCTAATCTAATAATAGCCTCAAGTACAAAGCCATATTTTTCGGGAGATAGAAATTGGAGGGAGACCAATGGTGCTGGTGAAAGGGGGGAAGTGGAGATGACGGAAAAGCCTGTGGAAGATCGTGACGGGACCATTGCCCTGATCCAGGGACAGGTGATTGTGGTCCCACCCCAGGGGATGGGCAATTTTCCCACCATTGCCCCCGGCCAGGGGGTGGACATCTGGGTAGAGGGGGAGAAGATCGAGGAGCCGACGGTGGTGACGGCAGCCGCCCAGGTCAAGATCGAGGCCCGGAGCCGGCCGGGGAAAAGGCAGATTAGAGTAAAAATCAGCCCCGACAGGCTCCAGGCGGCGGTGCAGGTCCAGTACGATCCCGGGGTCAGGTACAGCCTGCCCAACATTTCCCACACCAACCGGGCGGTGGTGGAAGGAGTGGAGGAGAAGGGCCTGCCCCCCATCACCGCCGACGATATCCGGGCCGAACTGGCCGCCCACAAGGTCTGTGTGGGGATAGATGAGGAGGCCCTTCGCCGGGCGGCCGCCGAGGCCAGCGGGGAGCCGGTGGTGGTAGCCCGGGGCAGGCCGCCGGGAGAAAGCAAGGATGCCTGGATCGAATACCTCTTCAGCCAGGAAGAGCGGATCATCCGCCCGGCTGGGGAGGAAAGGGTGGACTACCGGGAGCGGGTGGAGATCCCCACCGTGCCCCCCGGCACCCTGATTGCCATAAAACACCCGCCCCAGATGGGCACGCCGGGGATGGGGGTGACGGGGGAAACCCTCAAGCCCCGCATTCCCAAGGACGTGGAGATCAAAGCCGGCAAGGGAGTGGAGGTTGACCCTACCGGCCAGAAGGCCTTTGCCACCGTGGGCGGGAGGCCCATGGTTACCGGCGGGGGGAAACTGGAAATATTATCGACCCTGGTCCAGCGGGGGGATGTGGACCTCTCCACGGGGAATATCAACTTCCACGGCGATGTGGAGGTCTACGGGCGGGTGACGGAAAATATGAAGGTGAAGTCCGGAGGGAACATCACCGTCTACCGCAATGTCACCCACGCCACCCTGGAGGCAGGGGGTAGCATCATTATTAAAGCCAATCTCATCGGGGGCTATGTCCGGGCAGGGGGAATGGCGGCCCTCTACCGGCAGATACAGCCCATCCTTAGGGACCTGCTGGCCGGGCTCCGGGGTCTGGATGCCGCCATGGCCCAGCTGGAGCAGCTGCCCCAGTTTAAAGCCCAGGTAGAGGCCTACGGAACAGGCCCAGTCCTGCAGCTTTTGGTGGAGCAGAAGTTTGCCGACTTACCCTCTTTGACCGCCGGCTTAGCCCAATGCATGGAGACAGATAAGGATGTGGACGAGGAGGATCGCCGCCTGGCCCTATCCCTCAAAGAGGCCTTCCACGGCATCAATGTCCAGCGCCTGACCAAGGAACAAATGAAGCGTTATATCTGGGAGGTGGCCAGGCTGCTGGAGCGCACGGAAAGGGCAGAGGGGCAGCGGGCCGATATAGAAATTTACTACGCCCAGAATGCCCGCATTGAGGCCACCGGCCTGGTGGCTATCAGGGGCCAGGGCAGTTACCACTCCCACATCATGGCCGGTGAAGGGGTCCTGGTGACGGGCCATCCGGGCGTGGTCAGGGGCGGTTCCATCCAATCCTTCGGGGATGTGTATATAAATGAGGTGGGGTCGCCGGGGGGAACACCCACGGTTATTTCCTGCTCTGCCGAGGCGAAAATGGAGCTGGGCCGGGTTTACCCCAATGTNNTCCAGGTGGGCAGCCTCCGGCACAAATTTGAGCGGGAGGCCATCAAGGTCCGGGCCCGGCTCTTGAAGGGAGAATTGCTGCTCGACTAGCGGCTGTTACCGGAAAGGGATAATGGGCAGGGGAGAAGAGGAAAGGGTACCTGCGGGGTACCTTTTCGTTTTTCTCCCTTTCTTTTTCTCTTCTTGAGACAGGAGATTGGCAACGGGGGGAGAATTGATAGATAAGTTAGTAAACTGGCATAGTGGTAATATCTTGTGGTATAATAAACCGGGAACTAATGGGATCAGTTTTAAGGAGGAGAAAAGATGGAGGGTCATACCTACCATTTCTACCAGCTGGAGAGGGAAATTCAGGAAAAAGTCCAGGAGGCCCTGAAGCGGGAATTCGACCTGGTCCTGGACCAGGAGGATATTCCGGTGGAAGTTCCGCCCAGCCCCGACTTTGGGGATCTCTCCACACCTCTACCGCTGAAGCTGGCACGGACCCTGCGGCAGAACCCCCTTAACATTGCCGAAAAACTCCAGGGTGTTTTGCTCGAGGATCCGCCTGCCTATGTGAAAACAATTACCGTTACAGCACCGGGCTATATCAACTTCTGCCTGGATTTTGTCGCCCTGACCAGGGGGCTCTTCGATGCTGTGGCTGTGGAAAAGGAAAAATTCGGGGAAGTTAAGGTGGGCAAGGGGAAGAAGGTAGTAATTGAACATACCAACATCAACCCCAACAAGGCCGCCCACATCGGACATTTGCGCAATGCCTGCCTGGGGGACACCCTGGCCCGGCTGAAGCGAAAGCTGGGCTATGATGTAGAAGTGCAGAATTACATCGACGACACCGGGGCTGCCGTGGCCGATATCGTCGTCGGCCTCTACCACCTGGAGAGGGAATGCCCCAAGGGAGTTCCCTTCGACAGCTTCTGCTGGGATCTCTACACCGAGGTCAACCAGCTCTATGACGAGGATCCAGCCCTGAAGGCAAAACAGCAGGAGGTCCTCCACCTCATCGAAGAGGGGGATAATGAGGTAGCCGAACTGGCCAAGAAGGTGGCCAACAAGATTGTGGATCACCACCTGGACATTATGTGGCGTCTCGGCGTCTATTATAACCTCCTCACCTGGGAGAGCGACATCCTGAAGCTGGGCTTCTGGGAGCATGCCTTTGAACAGCTGAAGGAAGAGGGCTCCCTGGTCTATGAAGAGGAGGGACCCAATGCCGGCTGCTGGGTGGTGAAGCTGGGGGATCTGGAAGAGTTTAAGGACCTGGAAAACCCCGACAAGGTCCTGGTCCGCTCCAACGGCACGGCTACATACACCGCCAAGGACATTGCCTACCAGATGTGGAAGTTCGGCGTCTTGGGCAAGGACTTTTTCTACGATCGCCACGGCCTCCAGCCCAACGGCACCGTGCTGTGGACCACCGCCCCCGACGGCAATAAGATGGACCGCTTCGGCAGGGCCGATGAGGTTATCAACGTCATCGATTCGCGGCAGAGTTACCTCCAGGACGTCCTGCGCTTTTCCCTGTACAAGCTGGGCTTTGAGAGGGAAGCCGAGCATTCCATCCACTTTGGCTATGAGGTTGTAGCCCTTTCCGCCAACACCGCCAAGGAGCTGGGGGTGGAAGTGGGGGATGAGGAAAAGGATGTCTACGCCATGTCGGGCCGCCAGGGCATCGGGGTTAAGGCCGAGGACCTGGTGGAGCGGGTAATCAACAAGGCCACCGAGGAAGTGGCCAAGCGGCACCCGGAAATGTCCCCCGAAGAACACCGGAAACTGGCCCAGGATATCGCCATCGGCGCTATCCGCTATTATATGATCAAGTACAATATCAATTCCGTCATCGTCTTCGACTTCAACGAAGCCCTCAGCATGCAGGGGAACACCGGCCCCTATCTCCAGTATGCCTATGCCCGGGCCGTCAATATCCTGAGCAAGGTGGAGCCGGAACTCCTGGAGGAAATTGACCTGCGGGATGTCTCCATCCCGGCCGACCTCACCCCCGAGGAGCGGGAGCTGGTCCGCCGGATGACCGAATACCCGGCCACCCTGGGCAGGGCCGCCCAGCTGCTGCAGCCCTCCCTCCTGGCCGACTACACCTATAATCTGGCTGCTACCTTTATGAACTTCTACGAGGCCGTGCCTGTGCTCACTGCCGAACCACCCCTCATGCGCTTCCGCATTGCCCTCCTCCTGGCCTTCCGCCAGACCCTGGGCAACGCCCTAAACACCCTGGGCATGCCAGCCCCGGCCAGAATGTAATCAGCGAAAAAGACCTACCCGACAACAGCGGGTAGGTTTATTTTTTATCAATTGATAATTGACAGGGGATCTACCATGTCCCCCAAATAACTATAATAACCAGTATAGAAAAAATGCAGGAATAAGGCAGGACAATGGCGAATTTTGGAGGTAAATAGTGCCAGAAAACACCAAGGACCAGTGAGGAGGAAAGGGTCGGCCATGGCTTGGGCCTCGGATCTGTGGGAAGGACTCCTGGGACTGCTCTTTCCCCCGCCATCCACCTGCCCCACCTGTGGGGAAAAACTGTCCCCCGGGGGCCAAATCCCCTGCCAGAGCTGCCGCAGCCGGGTCCGGCGGGTAGAAGAGCCTTTCTGCCCAAGATGCGCCAGGCCCCTGGCAGTGGCGGGCCAATGCCCCGGCTGCCGGGGCAAAAGCTTTCCCTTTCGCCAGGCCCGGGCTGCCGGCATTTACGAAGGGGTCCTGCGGGCGGCCATCCACAGCTTCAAATACCAGAAAAACACCAGCCTTTTACCCTACCTGCAGCAGCTCCTCCAGGACTGCCTGGAGAAGCACCCCCTGCCGGAAGTGGATTTAGTAATCCCCGTTCCCCTGCACCGGAGCAAGGAATGGGAGCGGGGCTTTAACCAGGCGGCCCTTTTGGCCCGGGGGGTGGCCCGCCATTTGCAAAGGCCGGTAGATTACCATTCCCTGGTGCGGAAATACCCCA
This sequence comes from Clostridia bacterium DTU030, assembly GCA_001513125.1. GTDB lineage: Bacteria > Bacillota > DTU030 > DTU030 > DTU030 > DTU030. The sequence goes on from LFSN01000083.1 coordinate 7,752, forward strand.
CGCCCCCGACCAGCGGCCTCTCCCGCCGGGAGCGGGAGAAACTCCTCAAGGGAGCCTTTGCCGCCCGAGGCCGCCGCCTGCAGGGCAAAAGCCTTCTTCTGGTCGATGACATCTTTACCACCGGAAGTACGGCCGCCGGCTGTGCCGCCGCCCTTCTGGAGGGTGGGGCCGAGGCGGTCTATGTGGTGACGGTGGCTGTGGTAGACTAGCTGCACCTTTAAGGAGGTTGTTTACAAGTGGAAGTCCGGAACTGTCGCCGTTGTGGAGAAATGTTTGTATATGTAGGCCGGGATATCTGCCCCCACTGCCGGGAAGAGGACGAGCGGGATTTCGACCGGGTGCGGGAATACCTGCGCCAGTATCCCCGGGCCGATATCCAGGAGCTGCACCGGGAGACGGGGGTGGAAAAGGAAAAGATCCTGGGTTTCCTGCGGGAAGGCCGCCTGGAGGTGGACAAGGACAGTGCCCGCAGTGTCTTAAACTGCCGGATCTGCGGCACGCCCATTTCCCGGGGCCGCATCTGCATGGACTGCCTGCAAAAATTTAAACAGTCCCAGGCGGGAGGGGCGGAAAGGGAGCTGGACTATGAAAACAGGCGCCCGGGCAGCAGCAGTAAAAACAGCCGGATGTATATCAAGGATATATGGGCCAAAAAGGGGAGGAATTATGACAGAAGGAGTAAGTTTGGCGAGGAATAGGCCGGTAATCCCCGCCAATGGTCCCTCGGCCCCAAATTGGCTGTTCAACATTTTTCGCCCCCTTACCGAAATATAGGGCAGAGATGGATTAGAGGTGATGAGGGCATGATTATCTCCCACAGCCAGCTGCAGGAGGTCCTCAAGGCCTACGGCAGCCCCCTTGCCAAGGGGAGGGCCACGGAAAAGACGAATAAGACGGGAGCCAAAGGTCCCGAAGGTCCCAAAAAGTCCGGGCAGCCGGTAATCGAAGACCGGCTTTCCCTGTCGGCAGAGGCCCGGGAGATCCAGCGGGTGAAGGAACTGGCCCGCCAGGCTCCCGATGTGCGAAGGGAAAAGGTAGAAGAGGTGAAAGGGCAGATCGAGGCCGGCACCTACAAGGTCTCCGGGGAAGAAATTGCCGAAAAGCTTTTATCCCGGCTTCTGGTCGATGAATTGATCTAAGGCGGTGGAGCCATGGATAGTAAGGGGTTCATAGAGAATTTTGCCCACCAGGTCCAGTGCTACCGGGACCTTTTGCAGCTGGCCCGGCGCAAGAAGGATATCCTGGTGGCCGGGAAG
>LFSN01000083.1:9124-9585 GCA_001513125.1 Clostridia bacterium DTU030
GGGAAATCCTCGCCCAGCTCCAGGAAGAAAACCAGCTCAACCAGCAGCTCATCCAGCAGGCCCTGGACTTCATCGAATTCTCCCGGGGGCTACTCAGCGGGATTGATGGGCACATCTTAGACAAAAAAGCCTAAATAGCAATAGACAATTGACAGTGGACAATTGACAATTATTCCTTTTCAATGCTGTCACTCTATATCTGCTTTCTAACATCCAAAAAGTAGGGGCGACCTGTGGTCGCCCGTAGGGGACTGTCCCACTAACCCTGTCCCCATAAACAGATCAGGTAGAAACTGAGGATACTGGAATACAGAGGTGAACGTTACCATGAGCATCTTCACCGGCTTCGAAACCGCCCGCCGGGCCCTGATGGCCCAGCAGCAGGCCCTGAACACAACCAACCACAACATTGCCAACGCCAATACCCCCGGCTTTTCCCGGCAGCAGGCGGTCTTTGCCAC
>LFSN01000083.1:9662-10452 GCA_001513125.1 Clostridia bacterium DTU030
GAAAGCTTCTGGGACAGCTGGCACGAGCTTTCGGAAAACCCCGAGAGCAGCACTGCCCGGGCCGTTGTCCTCCAGCAGGGCATCGCCCTGGTCGATACCCTCAACCACCTGAACTGGCAGCTGTACCAGCTCCGGCAGGATCTCAACGAGACCCTGGAGATTTACATCAATGAGATCAATTCCCTGGCCAGGCAGATCGCCGACCTCAACGATCAGATTATCCGGGTGGAAGCCAGCAGCAAGAGGGCCAACGACCTGCGGGACAAGAGGGACCTGCTGGTGGACCAGCTGGCCAAGCTCACCGGGGTCCACGTTACCGAAAAAGAGAGCGGGGCCATAGATGTGGTTATCGGCAACCGAGGCCTGGTGGAAGGCACCCGGGCCCTGAGCCTGAAAACACAGGGCGATCGGGAAATAGCCGATCTGGTCCCCGTCTGGAGTGACGATATGCCCTTCGATGTCAATGCCGGCAGCCTTAAGGGCATTGCCGAGGCCCGGGAGCTTCTGGACGACTTTCAGGACAAACTGAATACACTGGTGCGGGAAATGGCCTCAAAAGTAAATGAGCTGCACAGGGGCGGCTATGGCATAGATGATGACAAGACCAGTGATTTGAACTTTTTCACCAGGACTAACACCGACAAGCCCATTGGACCCGGCAACATCACTATTAATAGTAAATTGCTTGAAAACCCCGACCTATTGGCAGCAGCTGCCGATGCCGATGAAGTTCCCGGGGATGGGAGGAACGCCCTGGCCCTGGCCCAGCTTCGCCATACGGCCATTTCCG
>LFSN01000083.1:10499-11294 GCA_001513125.1 Clostridia bacterium DTU030
CGGATGGCCGGCAACCAGGAGCTGGTGACGGGCCAGATCGACACGCGGCGGGCAATGGTGGCCGGAGTTAACCTGGACGAAGAGGTGGCCAACATGATCCGCTACCAGCACGCCTACAACGCCGCCGCCCGCATGATCACCGCCATCGACGAAATGCTCGACGTGATCGTGAACAGGATGGGCATCGTTGGCAGGTAACAATTGACAATGGACAATGGACAATTGACAATTGCATCAATTGAGCTGACGTAGACAGTTTATATTTTTTCACAAGTAATAGTTGAAGGGCTTTATGTCACCAATTTATTGGGGAGTGGCCTCGAACTTCGAACATCGAACCTCGAACTTCGAATATCCTCGAACCTCGAACCTCTAACCTCTAACCTCGAATACTGGGGACTGTCCCCCTTACGAACGGTTGTCGGTTGTCTTTAACAGTAGAGATAAATGTAGGGGCGACCTGTGGTCGCCCGAAAAGGAAGGGATTACCGTGCGTGTCACAAGCTCAATGCTTATCAACAACTTCCTCCGCAACCTCAATAACAACCTTTCCCGGCTGGAACGCACCCAGAACCGCCTTTCCACCGGGAAGCGCATCTCCCGCCCCTCCGACGATCCGGCGGGGCTGGCCTACAGCATGGGGTTGCGGGCAAATCTGGCCGCCCTGGAGCGGTACCAGAAGAACGTTGACACGGCTAAAACCTGGCTGGAGGCCATAGACAGCGCCCTGGACAGCGCCACCAACATTCTCCACCGGGCCAAGGATTTGGCCATCTACGGGGCCAGCGACACCGT
>LFSN01000083.1:11348-12263 GCA_001513125.1 Clostridia bacterium DTU030
TACCCTGGAAGAACCCTACCCCTCTTCTGAGGACTTTACCTATGCGGGTACAAATACAGAGCGGACAGTGGAGATCGGGGAAAACATTATTATTTCTTACAGCGTGACGGGAGACAGGGTCTTTGGCGACAGCAGCACCGGCATCCTCAAAACCCTGCAGGATCTAAGGGAAGCCCTGGAGGGCAGCGAAGATCTTAATCCTGGCGATCTTATAGGCGACCTGGAAGCCGGCCTGGACCACATCCTCAGCATCCGGGCCGAGGTGGGGGCCCGGGTCAACCGGCTGGAGCTGGTGAACAACCGCCTGGAAGACACCCACTTCAGCTATACCCGCCTCCTTTCGGAGACGGAAAATGCCGATATTGCTGAGACCATCATAGAGCTCAAGGCCCAGGAAAATGTTTATCTCGCTTCCCTGGGGGCCGGGGCCCGGATCATCCAACCCAGCCTTTTAGACTTTCTCCGCTAATAGGTCAATTTACAATTGACAATGGACAATTTTTATCAATTGACAATTGACAGTTGACAATTGACAATTATAATCTTCTAACTTCCAAAAAGTAGGGGCGACCTGTGGTCGCCCGCAGTGGACTTTCCCCCTGTATCATTAATAATTGACGAGGGCGGGGACTGTCCCCCTNNTCGAACCTCGAACATCGAACCTCTAACCTCGAATACCGGGGACTGTCCCCCTCAACTTCCAACAGACGGAGGTACATTTATGTCGGTCCACCTTGACATCAACATCACCTGGGCTCAAATCGGCATCAACCAGAACCCACCCCGCCTGGCCCTGGAAACCCACATTCCCCACCTGCCCCGGCAGACCCGGCCCCCAGAGGTCAAAATAAAGCGGGAGGAGCCCCGCATCGAGATCGAAATGTCCCACGTCCGGGGGGAGCTGGGCTTCCGGGA
>LFSN01000010.1 GCA_001513125.1 Clostridia bacterium DTU030
AAAAGGTATTGGCAACCTTTCGAAGAATAATCTTTATTGAGAAAATATTTAGGGGAGGATTGGTAGAATGAAGGCTGACCGCTTGTGGGGAGAGATCCAGAACAATGCCCTGGACAAGGGCATCGATCTGGTGGGGGTTGCCGACCTGGAAGCTGCCCGCCCCTATCTCGATAAGCAGGGGCAGGAAGTGGTCGCCAGCTTCCCCCGGGCCATTTCCCTGGGGCTGGGCCTCACCCACGGCCTCATCGACAGGCTGGGCAGCAGGGATCCGGCTGTCCTGGCCAGTTATTTCAATCTCTATACAACGGTCAACCAAACCCTGGACCGGGTTGCCCTCCTGGTGGCCAAAAAATTGGAAAGTGAGGGGTATAAAACTTTTCCCGTGCCTGCCTCCCAGAGCCTCTTGCCCGATAAGCTCCACGGCCTGATTTCCCATAAACTGGTCGCCCATTTGGCCGGCCTGGGCTGGATTGGGAAAAGCTGCCTCCTGGTGACCCGCAGATTCGGCCCCCGGGTGCGCTTTGCCACCATTTTGACCAACGCCCCCCTGCCGGCCAACTCCGCCCTGGCAGAATCCGAATGCGGGAAATGCCGCGCCTGTGTAGATATCTGCCCCGCTGCCGCCTTCACCGGGAGACCCTTCAAGCCGGAGGAAGATCGCGAAATGCGCTTCGACGCCAGGGCGTGCAAGGAATATACCGATTCCTACCAAAGAGAGCTGGGGTACCAGTTTCCCAGCTCCTCCACTGTCTGCGGCCTCTGTGTCTACATCTGCCCCAAGGGACGCAGAAAGGAATAGCCTGCAGCAGGAAAATTGGCGAAGGATGACAAATTATAGGAATGACCTCATTTAGTAAGGGGGAAATTCCTATGGCCGCAGAACCCCTGGTCTTTGCCCTGGATATCGGAACCCGGACCATCGTCGGCCTGGTGCTGGCCACCGATGGTAATGGGTACAAGATTAAGGCAGCCGAGATCGAAGAGCATGAAAATCGTTCTATGTTCGAGGGCCAGATCCACGATATCGAAGCCGTTGCCAGGGTTGTCATAAAGATAAAGGAGAAATTAGAAAAACGCCTTGGCCAGAAACTGGAACAGGTGGCGGTAGCCGCCGCCGGCCGATCCTTAATAACAAGGCACGGGACGGCCTGCCACCAACCTGCCCCGGGGCAGGCGGTCACCAGGGACCAAGTCAAGGTCCTGGAACTGGAGGCGGTGCGCCAGGCCCAGTCGGAACTGGCCGCCGCCAGCCAGGACAATGGCCGGTATCTGTGCGTCGGCTACAGCGTCTTCCACTATTACCTGGAAGGTTCCCCTATAGTAAACCTGGTGGGGCAGCGGGGACAGGAAATCGGGGTGGAGGTTATCGCCACCTTTCTGCCCCAGGTTGTGGTGGACAGCCTCCTGGCCGTTCTGGAAAGGGCCGGCCTGAATGTCCTCACCTTAACCCTGGAACCCATCGCCGCCCTCAACGTCGCCCTGCCCCCGGGGATGCGGAATCTGAACCTGGCCCTGGTGGATATCGGGGCCGGGACCTCGGACATTGCCCTCAGCCGCAGGGGGACCATCTTTGCCTATGCCATGATCCCCCGGGCGGGGGACGAAATAACGGAAGCCCTCTGCAGCAGCTATTTGCTGGACTTTCCCGGGGGAGAGGAGTTGAAACGCCGCCTGGACGGGGAGGAAGTTAAGTTTACCGACATCCTGGGCAACACCATGTCCCTGCCGACGGCAGAAGTAAGGGCAGGCCTGGAGCCCACGGTAACCCAACTGGCCCAGGCAATAGCAGAAGCAATTTTGGGGTTGAACCAGGGGCCCCCCGATGGGGTCATCCTGGTGGGCGGGGGCAGCCTCACACCCCTTCTTCCCCAAAAACTGGCCGCAGCCCTGGGTCTAAGCACAGGACGGGTGGGAATAAGAACCCGGGAAGCCCTGGAGGGTATTAAGGGACAGGCACGGAAACTGAAGGGGCCGGAGGCCGTTACCCCCATCGGCATCGGCGTCTGGGCCTTCAGCGGCCACCCCTTCAGCTATCACCGGGTCTTTGTCAATGGCAGCCCCATCCACCTGTGGAATCTGGAAGGGGCCACCGTGGCCGACGCCCTCCTGGCCTCCGACTGCCAGTGGGAGCGGCTCTACCCCCGCCCCGGCCTGGCCCTGACGGTGGAAGTGAACGGACAGATCAGATCTATCAAAGGGGAATTGGGGGAACCGGCCCGGATTCTCGTCAACGGCAGGGAGGCAAGCCTGGATACGCCCCTCGAGGATGGGGACCGGCTCGAGTTTCATCCCCCCCGGGATGGCCGGGATGCCACCGCCTGTGTCGGCGACCTCCTCGCCGGCCAAGATCTGACGGTCCAGGTCAACAACCAGCCTGTCCCCCTCCCGCCCCTGGTCTTTCTCAACGGGAGGGAGGTCAGGGACCTGTCCACCCCCGTCCCCGACCGGGCCAGGCTGGAAATAATCTATCGCCAGCCCTTAAAAAAAGTCCTCCTGGACCAGGGCCTGGCAGAGGAGGAGCTCACAGCCCGGGTTTACAATTACACCCTGAACGGGGAGAAGAAGACCATCGGCTGGTCCGGCTATCGCCTGGCGGTAAACGGGCGCCCGGCCAGCCCCGAGACCCCGGTGGAGCCGGGGGATGCCATTGCCTACGAAAAGGCTAACCCTGTGCCCAGCCTACAGGATATCCTGGACAACCCCGAGGAGAGCCTCCCCCTCACCCTCAACAATAAACCCTTTCAGCTGGCCCGGAGGATAACGGTGACTGTCAATGGTGAACCGGCCTCCCCTACCACCCCTGTGCCCGACGGGGCCGACATTCAATTCTCCCGGCCTAAGGAAACCCTCCTGGCAGATATCTTCACCGTTTACGACCCCCGTTCCCAGGGGAAGGGGAAACGGCTGGTAATGGAGGTCAACGGCCGGGAGGCCGATTTCACCACTCCCATCAAGGCCGGTGACAGGGTCGACATCCACTGGGAAAATACCCCATAGCCCTATAAAGAAGACCGCCCCTTGCAGCAGGGCGGTCTTCCCTTTATTCTAAGCGTACGGCCGTACCATAGGCCAAAAGTTCCGCAGCCGTCGACATGGTCTGGGAGGTGGCAAATCTAACATTGACAACAGCATCGGCCCCCAGGGCCTGGGCCTCCTTGGCCATCCGCCGTAGGGCTTCCTTGCGGGCCTCCTCCAGCATCTCGGTATACTCCTTGATCTCGCCGCCGACCAGGGTCCGCAGACCGGCCGTGATGTCCTTGCCGATATGCTTGGACCGGACGGTACTCCCCATGACCAATCCCAGGGCAGCCGTGACCCGCCGCCCCGGCACCTCCGGTGTGTTAACTATGATCATTCTCTTCAGCCTCCCTCTTCCTGTCATCGGCCCGTTCCCTGAGCAGGGCGATGAGGGCCAGCAAAAGGCCGACGGCCAAAAGGGTCAAGCCGGTCCTGATCCAAAAGGGAATATCAGCCGTCAGCATTATTTCATAAAAACCATAGCCGAGGAGGATTATAATAGCCGCCAATATCAAAAGGATGCCAGCTACCTTCATGGCTCTCCCTCTTTCATGGAATAGTTTACCCATATAATATGCAAGCTATGGCCGGCTGTCAATTCCTCGGCCAAAGGGACTAATTTTTCTTCCTTTTGGCAATACTACAGGCAGACCCTAGCAGGAGGTGAAAATAATGGGTTTTATCTGCAGGGAGTGCAAGCGAACTTCCAATTTACCCGACTTTTGCCACGGACAGGCCATGTTGATCCAGGGCAGCTATGTTTGTGACAACTGCGGGCACGTCTCTACAATTCCGGGAAGCTGCTGCGGCCAGGAGATGAGCAGGGTCTAAAGGGAAAGGGGTATTCCCAGCAAGGAATACCCCGAGAATTCAATTGCGGCGCCTGCCCCCCAATAACCCCGCCATGAGAAAAAGCCGCACCAGGTGGAGGACAGCTACCAGGGTAGCTGCCACGTAGGTAAGGGCCGCGGCACTGAGAACCTGCTTCGCCCCGCCTATCTCCTGCCGGCTCAGATAACCGCCGCCTTCCAGCATGGCCAGGGCCCGGCTGCTGGCGTTGTATTCCACCGGCAGGGTTACCACCTGAAAGAGGACAGCCCCGGCAAAGAGGATGATGCCCAGCTGCACCATAAATTCACTGCCGAAAAAGAAGAAGCCTAAGATTGCCAGGGGCAAGCCCAGCTGGGAACCCAGGTTGGCCACAGGTACCAGGCTGTGCCTGATATTCAGGGGCAGATACTGGGTGGCATGCTGCAGGGCATGGCCCGTCTCGTGGGCAGCGACGCCCAGGGCAGCCAGGGAACTGCCATTGTAGACGGCAGGAGAAAGCCTTACCGCCTGATGGCGGGGATCATAGTGATCGGTCAAATGCCCAGGAACCATTTCTACCCGGACAGCCTCCAGGCCATTGCGGCGCAGGAGTTCCTGGGCCACCTGGGCACCGGTGAGGCCCCGGGCCGAAGGAACCCGCAGATAGCGTTGAAAGGTGCCCTGGACCTTTGCCTGGGCATACATGGCCAGGAGCAGGGCCGGGAGCACAATTATCATCGTTGGATCATAGAAAAGGGGAAACATGCCATCGCCTCCTTTCCCTTTTATTTTACAGTATTATCCTTCGCCTGTCAATTACCCCCCGGGGGTATCTAGGTGCCAATTTTTTCAGTAAGAGATATGGCTCACTGCCAGCTGATAACATCCTCCAGGGGCCGCCGGGGGGGTGCCCCCGGAACCGCGGCCGCCGGATATCCCAGGGCGATTATGGCCACGGGCTCATACCCCTTGGGGATAGTGAAGAGTTCTGCCAGCAAGGCGGAGTTGAGGTCGCCGATCCAGCAGGTGGCCAGCCCCTGGCTGTGGGCTGCCAGGAGGAGATTCTGGATGGCTGCCGCCGTGCTCTGTATGCTGAACCACTCGATCATTTTTTGCGGTGTAGGTCCCCCCTTATAATCCAGGCGGGTGCAGACTAGGATCATTACCGGAGCAGCGGGTAAGAATTTGGCCCAGGTCGACGCCTGTGCGATCTTCTCCCTTTTCTCCTGCTCCCTGGAGACAATGAAATACCAGGGCTGCCTGTTGTGGGCCGATGGGGCCCAGTGGGCTGCCTCCAGTACAGACCTGAGCAGGTCGTCGGGAACCTCTTCTGGGCTGAAACGGCGGACGCTCCGGCGGGTACGGATTGCGGTCATGACATCCACAGGCATCTACCTCCCTCTTCTGATATTAACAAATCTATTCGCTAGGATGCCCCGAAAACCCTGTCGCTAAAAAGCTGCCCCTACCCCTTGCGTCTTCTATCTACTTGTTTTATAATATATGTGAAAAGTGAATAAGCAATCTATCTTCGGGGCAGGGTGAAATTCCCGACCGGCGGTAAAGTCCGCGAGTCCCCAGGGGGACTGATCCGGTGCAATTCCGGAACCGACAGTTAAAGTCTGGATGGGAGAAGATATGGGTTTGTTTTCACGTGCTCCCGAAGATCTCGGGAGCATTTTCTGTTGTGTAAAACCCATAGGTCCCTGCGGAGGTTGATTGCTTATCGGCAAATCAATTTCTTTAAGGGGGTAACATTACATGAACGTCAAGGTAGTGGAAATGGGGCAAACGGAATTTAACACCAGGAGTCTGGTAAAGATGGCAGTCTTGGCTGCCCTGGGGGCCATCCTGATGCTCATCGAGGTCCGCCTGCCCGTCTTTCCGGGAATACTCAAGCTGGAACTGGGGGATCTGCCGGCACTGCTGGGGAGTCTGGCCATGGGGCCCCTGGCCGGTGTGATAATTGAACTGTTGAAAAACATCATGAACCTGCTCCTCGACTTTACCTTTACCTTCGGTGTCGGAGAGCTTTCCAATTTTATTGTCGGTTCTGCCTTTGTTGCCTCAGCTTCCATTGTCTACCAAAGGTCCAGGGACAAAAGGGGCCTGCTTTTGGGCCTGCTGACGGGGATCTTCTGCATGACCTTAACGGCCTGCTTCTCCAATTACTACATCGTTATTCCCGCCTATATGAAGGCCGGCGGCTTCTCCCTGGAGAAAATAGTGGAGCTCTTTGCCATGGCCAACAGCAGGATCACCGACCTTAGAACCATCATCATTTATGCCATCATACCCTTTAACCTCTTGAAATCCACGGTAGTATCCATTGTTGCCCTGTTGATTTACAATAAGGTTTTGCCCGTCCTGCACCGGTAAGCCGAAATCGGACAAAAAAACGCCTGCCAAATATGAAGAGGGCACGTCCAGGATCTTCTCCCGGCCGTGCCCTCTTTTTTTGTCTTTCCCATGACGCCCCACCACCGCAATCGGGCTTTCATAAGTTGCCCGCTAATTCATCATCAAATTGGGCAGCCAGGTGGTAATGCCCGGTACGTACATGATAAGCAGTAGGGCAAGTACCGAAGCTACTACAAAGGGAATTACTGCCTTGGAAATGTCCTCCATGGATATCTGGGCGATATTGGCCCCCACGTACAGGTTGACGGCCACCGGCGGGGTGATCTGCCC
>LFSN01000018.1:0-1231 GCA_001513125.1 Clostridia bacterium DTU030
GGGATAAATCTCGACAGCAGCGGCAACACCGTTACCGATAACTTAATCGAGGATAACGACTGGGGTATCTTACTCACGGAAAGTGAAAATAGCATAACCCAGAACACTATAAGAAGAAACACAATAGGCGTCGTGGGCATCAACGGCAGCCATAACACCGCAACCTTTAACCGGATCTACGATAACGATGTAAAGGGAGTGAGCACCGGTAGAGAAGATGGCTCTTCCCTTACAGTCACCCATAACTGGTGGGGCACTAGTGCTGTTTTCGGAGTTTTGGACCAGCTCAGCGGCAGAATAGAATTTATCCCCTGGTATGTGGACGAAGGGATGGAAACCCTCTGTTCAAATGAGGATATGGCCCTGGCGGCCGTGAATGTTGCCTGTATCATCGGGGATGAGGAAAGGCTTGAGGAAGTGCTGCGGGAGTACCAGGAGGTACTGGATCTTGATTTCACCGATTACGATGAGAAACTGACGGATGATGCCAGGCGGCGGGTCCTCCAGGCTCTCCTCTGTGAAGAAGGAGAGGGATATAAATATCCCGATATCGCCGCTGTGCGGGCTGCCTTCAATGCAGCTGTAGAGGAAGGGTTTAAGGAAGAACCGGTAGATGAGTTTGGGGAGGAAAATGCGGGGGAAGAAAAGATTGAAGAGGAACCCTTTGACGAACCTGATGTTGAGTACGTAGGAGACGACTTGGTTAAAGATGACTTTGGTTCTGAAGAACCGGTCGATGAGCCTTTGGCTGGAAAGCCAAGCGGAGGAGAGGCTGGGGAGGAACAAGGCAATGAGAATGTAAATGAAAACCCTGCTGAAGAGGGTGATGCTGAGGATAGCAGCGAAGCAGAGCTTGCTGTAGAACCCGGCGCCTAAACCTGCAAGGGAGGCAGGCTGGAGAAGATTAGCTAAGAATGTGAGGGGATGCAGATGACCGGCTTTAGGAAGATAAAGCCCCTGGCAGTTATATTAGTAGCAGTTACATTTCTGGGTTTTTGCCCGGCAGCGGCCTCTGCCGCTCCCTACAGCGATCTCGAAGGTCACTGGGCAGAGGGAATAATCGAAGGCTGGCGGTTTATAGGCTTTGTCGCGGGCTATCCTGATGGTACCTTTCGCCCCGACCAGCCGGTGACCCGGGCGGAAATGGCCATCCTGATCAACCGGGTTCTGGGCATTAAGGAAGAAGGCGGGGAAGAGGTCTTTTCCGATGTCCCGGCCGGGGCCTGGTACT
>LFSN01000018.1:1356-1589 GCA_001513125.1 Clostridia bacterium DTU030
ACCTTCCGCCCCGCGGCTTTTCTCACCAGGGCCGAAGCATTGGCTGTGATAGACAACACTTACGAGGCAGCCTACGAAGCCGGGGAGTCCCTCGCGTCTTTCCTGCCGGAGGAGGTAAGGGAAGGACCGGCAGCCACGGGTAAAATTGAAATTGTAAGGGTTGAGCCGGCTGGGGATTTGGTGCCCGGGGAGGAGACGGAATTTACCATCCTAGTCAATTATGAGTTTGCCGG
>LFSN01000018.1:1742-7171 GCA_001513125.1 Clostridia bacterium DTU030
GGGAACTTACAATTGCCGGTGCCGACCCGGGCAAGCCGTAATAAATTACTTGATTAGAAGAGGTTTTTGAGGTAGGGAACAAAATAAGCCCTGTGGGGAAGTAGCGTAATGCTTCCTCACGGGGCTTTTTTATCTTATTCCCCCAGTTTTACCCCGGCCGCTTCAGCTAATAAGTTTGCTTTCTGGGCGTCGTTTTTTACCGCTTCGGCCAGGGCCTGCTGGCGCAGGGGCTCAGGTTCGGCAATGGTAAAGGTGATGCGGAAGGAGGCATGGCTCTTGGTCTGGCCCAATTTTCGCATAACCTTGTTTAAAAAATCCTTATCAAAGGGGAATTCGACCTTTAACTTGTGGGAGGCCTTGTAGCCCCGGAAGATGCGCCTGCCTTCAATGAACTTGCCCCCTCCATTATTTAATGTTCCTCATTTTCCGCATTTCTGCAAAGTGGGGCCTAAAAGCCGCGTCAAGTTTAATTAGCGTGTCGGCTATCAGTATGTAACCTCTCTTCCATGTAGATTCGTCCCTTAGCTTGCAAGACTCAATATCATACTCAATTCTGCTTGATATACGGTTATCCATTCTTCGCCAATTAAGCTCATTACCGAAGGTCTCCTCAATTTCATCTTTTCTCTCATATAGGTAATCAAACAACTTTTTGTTCGCTTCCCTATTTTTGGGAATTCCAGCAACAACTTTTAATGTAGCGCTGTCCATTCTGATAGTAATGTAGTAATAAAGCCCAGGTACCCCCGTTGTTACAGCTAGCCAGTTATCTCTTGATGGACTGATGTTTTGAAATAGATTTGTTTTTTCATTCAATACTGGTAAAAGCCCTTCCCAAAATTGGATGCGCTTTTGGTGGCGTTCTGCTTCATCCTTTTTCACCTTTCCTGTTTCTTTTCTTTCTTGACTTGGCCCTGCGACGACAGTGAACAGGGGCGCTACAGGTGAAACATCAATCTTTACTGCCTCAAGTTTTATAAGGTACCAGCTCATGTCAACAGGCGTAACCTCATTGAGCCATTCAATTACTTCCATATGTTCTATGCGAGGATCGGGGCTAATCCAAATAACAGTTTTTGCAGCCAGTCCGACTGCATATGTAAGGATTTGCCCAAGGTGGCTATGATCTGTTTTTTCTAGTTGGTTCTCAATGATCGCTGAGTTACCTTGTTCATCTTCACAAAAGATGTCGACGGTAAAGGAGCCAATTTGTTTCTCTTTATCTAAAAAATTTAGGGTAAATCCCAGTGCATCACTTAAATAATCCATATTATTAGCCAGCCATGTAGTGAAGTCTACAGCTTCATGTCTCCATATTTCCCTGATATTCACATAATCCAGTTTGCCAATTTGCAATTCTTATCCCTCCCTTCGTTTTTTCCTGTCCCTTCTCTAAGGCCGGTTTTACCCCAAAAGATTCTCCGGCCCTTAGGCAATATCCTCTGAAACTTGGTAAATCTGTCATATTTTTTGAGCAATCGGGTGGTGGGGAAGGGCTCGATGAAAACCCTTACAAAAACATAATAATGCCATCTTCCCCTTGAAAAAACTTCGCCAAAAGGTTACAATAAACTTAACCGATTGGTTAAGTTGGGTGGGCGATACAATGTGAAGTTAAAATATGAAAAACCAGCCGTTGAAAAGTATTTTAGTAACTTTGATTTAATGAGAAGGAAAATTGGGAAAAATCTAGCCAGATCTATTAAGAAACGATGCAATCAATTAGAAGCTGCCCCAAATTTTTATGTATATCTTAGCACCAGACTTGGAAATCCTCATCCATTATACGGAAATTTTAAAGGTTGTTATGGGGTTAGTATTACCGGCAATATTAGACTTATTGTTAAACCAGATGTAGGGGGGGTAGATCCTGCTACTCTAATGAAATGTGATTCAGTAATAATAAAGGGGGTGGTGGATTATCATGGCAAAAAACAAGAGTGGCTTATCCCGTGATTTTATCATTCATCCGGGAGAAACCTTAAAAGAAATTCTCGAAGATCGGGGTATGAGTCAGAGGGAATTAGCCCTAAGGACAGATGTGACTGAATCGCATATCAGCAGTGTTGTTAATTGCCAGAAGGATATATCAGTAACTTTTGCCAAGAAATTGGAATATGCTTTAGGAATCGATGCTAGGTTTTGGATTAATCTGCAAGCGAATTATGATAAAGAGCTGGCGGATTTTGAAGAACTCAATGAAATTTTAAGTGAGGAACATGAGATTGTCAAAAAGTTACACAGCATTGTAGAACACTTTAAAGGAATAGGGCTTTTGGAACGGGAAGCCCACGGCTCAACCCTTGTAGTTCACTTGAGGAAGCTTTTAAATGTCAGCAATTTAACACGCATACCTGAAGTCTCTCAAACTGGAGCCTATCGATTGGCTACAGATGCAAATGTCGATCCGTATGTTTTGTTTACATGGCTGAGGATGTGCGATCTGATAGTAAAGGATCTGCAGATCGAACAGAAATTGGATATTGATATAATAAAAGATAAAATTCCTCTGTTAAAAGAGTTGATGTTTGAAGAAGATGTGGGTGTAATTCAATCTCGCTTAAGGGATTATTTGGCTGAATGTGGGATTAAATTTTCCATTGTAAAACATTTTACAGGTGCTCCTGTTCAAGGGGTGATCAAAAAGAACGATGATGGGACCTTAAATTTACTTCTGACTACGAGGCCTAAATTTGCAGATGTATTTTGGTTTACCTTATTTCATGAACTTGGACATATCATAAACGGAGATATTGGGGACAGATTGATTGATTACGATTTTGCAAAAGGTGAGGCGGAAGATAGGGCAAACGAATTTGCCGCGAATATTTTAATTGATAAGGAGAAGTATGATAGTTTTGTTAGAAAAGGTGATTTTTCTTTGTTCAGCATTAAACAATTTTGTTCAGAACAAGGTATTCCCTCCTATATCCTTATAGGTAGGCTCCAACGGGATGAGCATCTTGGATATAATCAATATTCATCTGAAAAGGTCAGATACCAATTAGAGGATCCGAATCTTTATTCTTATACTTTGCCTACTATATAAGCGTACCTTGTTTGTGTCATTCCTAAATGCTGTTCTATTGCCAAACAAACCCTGTGGGAAAATGAGATGTTAAACGACTTCCCACGGGGTTTTCCCATATTGAAGCGGAGTATATGCGATTGTCAGCCGTGTTTTGAGACCGTGCTTGGTCAGGCCCCTTCCTTAAAGGGATGAAGGCCTCTGCAGTGCTGAAATATCCGATTATTACTACACATTGCTATTCGACAAATTCAGGCCGATACCTGCCGGCGCGGATTAGGGGCTTTGTTCATTTTCCCTTCCTTTCCTCCCGTGGGGCAGGGCAAAACCCATTACGGCAAAATATTCATCGGGGGAAATGTGTAAAATGCGTTGGAAGATACTTAGATCGGCAGTATAATTATAGCAGCGAAGGCGGTCAGCCGGACTGGCTATCTGGACCTCTGGAAGACGAGGGGAAAGGGGGAAATAGTGTGGACGGCAGGGAAAGAAAGGTTCTTGAGGCCGTTCAGGGGCATTTTGGACAGGAACTCCTTGCCAATATGATCGAGTTCTTCCCCTATCCGATTCAGGTTTTTGACCGCGACGGGACAGCAGTGTTGATTAACAGGGCGGCGCTGGAAATGATAGGCATCAGGAGCATAGAAGACTCTTCAAAAATGTATACCGGGGGAAGGAAGAAGTTTTCCGGGGCAAGCAATACATAGAAAGCCACTGGCTGGAACCCTTCGATGCCGAAAAAACGGCCCAGGTGGCCTGTCTCAGCAAGTCCCATTTTACCAGGCTTTTTAAGAAACATCTCGGCCTTACGCCCCATGAGTATTATATAAATTACAAAATCGGCAAATTGAAGGAGAAGCTGCTGGATACCAACCTGACTGTAGCCCAGGCCTTTGCAGCCTGCAATATGAACTACAACGGCTATGGGGCGAGATTGTTTAAAGAGAAGGTGGGATTTTCCCCCTCTGCCTATCGAAAGCTGCTGCTTGGCATGGATAGAATGGACAGTGGCGGATAAAGGTACCGGGCCTTCATGATAGAGGTGCATCCGGCGGTTATACAGGGCTAAAAGTTTAATACCCTTGCCAAACCCACCTGGATCTAGTCCGGTGGGTTTTTTTGTGCCTTGCGGGGAAACAACATTTTCCTTACTAATTTTGAGCATATTCAACCTATTCTGCCGGTTGCCCGGCTAATACA
The DNA here is from genome assembly GCA_001513125.1 of Clostridia bacterium DTU030. Taxonomy (GTDB): domain Bacteria; phylum Bacillota; class DTU030; order DTU030; family DTU030; genus DTU030. The sequence goes on from LFSN01000018.1 coordinate 5,971, forward strand.
ATACTAGTAACAGGTAGGGAACGACCCCGTCGGGCCGGAAAGGGACGTGCTTGAACGCTGGCTTCCGGCAGCAGGGAAAAAGGAGGAGGGGAAGATAAATGAAAAGGATGCTGGTTTGGCTTTTGCTGCTGGTACTTGTTTTTTCCCTGGCAGGTTGTGGAGTGAAAAAGAAGGTGGAGGAGAAGGCCGGCGAAAAATTGGCGGAGACCCTGATTGAAAAGGCCGTCGGCGACAAAGACACCAAGGTGGATATTGAAGGAGATACCCTGAAAATTACCGATGCCGAGGGCGGTGAAGTTACCCTGGGCGGCACTAAATGGCCGGACGTTCCTGGTCTCCCGAAGTTTGAGGGCGGCAGTATCCTCAGTGTGGCCAAGGATGGCGAGGGCAATGTGATGATAATCATGGAAGAAGTGGAAGAAAAGGACTACCGGGATTATGTAGAAAGCATCAGCAAAGATTTTACGGAGAATGTGGTCCAGATGGAATCCCAGGATTATCTCCTCTATGAAGGCAAGAACTCCCAGGGCTATTTTGTGGCAGTGCAGTATTATCCTGGGGACAAAACCCTTTCCCTGATCGGAAAGAATGAAGGCCAGTAGCCTGGAAAGAAAGGAGGTTCCTTGTCAATGGCTAAGGCCCATGAAATCGATTACCAGATCTATGGCGATGACATGCAGTTTGTCGAGGTCAGCCTCGACCCGGGGGAAACGGTCATTGCCGAGGCCGGGGCCATGGTGTATATGGACGGCGACATCCAGTTTGAAACTATCCTGGGAACCGGTTCGGAAAGGGAAAAGGGCAAAGGCCTTATGGGCAGGCTCATTGGGGCCGGAAAGCGGCTGCTGGCCGGGGAAGACCTTTTCATGACTGCCTTCACCAACCAGGGCAGGGGGAAAAAGGCCGTGGCCTTTGCCGCCCCGTACCCGGGGAAAATAATCCCTGTGGACCTGGCCGCCTGCGGGGGCCAGCTCATCTGCCAGCGGGATGCCTTCCTGTGTGCTGCCAAGGGGATTGATATTGAAATCTTCTTCCAGAAAAAGATCGGTGCCGGCCTGTTCAGCGCCGAGGGCTTTATCCTCCAGCGCCTGGTGGGCGATGGCCTGGCCTTCCTCCACTCGGGGGGTACTATTATAAAAAAGGAGCTCCAGGCCGGGGAAGTACTCAAGTTGGAGACGGGCTGCCTGGTGGCCATGACGGA
>LFSN01000018.1:7237-17654 GCA_001513125.1 Clostridia bacterium DTU030
CCCGGTTCGGTCTGGATCCAATCCCTCCCCTTCAGCCACATGGTAGACCGGATAATTTCCGTAGGGAACCTGAAGAGGGATGACGACTAGTTAGCAAAGGAAGATTGTAGCCGCAGTAGTTATTATATATAATAGTAGGCAGGGGGTTAGTATTATTAACTGGGACTGTGCTGATTAGAGTTATAACGATAACAAGGGCAGGGAAGGGGCGCGGCAGCCTCCGGGACCGTTGGGCTGGGATACTGGGCGTGCCAATAGAGAGGCGGGGGATGAATGCGGATTGGAAAATTTGCCAGCAAGTTTAAGGTGACCAGGGATACCGTCCGGCATTACCTGGATCTGGGCCTGCTGAACCCGCAAAAAAAGGGCGGCCAATATTTTTTTGGCGAAGAGGATCTTGCCGATATGGAAATGATCCTGGGCTTTAAGGGGCTGGGCTTTTCCCTGGCGGAAATCCTCAAGCTTATGAGCTGCAAGCGTTTGACGGGCGTTAACTCGGAAGAGTACCGGACCCTGTATTTATCCCTGCTCCAGGAAAAGAAGAACAGCATCGACAAGGAAGTACAGCGCTACCTGGAAATGCGGGCCAAAATTAAGGGGATCATAGATCTGAGCAGCAATAGGGCGAAAAAGGGAGGAAAAACCCTCGGCTTTCCCATTGCCGCCCTCTCCATCCTGGCCTGCCCCCTCTGCCAGGGGAGGCTGAACATTAGCGATGGTAAGATAAAGGCCAATATGATTTTAAAGGCCTGCATTCACTGTGCTTGCGGCTACAGCGCCCTCATTGAAGACGGTATTTATATGGATCCGAAAAGTGTGCGGAAAAGGACTTTGCCCGATGGGAGAAAGTGGCCAACAAGGAAGGAATTTTTAGCCCTGGTTTCTCCCCAATATATCAATATGCGCTATAAGGCCGTGGATACCATGATCGAAATGATGCAGGAGGAGATGGATAATCCCGGCTATATCCTGGCCCTGGACCCGTGCGTCTGCCTCTTCTTAATGCACTACATCAAGTACCTGCCGGCAGATGCCACCTACATCTTAAATGAAGTGGACCCGGAAAAGGTGGGGGCGGCCAAGAAGGAAATCGAGAGCAATTACGACCACGACAACTTTGCCTTTTTCTGCTGTGATATCGACCGCCTGCCCATAGCCAGAAAGACCCTGGACATTGTCATCGATTATTTTATGACCAAGAGGCATGCCCGGGAAAAGGACAGCTTTGTCATCGCAGAGGTCCTCCCCCTGCTGCGGGAGCAGGGCCTGGTGGTCGGGGCCTATCCCCATTTTAAAGGTAGTTCCAAGAAGGCCTTCAGCCTCCCGGCCAACCTGCGGAAATACTATGATCTGGAGGAGCTCCAGGCCATGTATGGGGAGCTGGCTGTAGAGGAAAAAGAAGGGATAGATCTGGGGGCGGTGCTGGTAGACAATCCCTATGAGCCGGAACTCCTGGATAAAGAAGTCCACTTCCATGTCCTGGCCGGCCGGGTGGCAGCAGTCTCTGCCCAAAAGCCCGTCCAGCTGGTAAAGGAGGCCCTGGCCTAAAGCCTGGGGCTGAAAAGGAAAAAATATTAGCCTGCAAACATGGGGTCGACCCCATGTTTTTGTTTTTTTCCCCCAAGATAGCAGCCTTTCCTCCTTTGACATGGGGATTGGGCCAGACTATACAATTAGGGCAAGCAGTATTAAGGGCATTACAAAATGCCCCACAGCCTGGGGGCTGTGAAAATGCGAAAGGGGGAGAGCTTTAATGCATAGGTTGAGGAAGGCGGTAGCCTTGGCCCTGCTGTTTGTCTTTGCCCTGGGCCTCTGGGGCTGTGGCGGGGCACCCCGGGAGGAGGAAGCCGAAACATCATTGGCAGGAGCACCTGGCACCTACAGTGCAACGGCAAACGGTCATAATGGTCCTATTACGGTAGAGGTGACTGTCGATGAAGGAGGCATCAAGGATCTCCAACTGGCGGAATCCAGCGAAACCCCCATGATCGGGGGCTTTGCCTTCGACGTACTCCGGGAGCAGATCCTGGAGCACCAGAGCCTGCAGGTGGATGCCGTCGCCGGGGCGACTATTTCCAGCTGGGCCTTTCTTGCCGCCATCAAGGATGCCCTGACCGAGGCCGGGGCCGATCTGGCCGCCCTGGAAAGCAGGGAGATTGAAAAACCTGCCCCGGGCCAGCTTACCTGGGAGACAGACATTTTAGTGGTGGGCTCGGGTATGGCCGGGATCACGGCGGCGGTCCAGGCCGCGGAAGCCGGCGCCGACGTCATCCTGGTGGAGAAGCTGGGCTACATTGGCGGCACCTCGGCCACCAATGCCGGCTTTATCTATGGGGCCGGGACCAAGGTCCAGGAAGAGTTCGGCATTGAGGATTCGGCAGAGCAGTACTACAAGGACCTGCTGTATCTTACGGAAGTCGCCAAGGACGAGCACATCGATCCTAACCTCTTGAAGATCATGGCCCTCAATGCCCCGGAAAACATGCAGTGGCTGGTGGACAGGGGTATCAAGTTCTACACCGTTGATCCCGCCAACATCCACCCGCCCCGGAGCACACCGCGGATCCACAAGGCCGAAGGGGGCGGCAGTGCCATCATTGAGACCCTCTACAAGCTGGCCCTGGACCTGGGTGTGGAAGTCTACACCAACACCCCGGTGGTGGAACTCCTGAAAGAGGGAGACCGGGTAGTGGGTGCCAAGGCCGAGGATATTTACGGCAATGAGATTACCATCAAGGCCAAGGGTGTGATCCTGGCCAGCGGCGGCTATGCCCGCGACAAGGAGCTCATCAAAGAGACTAATCCCAAGCTGACAGAATACACTGTTTCGAACACCAACGAGGGAGACACCATTAAACTTGGCCAGCAGGTAGGGGCAGACATCATTCTGAAGAATTCCCTCCTCATGCACCATGTGGCCTACGCTTCCAGCGGCATAGGCTATGAATCCTACGATGCCTTTTATGTCACCCCGGAAGGGGAGCGCTTTGTCGATGAATCCACCTACTTCTACTGGCGGTCCCGGGAACTGCGGGAGCGGGGCTTCGAGGATATGTGGACCATCGTCACCGAATCCCTCTATGAGACCTACAAGGACGCCATCGAGCAGTCCATCGAAGCTGGGAAGGCCTTCCGGGCCGATACTGTCGAAGAGCTGGCCGAGAAGATTAACATGGACCCGGCCGTCCTGAAGAAGACCATCGAAGACTACAACAAGATGGTGGAGGCCGGGAAGGACACGGCCTTTGGCAAGCCGGCCCAATACCTGAGCAAGGTGAAAGAACCCTACATCGGCCTGGATATGTACGGCAACCTTGTCGATACCACCGGGGGCCTGCGGGTCAACGAAAATTCCCAGGTCCTGGATACCGAAGGCAGGGTAATTGAAGGCCTCTACGCCGCCGGCAGTGCCGCCTGGGCCCAGACCATCTCCCAGGAATACGAGGGCAGCGGAACGGCCATGATCCAGTGCCTGACCTTTGGCCGGATTGCCGCCCAACATGCGGCTAGCCAGCTATAGGGTTTAACCAAGAAGGGTTGTGTGAGAGCTTTCACACAACCTTTCCCTTTTAAGGGGGCTCATCCTGCTCCCCTCCTTGCTTAGTAGATCCTGCCACAGCTGCCGGTATTTGTCTAGGCAGGGGCGGCAGGTTGGAGAAAAAAAGCTGGCCCCTGCCGCCCCTGGGGGAAGTTTTTTGGGGGAAAAGGGTAAAATGATAGCAGGAATTTCCCATTTACTATAGTAATAAGTATTATAGAAAATAATACTAAAAGAGGGGGTTAAAGGATGGTGAGATTTAGTAGGAAGAAGTCGGTATTGGCATTGGTTCTAGTTGTTGTTTTGGCGATGCTGATGGCGGCCTGTACGCCGGCCAAGAAGGAGGCCGAACCGGCAGGGGAGACCCGGGAAGCTGACGTCATTGTGGTCGGCGCCGGTGCTGCCGGTCTGGCGGCGGCCATAGAAGCTGCCGAGGCCGGGGCAGAGGTTGTCCTCCTGGAAAAGCTCCCCGCCGTTGGGGGCAGCACCCTGGTTTCCGGGGGTATCGTCTATGGTGCCGAAACCCCGGGCCAGGAGCGGCTTGGCGTAGAAGACTCGGCCGAAGACCTGGCCCAGTACTGGATTGAAAGGGCCGAGGGCGATGTGGATGAAGAACTGATCCGCTTTGTGGCGGAAAGGTCTGGGGAGACCATAGCCTGGCTGGAATCCATGGGGGTAGAGTTCCAGGATCCCGTTCCGGCAGGGACCAGCCCTGTGCCCCGGGGCCATACTACCAAGGAAGGCCGGGGTGCTGGCCTGATCAGGCCCTTAGAAGCCAAGGCTAAGGAACTGGGCGTGGAGATCCTCACCGAAACCACGGCCACCAAGCTCCTGACCGACGATAATGCCGTTGTCGGGGTAGAGGCAGAGACCAAGGATGGTAAAACCGTCCAGTTCCGGGGCAAGGCAGTGGTTCTGGCAACGGGTGGTTATGACCGGGACGAAGACCTGCGGGTGGAGTATGCCCCGGTGGCTGAGGGCCACATCAGCTATACATCCCGCGGCAATACCGGGGACGGCCTCCGGATGGCCCGGGAGGTAGGGGCGGAAATAATCTCCAAGAACGGTGTCATCGGCTTCAGGGGTGTGGCCGAGAATATTCCTTACACAGACCCCGTGGGAGGCTTAATCTTTGTGCCCGGCCTCTATGTGGACAGCGCCGGCCAGCGCTTTGTCAATGAGGCCATCGATTATCCCATCTTCTACGATGCCATGATTGCCAATGGCGACGAAAACTTCTACCTCATCTTCGATGCCAACAGTGTACCCGAGGCCCTGCAGGAGGGCGTTGACGATGAGGTAGCCTTTGCAGGGGAAACCCTGGCCGAGCTGGCCGAAGCCGCCGGGATTGATCCCGATGGCCTGGAAGAAACGGTGGACAAATACAACCAGATGGCAGAAGCCGGTGAAGACACCGAGTTTGGCAAGCCGGCAGAACTGCTGACACCCGTCAAGGAGGGCCCCTTCTATGCCCTGCGGGTCAAGCCGGCCATCCTGGGCACCTTCGGTGGGCCCAAGATCAATGTGAAGACCGAGGTCATCGGCACCGACGGACAGCCCATCCCCGGCCTCTACGCCGCCGGTGAAGTGGCCAACGGCCAGTTCTTCAAGACCACCTATCCAGCCAGCGGCACCTCCATCCAGATGTGCTTCACCCTGGGCCGGGTAGCAGGCAGGGAGGCAGCAGCCCGTTAAAACCCTTGATTATGACCGACCAGTAGAGACAGCCAAACAGTGGCCACCATCTCCTCCAGGGATGGTGGCCACATAATTTATGGTCTGGCAGGGATAAAGGTATAACGACCCGTGCCTTGAGCTGCCAAGGAGCTCTTTTCCTTTACATTGGGGGAGAGGATGACTGGGGAAGGGGCTGGCGGTAAAAAGCTGCTTGAGCCGGGCTCAAGGTTATACAGGTCATCATGGAGAAAGATGCTTTCTGGTATGATATCGGTGGGCAGTTCCCCAATGAGCTTTTTGCAGTCGGGGAAGCAGAGGGCATACTTGGCCTGCAGGGGGAAATGGTCGGTTTTGGCTCGTACCAGGTGCGCCGGCTGTACATGATATCGCCTTCTTTGACTTCCACCACCACAAAGCCCAGGGAAGGGTGGACAATGACAAAGTCTGCCTCCCCGATCTGGGATTAGTTTTCCTCTGGGCCGGCGGCCTCCCATATGCTATAATAAAGGGAAAGGTAATGGTATGCAGATTAATTGTGGAGGTGGTGCCCCATGCTGGGGGGCTTGCTCCTTGGTCTGGCAGTGGGCTGGTTTTTATCCCTCTTTGGGGTGAACAGAATATTAATCCAGGGTTTTTTCGAATTGACGGGGAAAAGCATCAGCGATGTCGGCTTCTATACCCTCCTGGCCTTTCTCGGGGCCATGGGCGGGGCGATCAATTGTCATAAAAAAGGATGAAAGGTGAGGGGTATAGTCCCCGGGGCGGCGGGGCCGGCCGGGGACAGGAAAGGTTCTTAACCCTCGCCCTTGATAACGGCCAGGGGCCGGACGTTGGCGACCAGATTGATGATGTCTATTTCCGCCAGGGTATTGACCACCAGGTGGATATCCTTATAGGCCTGGGGGGCTTCGTCCACTATCCGCTTGTAGTTGCTGACATTGTAGTGGATGCCCTCCATCTGCTCCTGGAATTCCCTGCCGGTGATGGATCTCCTGGCTGCCTTGCGGGATAGGACCCGGCCGGCGCCGTGGTTCACCGAGCAGAAGGTTTCCTGGGCCCGTTCCAGGCCTGTGGCAATGTAGGAGTGGGTGCCCATGGAACCGGGCAGGAGTACCGGATGGCCGGTGTCAAGGTAATGCCTGGGGTTGTTTTTGTGCCCGGGGGGCAGGGCCCTGGTGGCACCCTTGCGGTGGATGAGGAGCTCCCGACCAAAATGGTGTTCTTTCTTGGCGATATTGTGGGCCACATCGTAGAGGAGCCTGACCTGATCGGCCTCCCCCCTGCCCAAAACCTTGGCCACGGCCTTGATCACATCGGCCGTCATCAGCTGCCGGTTGGCAAAGGCGAAGTTGACGGCACAGGCCATGGCGGCCAGGTAGCTCCTTCCCAAATCCGATTGGATGGGGGCACAGGCCAGCCCCCGGTTGGGCAGTTTGATGCCAAACTGGGGGGCCTGCTTGGCCATTTCCCGGGAATAGTCCTGGCAGATCTGGTGGCCGAAGCCCCGGCTGCCGGAATGGATCATGATGACAACCTGGTCCGGGGCCAGGTTGAAGTAGGCAGCAGTTTCTTTATCAAAGATCTGGTCTACCACGGAGATCTCTATGAAGTGGTTGCCTCCCCCCAGGGTGGAGAGCTGGTCCATCCGGGCCTGGGCCTCCTTGCTGCAGGCCGCAAGATCTCCCCCGGGCAGGCAGCCCCCCTCTTCGATTCTTTCCAGGTCTTCTTCGGGGGCCAGGCCCAGCTTGACCAGGTGGGGCACGCCCTCTTCCGTAATTTTCTTGAGGTGGCGGTCCAGTTTATACCTGCTCTGGGTGCCAATGCCGGTGGGGATGAGCTCTTCGATGGCCACCAGGAGCTGCTGGATATCCCTGGCGCCCAGGTCCCCCCGGCTGAGGCCGGTGGTAAGGAGCCTGACACCGCAGTTGATATCCATGCCCACGGCCCCGGCCGAGACCACCCCTTCGGGATAGCCGACGGCCAGGACCCCGCCGATGGGAAGGCCATAACCGGTATGGATGTCGGGCATGCCGAGAACATATTTATAAACCCCGGGCAGAGCGGCGGCATCGGCCAGCTGCTCGATGGCTTCTTCCTCTAAATAGGGGAGGAGCTCAGCCTTGAGGTAAACCTGGCAGGGAACCTTCATGTCTCCCTGCTGGGGAAGAAGATAGACATTCTGCTCTTTTTTGACCAAACCTGCTGTCATTAAGCTCCCTCCTCTAGTCCTTTTTACCTACATGATAATGGGAAAACTATATTAGTGCAAATTTACCAAATCGCCGCTGGCAAGGAGGGGAGGGTGTTACTATGCAGGGAAGGAGGTTGTGGCGCCGATGAAATCCTACACCGTGGCCCCCCGCCCACCCGCCTATCTCTCCCTCACCCCGGGGGAGTGGGAGGAAAGGCTCCAGAGGGCCCGGGAGCTGGCCTCGCCCTGTGTCCTCTGCCCCAGGGAGTGCCGGGTCCGGCGCTATGGACAGTCTGAAAGGGCGCACCTGGGGGTGTGTAAGACGGGGGAGAGGGCCCGGGTGGCCAGCGTCGGCCCCCACTTCGGTGAGGAGCTGCCCCTGGTGGGGAGCAGGGGCTCGGGGACCATCTTTTTCTCCTACTGCAACCTCAAATGTATCTACTGCCAGAACTACTCCCTGGCCCACCTGGGGGAGGGGCGGGAGGTCAGCGACGAGGAGCTGGCCAAAATGATGCTCCGACTCCAGGACATGGGCTGCCACAATGTGAACCTGGTCTCCCCAACCCATGTGGTGCCCAATATCCTGGCGGCGGTAAAATTGGCGGCGGAGGAGGGGCTGAAAATCCCTCTGGTTTACAATACCGGGGGCTATGATTCCCTGGAAACCATCCGCCTCCTGGAGGGGATAGTGGACATCTATATGCCCGACATGAAGTACGGGGAGGGGGAGGTGGCGGCCGAGTTTTCCCAGGCCTACGACTACCCGGCGGTGAACTTTGCCGCCGTCAAGGAGATGCACCGGCAGGTGGGGGAGCTGGTAGTGGATGAGAGGGGAGTGGCCGTCGGGGGCCTTTTGGTGCGGCACCTGGTTTTGCCCGGGGGGCTGGCGGGCACCGGGAAGGTGCTGTCTTTTATTGCCGAGGAGATTTCCAAAGACACCTATGTGAATATCATGGCCCAGTACCGGCCCTGCTACCAGGCCGTGGGCCACCCTGACCTGGGGCGGCGGATTACGGCCCGGGAATACCGGGAGGCCCTGGCTCTAGCTGCAGAACTGGGTTTAACCCGGGTCCAGGCCATGTAGAGGTCGGTCCATATACTGCCATTGCGGTACAATGTGTAGGTGCGGCCTGTGGCCGCTCGTTCTTTTTTCCGAGAATGACTGGAAAGAGGAGAAGGAGGCCGGGGCGGAGAAGAAAAATTGCAAAGGAATTTTAATTTTTATCTCGAATTAAATTAGCGAAAAAAACATTGAAGTTAATTGGAATTTCCCCGAACTGTCTGACAGGGTATAGGGGGTTATGGGAGATGCTGTACAAGACGGGAGATGTGGAACGGATTTTTGGCATACCGGCCGAGACGGTCCGCTTTTTGGAAAAAAAGGGGCTGGTGAAGCCCATCAGGGATAAAAGGAATGGCTACCGCTACTTCAATTCCGTGGATCTCAATAAACTGGTGGCCTACAAATTCTACCGCAGCTTCGAGTTTTCCCTGGACGAATCCATCGAAATCCTCAACCTCCTCTCCCATGTGGAATCTGTTGGCCAGATAGAGCACCACATGGATGTCATTGCCAGGAAGATTGCCCACTACCAGGCCTTGTTGGAACGGCTCAAGGAGCTGAAGCATTCCTTTGAACAGGTGGAGGGCATGCTGGGGCAGTTCCGCATTGAAGACAGTCCCGATCTCCTCCTCTACTACAACCAGCTAAATGAAAGGTTTGTCATGGATAAGCTCCAGAGGGAAGTGACTCTGGAGTGGCTCAGCCAGATGCCCCTCATTCAGCTGGCCCTCTATATACCCCGGGAGATGGTGCCCGGGGGGGATGCGGTGTACTTTGGCTACGCTGTCCGCACCAAGTACAGGGAAGTGGTGGAGCGGGTCAGCAGGCTGCCCCTGACGCGGCGGATACCGCCGAAAAAGAGTGTCTTTACGGTGATCAAGGCCTACGACGGGGAGCACCTCATCGAGCTGCTGCAGCCGGCCCTTGCCTTCATGGCGGAAAGGAATTTGGTACTGGATGGCGATGTCATCGGTTGGATTATCCACGAGAACGAAGACGCCAGGGGGCTTGTGAGGTATTTTGAGGTCTGGCTGCCGGTGGCCCAGGGATAGGGGGCTCATGGAGCGGTCCCAGCTTCCTTGACTCTGTAGCTACCACAGGGTTTATCATTTAATTAACAACATAGTTAAAGGAAGGGGGATAGCTTTTTCTAAACCACTCATTTATTTCAGCGAGGGGGGAGTTTCTTGAAAAGGACACTGAGTTTGCTGCTCTGCCTGGTATTGGTGTTTGTAGCCGCCGGTTGTGGCGGCGGTGGGGAAACTGAGGCGCCCCAGGAAGAAGCCCTCATGGCTCCGGGAACCTACACCGGCTACGGCCAGGGCTTTTATGCCGCAGAAAAGGTGGAAGTGAAGGTTACCGTGGATGAGAATTCCATCGTGGACATCGAGGTATCCAGGGACAACGGGGAGACCCCGCCCATCCTGCAGTCGGTCATCGACAAGATGGTCCCAAGGATGCTGGAACACCAGTCGGCCTATGTTGATGTAATTTCCGGGGCCACCGTGACCAGCGTCGCCGTCCGGCAGGGTGTCCTGGAAGCCCTGGCCCAGGCCATGGAGGCGGCCGGCACCGATCCCGCCGAGGCCCTCAAGGCCTTCCAGACCATCCCTGAGAAAAAGACCGGCGTGACGGAGACCATCAACACGGGCGTCCTGGTGGTGGGAATGGGTGGTTCCGGCACCACGGCTGCCATGCGGGCCGTGGAGGTCCTCCACGAGCTTGATCCCGACAATGTCAATGTCCTGGCCATCGACAAGGCTGGCAAGTACGGCGGGACCTCCTCGGTAACCACCGGGGCCATGGCCGTCAACCCGCCCCGCTTCCAGGAGGAACACAATGACGGCAAGGACTACATGGATAAGGCGGCCATGCGCAAGGCCTGGCTGGAATACACCGAGGGTGATGCCAAGGCCGATATCCTGGATATATTCCTGGACAATTCGGG
>LFSN01000033.1:0-495 GCA_001513125.1 Clostridia bacterium DTU030
CGGCTCACGGTGGAAAACCAGAGCCGGGAGGCGCGGCGGTATGTGTACCATCTTGAACCGGGGGTGCGGGAGCGCTTTCCCCTCCAGCTGGGGAACGGCCAATACCTGGTGACGGTTTTGGAGCAGGTTGAAGGAAATATGTACAGGCCCCTGTACCAGGAAGCCTTTGCCGTGGAGCTGGCCGGGGAACAGCAGGTCTTCCTCCAACCGGTCCAGAACATTCCCTGGGACAGGGCTGGGGCTGTGGTGGCCAGGGCCAGGGAACTGGTCGCCGGGGCAGGGAGTGAGAAGGAAAAGGTCCAGCGTATCTATGACTATCTGGTACAGAACATGAATTATGAATACGAAAAAATGGACAGGCTCTCCGCCGGCTACCTCCCCAACCTGGAGGAAACCCTCAGGACAAGCCGTGGCATCTGCTATGATTTTGCTGCCCTCTTTGCCGCCATGCTGCGGAGCCAGGGCATTTCCACCAAACTGGTGATGGGCTATGCC
>LFSN01000033.1:536-8982 GCA_001513125.1 Clostridia bacterium DTU030
CAGCTGGCGGCTGCCGGCCGGCCCTACAGCATGATCAAGGACGGGTCTGCCTTTGTAAAGGATCGGGAATACTAAGGAGAAAAGAAGGCCTCCCCTTATAGGGGAGGTTTTTTTGTTTATGGGCGGCAAAGGCCGCCCAATAATCTTATTCATAAATGAGTTTATTCCGGTAATTCTTTCTTGCCTGAGGGCGGGGATAATTGTGGCGGGAAAAGGCCCTTCCGATTACACCTCTGCCGGGGCTTTGGAATAGGATGATAGAGAAAAATTGTGCCGGGGTACATGGCGAAAAGGGAGGGTGCATCTTGAAGGCTCTAATTATTAGCTGGGCAGGGGGTGAGGCCCTGCGTTCCCTAACCCAAGACCGCAGCATATTGCTGCTCCCCGTTGCCAACCGCAGCCTCCTGGAACACCAGGTCGCCCTCCTTACAGGCTGCGGGATCAGGGAGCTTTTTGTGGTGGCCAAGAGGGGGGCGGAGGAGGAGCTGGGCCCAATCCTGGACAGCTGGGAAGATTTATCCTACCGATTCTTTACCCCCGTTGCCGACAATTTGCCCGTTGTCCTGGATCCCGCCACCCTGGTGGTTTTGCTGGGGCCCCTGATCACCGACCTGGACCTGGCCCGGGCCCTGGCCTTTCACCGGGAACGGGGGGCAAAGGCGACTCTCATCCTCCACGCTGTCCGGCAGCATCCCCGCTGCAGCCTGGTTCTGACCGATGGCAGGGGGCGGGTGACCAGGGTTCTGCCCCGGGTGCCGGCCGGGGGTGAAATGGCCCGGACTGCTGGCGGCCTCTATATTTTGGAAGCCGACCTGCTCCCCTACCTGACCGAAATGCTGGTGGCGGGGAAGGAGGAGGAGATCTGCCCCCGGCTTTTGGCGGCAGGTATCCCCGTCTATGGCTTTCCCGTGGATGAGTACTGGCTCCAGCTGGAGGATCCGGCGGCCTACCTGCAGGTACACCGGGATACTTTGCATGGGAGAACCAGGCTGAAGCCGGAAGGGACGGAGCTCAGCCCCGGGATCTGGTGCGGGAGGGGGGTTAAGCTGGCCTCCGGTGTGAGGCTGGAGCCGCCGGTAATCCTGGGGGATGGGGTGGAGTTGAAGGAAGGGGTCCGGGTGGCGGAATCGGTGCTGGGGGCGGGGACCTATGTTGATGTGGGCACAGAAGTTTTAGGGTCGGTACTCCAGGACAACTGCTACCTGGGGAAGGGGGTCCAGGCCAGGGGGATAATCATGGGGGAGGGAACCATTGTGGCCGGGGGGGCTGTCCTGCGCCCAGGGATCCTCCTTGCTCCCCAGAGTGTCATCAGCCGGGATAGCCTCCTGGGCGGGGCCTTTAATCATTTTTCCTGCCTGGGGGATTAATCCAGAGCTCAGCGGTTTTCACATGCTGAAGGGCCCCCAGGAGGTTGCGGCGGATGCGGGGGATTTTTTTCTCTGCGATAGCGATGAATTCCTTTATCTCCTGGCGGCGGGAACTGCCGCTGTGGGGGCAGGGGCTGGGAATAGCAGGCAGGTTCAATTTGGCTGCGGCGGCGGCAATCATTTTTTCTGGGAGATAAATCAGGGGTCGGATGACCGTCACCTGTGTCCGATCTAGAAAGGTGACGGGGAGAAAACACCTGGTGGTCCCGGTATAGAACATGTTGAGGAGGAGGGTCTCGATGGCGTCATCCATATGATGGGCCAGGGCGATCTTGCCGATACCCAGCCTCCGGGCCGTGGTGCAGAGGGCGCCCCGGCGCATGTTGGCACATAGGGAACAGGGATTCTTTTCCTTCCGATGGTGAAAGACAATGGGGCCGATGAGGGTTTTCTCGACGATGAGCTCCACCCCCAGGTCCCGGCACATTTCTTCAATGGGGGCAATATCCATATTCCAACCCATATCTATATGGAGGCCGACAAGGTCGAAATCTACCGGGGCATGGCGCCGGAGCTGGGCCAGGAGGTAGAGGAGGAGGCTGCTGTCCTTGCCCCCTGAAAGGCCAACGGCGATTTTGTCACCGTCTTTGATCATCTGCCAGTCGTGGATGGCCCGCCCGACTTTGCTGGTGTAGTACTTCATCGGCGCATCCTCCCTTTACATAAGGTCTACAAGGCAAATTATACCACAGGAAGGGCCAGGGAAAAAAGCAGGGGCCGGGGCCTTTTTGCCCGGGGACCGGTGGCGCCTCCCCGGCCCTTTTTATAAGTTCAGATCTGGGTTTTGTAACATCTTTTCCTAGGGGTGCATATTTTAGAGTGAGAAACCCGTAAAGGAGGGAGAGCAATGAAGGACCATTACAAGCCCAAACAAATTGAGGTGGAAAGACGCCTCCTCAAGGTGCAGCGGGTAGTTGGGGAAAATGTGGAGCAGAAAACCATCGAAGCCAAGGTAAATTTGCCGGTAGCTGCCATCAAGGTGATGGATGTCATTGCCACCCTGGAAAATGTCCGGGGCGAGGTCAAGGATGACGGCGTTCTGGTCAAGGGTGTTATTCACAAGCAGGTTTTCTACGTAGATCAGGGCAATCTCGTCCGCCATCTGGCAGAGGATATACCCTTCCGGGTCTTTGTCGATGTAGAAGGCGCTGAAGAACACATGCGGGCCCAGATAGATGCCAGCATCGAAGATATCTCCTGGTCTGTCATCCACCAGGGCATGGCCATCAAGCAGGATATTGTAGTGCGGGTCTTTGCCAAGGTCACCGAGACGGAGCAGGTGGAGGTAGTGACCGATGTACCTGGTGTCGATGTGGTCACCGAACTGCTCCGGGTCGAGAGTGTAGTTGGCGAAGACACGGTGCGGGAGACCATCAACCCCACCGTGGAACTGCCGGTGCCGGCCATTAAGGTCTTTGACATCCGGGCTGAGGTGCAGGATGTGACCTTTGAGATCAAGAGGGATACGGTCCTGGTCCGGGGGACCATCCACAAGCAGATCTTCTTTGTCGACAAGACCAATGTGGTCCGCCATTTCCCGGAAGATGTGACCTTCACCCTCGGGGTTGACATCCCCGGCGCCACCCCCGACATGGATGCCCAGGTAGATGTGGATGTTATGGTAGATGATTGGCGGATCCTGGGCGTGCCCGATTCCAAACATCATCACGATCATAAGGGACATGACAAGCACGACTTTCCCCATGATCCCCACAAGCCCCACCACCCACCCATCCCCGATCATCCCATGCCTCCCCACATGTACGGCCAGACCCTGCGGCAGACCCTGGTGATAGAGGCCTTTGTGAAAGTAGTAGAACCCCTGCAGCTGGATGTGGTTGTCGATGTGCCCGGCTTTGAAGTGGAAACCATGCTCCTCAAGGTCGATGAGGTTGTGGCCCATGTCAAGGATACCGAAACCATCGATGCCGAAGTTGTCCTGCCCATGGATATCATCAAGGTCTACTCTATTATGGCCAGCATCAGGAACCTCCGCTATGAAATCCGCAACGGTTCGGTCGTTGTCCGGGGCGTAATCCACAAGCAGATCTTCTTTGTCGACAATGCCAACCTGCTCCGCCACTTCCCGGAGAATATCCCCTTCAGCATTCCCGTCGATGTACCGGAGGCGGAGGAGGGTATGCGGGCCCATGTCCGGGCCAAGATCGTGGGCGATATCGACTGGACCCTGCGGCGGGGCAATGTGGTCATGCAGACCATTTTGGTCGCCGTCGATGTGAAGGTTACCCAGGAGGTGCAGCTGGAGGTTGTCACCGATGTCATCGGTGCGGGGGAAGTTGTGGGTGAATGCCCGCCCCACAGCCGGCCCTATATTGTAAAACCGGGGGACACCCTCTTTGCCATTGCCCAGGCCCATCACGTGACGGTGGATGCGATCTTGCGGATTAACCCCCAGATCAAGGATCCCGATGTCATCGATGTGGGCATGCGGATCTGTATCCCGGAAAAGAGGGATTGGAAGGGTTAAAACTGGACCGAATGAAACCACGGAGCAATTCCGTGGTTTTTTGTTTGTTTATCCCGGCAACTATATCCACTAGTTATTCTCATTTTCTGCCGGTGCTCCAGACCGGCACGGGGGTCTACTATGGCATTTGCTCCCAGGGGGGCCTGAGGAAAACCCAGCCGCCAAATTAAAGCCGGGCAGCAATAAAAGGGGGGAGCAGGTCTTCCCCCCTGGGGATACGGGGCAATATGCCCTCACCGCCTTTTTGTTTGAAATTACTAAAGCAGGTATAATTTAGTTAAGTAGGCCAGCATTTGGAAAAAGGAGAGAAAGGAGCGAGAAGGTAGATGAACAGGTGGCACAAGTCTTTGGCAGTTGCACTGCTGGTTATCCTCCTGGCGGCACTGGGGACAAGCCCCATCGCCGCAGCAGCACCAAAGGTGAACATCTCCGTCCAGACGAATTTCGGCAGCTTCAAGTTGAGTATAGCAGCAGATACTCCGGAAAACAAGCTGGCCGCTGTGGTCTCTGAGCAGGTCTGGGGGCAGCTGGGCACCGTTCTGACCCAAAGGTACGGCTCCAGCCTGGCCCGGGCCCTTTCCGACACCCTGGCCCGCCAGCTGGTACCGACCATCAAAACTATTTTACAGCACTACGCCGGTGTTTCCCCCCGGCCCGAGCCCAAACCTGCGCCGGAGCCGGAACCCAAGCCTCAACCCGATCCTAAACCGGAACCCAAACCCCAGCCGGAACCTAAGCCCCAACCCGATCCTGCTCCCAAAGGTCTGACGGCCGACGAAGCCCGGATGCTGGAATTCATCAACCGGGAACGGCAGCAGCGGGGTTTGGCTCCCCTGGAGGTGGATCTGGCTGTAACGGCCGAGGCCAGGAAGAAGAGCCAGGATATGATTGACAGGAACTATTTCGGCCATACCTCTCCCACCTATGGCAGCCCCTTCCAGCAGCTCTCCCGGGCGGGGATCTCCTACCGGGCCGCTGGGGAAAACCTGGCCGGCGCCCCCACGGTGGAACGGGCCCACACCTCCCTGATGAACAGTTCGGGGCACCGGGCCAATATCTTGAATCCCCGCTATACCCATGTGGGGATTGGGATTGTCGACGGCGGTCCCTATGGCAAGATGTTCACCCAGATGTTTATCCAAAAATAAAGAAGGTCCCTACCGGGCCGGGATTTTTCCCGGCCCTTTTGTTTTAGGGCTTGCGGTTGAGGACTATATTGTCCCAGGCCAGCCGTTCCCCGCTGTGGATGAAGAAGGCAAAGTGGAGGCGCTGTTTGTAGAAGTAGCGCCTGGTCAGGGTAAAGAGGTGGTAGGCCCCCGGGATCCTTTTTCCCACCAGGTACACGGTGTGGGCCCGGTACTTGACCTCATCTATGTGGCCGCCGGTAACCAGGACAAGGACCCGCTCGTTAAAATCGATGGGAGTAGTGGGCAGGGGAAAGGGCTGCCGGGAAAGATCTTCTTCCATGCTCCTTTGGTCCTGCCAGACCCGCACCTGGGTGCTGTTGCTGCTCCCCATTGTATCCCTTTCCAGGGTATATATGGCCAGGGGAATGTACTGGACAGGGGGGTATTTAAAGATTTTTTCATTAAAGGCCAGGGCTTCCATCAGCATTTTCTCCTCCTTTGGGATATGGTTTACTATTTTTTTTCTAGTAAATGATATGTCCAGAGGAGGGGAAAGGTGCCTGCCGGGAGGCTGCCTTCCTTTAGAGGATTCTTGCCAGCAGTGACGAAGTAAATAGGGTTATTGGATCCAAATTTTCGGGAAATAATGCCAAGAGTATTTGGAGGAGGGAATAACAGTTGCAGGGTGGGCAGAAATCAACAGGAAAGCGGATAATCATAACCGTTGTGGGACAGGACCGGATCGGCATCATTGCCGGGGTTACCAATGTACTGGCCGATGCCAGGATCAACATCCTCGACATCAGCCAGACCATCATGCAGGAGTTTTTCACCATGATTCTGGTGGCCGACATGACGGAGAGCACCGTGGAACTGGGTGAACTGAAGGAAAGGCTGGCCAAAAAGGGTGAGGAACTGGGGGTTCAGATCCTGGCCCAGCACGAAGATGCCTTTCGCTACATGCACCGGATCTAGGAGGGATGGAAAGTGTTTTCGCTGCAGGAGATTTTGGAAACAATCACCATGATCCAGGAGGAAAACCTGGATATCCGGACTATTACCCTGGGCATCAACATCAGGGACTGCTGCCATCCCGATCCGGCAGTGGCCCAGAGGCAGATCTACGATAAGATTACCAGGCTGGCCCGGAATCTGGTCCGGGTCGGGGGAGAAATAGAAGATGAGTACGGCATTCCCATCGTCAACAAGCGGATTGCCGTAACCCCCATTTCTATGGTGGCCGAGGCCAGCGACACCGAGGATTATGTGGATTTTGCCCGGACTCTGGACCGGGCGGCGGCAGCGGTGGGAGTTAACTTCATCGGCGGCTTTTCCGCCCTGGTGGAAAAGGGCATGACCCGGGGAGACCGGCGGCTCCTGGATTCCATCCCCCGGGCCCTGGCGGAGACGGAGAGGGTCTGCTCCTCCGTCAATGTGGCCAGCACCAGGGCGGGGGTCAACATGGAGGCCGTGGCGGAGCTGGGCGAGATCATTGTGGAGACGGCCCAGCTGACGGCGGAAAGGGACGGCCTGGGCTGTGCCAAGCTGGCCGTCTTTGCCAATGCCCCGGGGGATAACCCCTTTATGGCCGGGGCCTTCCACGGGATCGGCGAGCCGGAAGCGGTGATCAATGTGGGGGTCAGCGGGCCGGGGGTGGTGAAGAGGGCGGTGGAGGCTGCCGGCGATGTGGACCTGGGCCAGCTGGCCGAGATCATTAAAAAAACCGCCTTTAAGATAACCCGCATGGGCGAGCTGGTGGGCAGGGAGGCGGCCCGCCGCCTGGGGGTGCCCTTTGGCATTGTGGACCTTTCCCTGGCGCCCACCCCGGCGGTGGGAGACAGCGTGGCCGAGGTGCTGGAGGCCATGGGCCTGGAGCGGTGTGGGACCCATGGGACGACGGCGGCCCTGGCCCTCCTCAACGATGCGGTGAAGAAGGGGGGCGCCATGGCCTCCTCGGCCGTGGGCGGCCTTTCCGGCGCCTTTATTCCCGTCAGCGAAGATGCCGGCATGATCCGGGCCGTGGAGGAAGGGGCCCTGTCCCTGGATAAGCTGGAGGCCATGACCTGTGTCTGCTCCGTCGGCCTCGATATGATTGCCGTCCCCGGGGATACGCCCCCCGAAACCATAGCGGCCATCATCGCCGATGAGGCGGCCCTGGGGGTGGCCAACAACAAGACCACCGGGGTGAGGATTATCCCCGTCCCCGGCAAGGAGCCCGGGGACATGGTGGAGTTTGGAGGCCTTTTGGGCCGGGCCCCGGTGATGCCGGTCCACGGCTTTGCCAGCACTCGCTTTATCCGGCGGGGGGGCAGGATCCCCGCCCCCATCCACAGCCTCCGCAACTAGAAAAATTAAGGCAGCCAGATCTTCTGACCGGGGTAAATTAGGTCCGGCCTCTTGATGCCGGGGTTGAGCCGGAGCAGCTCTTCGATGGTTGTTCCGTGGCTGCTGGCGATGGACCACAGGCTATCCCCCGGCCTGACATAATAGATCCTGCCCCCGGGCGCATCCTGCCTCCCTCCCGGGCCCGGCCCGTGCCAGGCTTCGGCCTGGCCGGGGATGCGCACGATGGTCCCCACCTCAACCCGGGCATAGACCTCTTCGATGTGGTGGTTGTACATGCGGACACAGCCGTTGGAGACGGCCTGGCCGATGAACTGGGGGGCATTGGTCCCGTGGATGCTGTAGTAGGGTTTGCTGAGGGCAAGGAGCTTGGGCCCGTACACTTCCCCAGGATTTTCTACCTTCTCCACAATGGTGAAGGTTCCCCGGGGGGTGGGGGTTGAGGGTTTGCCCACGGCAACAGGGTAGGAACGATACTGGCGGGAGCCCTGGAAAAGAAAGAGGGTCCGGCCCGGGACATCGATGACAATGGAATATTCCCTGGCCACTTTCCCAGCCACCTCCTTAACTTTTTGCTACAACTACTATTAGTCTATGAAGGAGGACTGGTTCTGGGAAACCCAGGGGTGAAAAAGGCGGGTAAATTGCTAGCGCTGGGGATAGTAGCCCAGGGGAACCCCGGTGATTTTGGCCGTTTCCGGATCCAGGGCAAAGAGGTCCTCCCTGCTGACCTGGTCGAGGGCGGTTTTGCCCAGGCCCCGGATGGCCTCTTCCATCTCTTCCTTGCAGGAATTGAGGAAGCGGGCCAGGCTCTCGGCCCCCTTGTGGGGGTCGAATTTTTTGCGGAAGACCCCATCGTACCAGGCCACCTGGGTGGGGGGTTCCCAGGGGAGGGCCTGGAGGGATTGGGTGTGGGTGACATTAAAGAGGGCGGCAGTGCCGATGCAGACGGCATCGGCCCCCAGGGCAATGGCCTTGAGGAAATCCCCCGGGGTGTACAGGCCCCCCGAGATGAGGAGGCTCACCTTCCTTTTTGCCCCCTTCTGCTCCAAAAAGCGCAC
>LFSN01000079.1 GCA_001513125.1 Clostridia bacterium DTU030
TGAGCGTTTAAAACTTCGTTTCGGTATCGATTAATTGGCGAGAGCAAGAATCGGGTATTTTCCAAAAGATAAGTACTTGTTTCACGGTGCAAGCTAATACTTTCGTGAGCCCCAAAGATCTATTGTATAGTATAACGGTTATATTGAAACAGCCGGGTGCCGCCTGCTGGCAGCCCCGGCTGTTTTCTAGGCCGTAAATTCTAGTATCTAATATACAGTTGAAACAGGAACACTGCCGCCTCCGCCCTGGTTACCTTATCCTGAGGATTAATTCTGTCCTCGCTGACTCCAATCAGCTTTTCCCTAACCAAGGAGGCTATACTGTTCACCGCATAATCAGCTACCTGGTCTTTGTCGGCAAACCTGTCCAAGTTGGATGCTGTACCCTGGCCCTCCAGCTTTTCTAATTGGGTCAAGCCCCTAGCAGCCAGAACCCACATATCCTGCCTTGTGAGACTTGCGTCTGGGTCGAATTTATTCTCACCTGTACCCACTGCCATGCCCAATTCCCTGGCTATACCTATTTCCTTGTAGTAATAAGCTTCCTCTTTAACATCGGCAAAATTCCCAGTAAAATCGGCTGCAGCACCCAGGGTTCTCACCAGGGAGTAGAGGAAGTCCCCCCTGGTAATATGCTCATTTGGTGCGTATTCAGTCCCAGTAATACCTTTCAACATGTCTTTGCTAGCCAGGACCTCAATGGGTAACTTCGCCCATGGTACCCCGCCAAGATCGGTGAAGATTTCCGCCTTTCCTTTAGCCTGCTCCTCCCACTGCAAGGCGGGATAAGTTGAGCCCTCTTTGATTTTCCAGATGGTGGCAAAGTCCCAGTCGGTGAAGGTGGCCTGCTGCTTCATCTCGGCACTGGTTTTGGGGGTCCCCCACTGGTTGTCAGCCCGGGAGCGGCCGGTGGTTTGGCGGTCATAATAGGAGCCAGTTATCTCACCTGAATTATCCCCGGCAAAACCACCCACATACCCGTCTCCCCTAACTGCCCCGGCAGCATAGGAGGCGGTTATAATGGTGCAGCCAAAACCAGTAAAGCCGGTATCGGGATACAGGCTGGCGACTGCTCTTGCAGAATATTCGCTGGCCCTCCCTTCCACAGACCAGATATTTTCCCCAAGGGCCTTTAAGCTTCCAAGATCGATATCTACCTGGTCGTAGTAAAAATTCACTATATTGTCGATTTCATCGGCCACATCCTCCCTGGAGGTAAAAAGAACAAGACGCCCGTCCCCATGATGGTCAACAAGAACCACATCATCTGCTAAAAAGCCTGCTATCTCTTCGACATCTCCCCCATTCATTGCCTCGATAAAGCCATTTATCTGGTCACCCTTATCATCTAATTCCGAATAGGCCAGGAAGGCCATAAATTCCCTCCCGGTGCCCTGGGTGGCCGGCTTGCCCGTCCCCTCACCATCGGCATCGGCCCTGACACTAAAGAAGTAAGGTCCCGGTCCAGGAATCATTTTATCAACAAGGGTCAGCACCAGCTCATCGCCCTTTTTCCCAGTGAGCCCCCTGACAAGGACCTTTTGCCCTCCATCTCTTATTTCGGCCTCCGTCAACAATTCTTCTCTACCGCCCAGCACAAGCTTATCCTGTCCAGGGGTGGCGGTTATTTCCCCGGGCAGGGTAAATTCAACCCATCCTTCCCCAAACTCGTGACCTAATGTATAGGTGATGGTTAAGCTTTCTCTGCTGTCTGACCTTGCGCTGCCCGGGCTCACTGCCAGACTGCCTTCATATCCGGAAGGTATCTGGGAAAAAAGTTGTATCCTTTCCAGCCACCCATTGTAACTCTGCCCCTTGGGGCCCGCGGGTCCATCGGCATCGGCAGTAACCCGAAAATAATGGTAGCCCGGTTCCGGGATCTCTTCTCCTGCCAGGTACAGCATTACTACTCCTTTTTCCGAGGCCGTGATTCCCGTCACCGTTACCTCCTGACCCCCCTTTGCTATATGGCGGGGCTCCAAAACAATTTTTTTGCTGTTCCCGTCGATATCGGAAATAACCACCATATCCCGCCCTGCGGTAGCAACCATCTCTGGCGGCAGATGAAAGGTTACAGTACCACCGGCGAAAATATCGCCCAGGTGGTAATAAAGCATTAATTCCTTGACAGAGCCGCTATCGGCCTTTGCGGGTGTAATGCCCAAATATCCCGGACTGGTCATATACTCTTCCATAATACCTGGGGCCTTGTCGAGGAGAACAATTACCTCTGCCCTTGTAAGATGCTCGAGGGGCCTAAAACTTCCGTCCTCGTATCCCTGCATCAGACCCACAGCAGCCACCGCCTCGACAAAATCCCTACCCCAGGCCGGTATATCTTCCGCATCTGTGAACCTGGCCGAAGGGAGCGACTCCTCCGGCC
>LFSN01000131.1 GCA_001513125.1 Clostridia bacterium DTU030
GATATCTGGGCGATATTGGCCCCCACGTACAGGTTGACGGCCACCGGCGGGGTGATCTGCCCGATGGCCAGGTTGACGGTCATGACCACACCGAACCAAATGGGGTCCCAGCCAAAGTAGGACATGACCGGCATCAACATGGGCAGCAGGAGATAGTAAATGGAGATGGCATCCAGGAGCATACCGGCGAAGAAGAGGATGATATTAATAATTAAAAGCAATAGATACTCATTGGAGGTAAGGGCAATGGCCGCCTGGGACACCTTCTCCACCACCCCCAGGACGGTCATGGCCCAGCCGAAGATCCCGGCAAAGGCCACCACCATCATCACCGTGGCCGAAGAAACGCAGGAATCCACCAAAAGTTCGAAAAGGTCCTTGAGGGTCAGGGTGCGGTAGATGACAAAGCCGACAAAGAGGGCGTAGAAAACGGCCACCGCCGCCGCCTCCGTCGGGGTAAAGATACCGCCGTAGATACCCCCCAGTATGATAACTGGGGTAATCAGGCCCCAAAAGGCATCCTTAAAGGCCACCCACAGTTCCTTCAGACTCCCAAAGGCTTCTCCCCCGTAGCCCCTGGCCACTGAAATCAAATAGGCAGCAATAATGAGGAAAATACCTACTACTATTCCCGGAATGATCCCGGCAATAAAGAGCTTGCTGATGGAAGCGCCGGTGATTACGCCGTAGACGACAAAGGCAATGCTGGGTGGAATGACAATGGCCAGCCCGCTGGCAGCCGACATCAGGGCCGCAGCAAAGCCCCGGTCATAGCCCGCCTTGATCATGCCCGGGATCAGGATGGTGCCCAAGGCCGCCACCGTGGCCGGACCGGAACCCGAAACCGCACCCCAGAAAAGGGCGGTAATAACGGTGACAACGGCCAGACCCCCCTTCAGCGGGCCCACCAGGAGGGCAATGAGGCGAATAATCTTATCCGAGATCTGGGCCCTCCCCATCAGGACCCCGGCGAGGATAAAAAAAGGAATGGCCAGAAGAGAGAATTTAGAGATATTGGCAAAGAACACCGGGGCAAACATCTGGGCCCCCAGATTGGTCAGGTAGACCAAGATCATGCCGGCCAGACCGAGGGAAACGCAGATGGGCACCCGCAAAAAAATCATTGCAAAAAATATTAAAAGCAAAAGTAAGCCTGGGTCAATCGGTAGTGACATTTTACCGTCCTCCCATCCTTTTTAACCTAACCATTGGCCCGATCCTTTTCCTCAAGCAGCCGCAGCTCTTCCATTGTCACCTGCACCACGCTGATAAGCAAGAGAACCGCCCCCACGGGCAGGGCCAGCCCGAACCACCACATAGGCAGGGCCATGGAATAGGTGGTCATCTTGTTGATATACTCCTGCACGACAAGATTATAACCATGAAACAGGAGGAGAAGGAAAAGGACGATGGAGCAGAGGGCAGAAAAAACCACGGCAGCTTTCTGGAGTTTTGGTGGAAACAGGTTGGTCAGGGCAGTCACAGCTAAGTGGGCTCTTCTCTTGAAAGCGATGGCACCACCAAAGACGGTAATCCA
>LFSN01000002.1 GCA_001513125.1 Clostridia bacterium DTU030
GGTGTTGAATTCGTCTACTGTCTTTTGCAGCGTATCATAGGGCACTCCGATTTGTTCTGCCAGTTCTTCCAGGGTATCTGCCATATAAGCTCCATTGCCAACATAGTCTTCGATGGGTACTCCCTTGTAGGATATTCCGTCTAAGAGGTCGACGATGGTGTGGGCATCATAGATTCTGTAACAGTAACCGCCTTCCTGCTCCAGTATAGCTTGACACAGTTCATCCCGGCGCCCGTCTTCCCTGACAAATCTTTCTCCTGCCTGGTTGACCTGGATACTGTTTTCAATGGCAGCAGTGATAGCGGCATCGCTAAAGGTCACCATTTGTATCCATTCCATACCAACCAGGTTGGCGCCAACTGCCTCTGCCATTAAAATCCCGTCACCTGTGGAACTGCTGGGGTTGGTTGTGGGAACATCCGGGCCGGCGTTTGCCCAGAACTTATTGTATTTCTCCCGCATCTCGGGATTGGCAGCAAAGCCACCAGTAGCCAGGACAACACCCTTTTCTCCCCGCAGTTCAAAGGGGGTTCCATCTGCTGTTGTTCCCTTTACTCCGACAACTTTTCCGTCTTCCACCACAAGTTCTTCTGCCTTATGTTCCAACAAGATCTTGCCGCCGTTTTCTTCGATGAACTTCTTCTGGGGCAAGACGAAGGATGAACCATTGGAGCCCCAATCATCTGTTGGTGTATGGCTCCTTGTCCATGTGGCACCTACCGCAGAGGTAATATCTTCCTTCCAGTTAACACCAAGTTCGGACAACCATTGCAGGCTTTCAAGGGCTTTGTCCCCGTACACATCAATCAGCTTGGGATTTCCAACATAGTCGCCACCGACATAGGTCTGCAGCTTGTGCAAGGCTGGTGAGTCATAGAGGTAAGTTGCTCCCTCGGCTTCGTACTTTTCAATGTCTGCCCTAATCTCATCCTGCCAGCGGGCCATGTACTCGTCTACAGGTTCCAGGGCAATTAAATCTTTAATAACAGTGAGCATGGTTGGAGACATTTCCTGCTTCCGCTGCTCTTCCGGATTGGCTGCGTTAAAGGCACTGGCTGCTAGGAGGGTATTGCCCCCCACAAAGGGCATCTTTTCAACGACAATTACACTGCCTCCCGCCCTCAGCACCTCAACTGCTGCCGACATTCCGGCCCCCCCTGAACCAACTACGATAACATCGGCACTATCCCTTATGATACCTTCAGCTTTTGGTGCTGTTTCCTCTGCTGGTCCACATGCTACAAGACTTAACATTAGCACGAGACACAGCAGTAAAGCCAAACTCCTTTTGCCCATCCTATTACCTCCTACTGCAGCATAGTTTGTTAATTATCTACCAATGATATTATAGCATTTCACTGCGATGGCTTGTAGTTCAATATTTTGACTTTCGGTATAAAAATTTGATTAATTACATTTCCAGCGATATCTGGAGTTTTTAAGCTCATTGTCCTTTGATTACTATTTTATGGAGCTTATATAGATCATACTGCCCTTTACTCCTGTTTTATAGCTATTTTAGCCTAATTATTTAGATCAGGGCATTGTTCAACCGGTCAAGAATGTAACAAAGATCGAGGGCTGGTCAAGGGAAATAGCCGGCCAGCGTGTTAGAAAAGGGACAAGAGGAGTAATGGTCCCTTGGTTAAATATTAATTGAATGGCTGCTGCAACTAAAATACATCATAAAGAAAAGACCCAAGAACTCACAAAATCTGGAGTATTGGCTATGCTATTGAGGCCTGATTAACTATATAGTGGTTTTTTGCCCTTTGAAGAGATGGACCTAATTAGTCTAGAATGGTTTTATCGCCTTTACTACTATAGATGATAGGAGGAGTAATCATGACCAGAACACCTGCAACCAGGCTACTCAGTTTAATATTAGGCTTAACTATGATTTTTGGCCTGGCAGCCTGCTCAGCATCGGGCTCAGAGCAAGAGGCCCTCTTTGAACCGGGCACCTACACAGCATCGGCCCGGGGACATAATGGCGATGTCACCCTCGAAGTGAAGTTCGATGAAACATCCATAGTCGATATTAGGGTTGTGGAACACAATGAATCGCCAGGTATCAGCGACATTGCCTTTGAGCGGGTACCGAGTGCAATTCTGGAAGGACAAACCCTGGCCGTTGATACCGTTGCCGGAGCTACCATAAGCTCCGCCGCCATCCTGGCCGCTGTCGAAGATGCTGTCGCCCAGGCCGGCGGTGATGTGGAAGCCCTGAAGGGCAATAACTAAGGCCAAGCCATCGCCGCGGACAAGGCTTAGAAAAGCTTGAGGGTTCCGGGGGTTAAACCGCCGGAACCCTTATTTTTTACTAACAAGCTCAGCATTAAGGATAAAGAAACAGACAGGGCTGAACTTAAACTAAAAGGAGGGCCAGGGTCGTGGCTATGACAATGCCAATTGCCGGCGGGTCAATATGGGTGTTTCCGTAATTATAGAAGATACGGGCACCCAGTTCGGCAAAGAGGGCACCGATTATACCGAATACAGCCCCCAGTACTATGCTGCCACTGTTTACAGCGGCCAGGCCCGCCGGAGCCGCTATCTGATGCCAGGCAGGACCGGCCCCGAGGGTGGCAGAGAACAAGAGGCTGAAGGCAGCTATGCCAAAGGCTGTGACACTATTGCCAGTCATGATACAGGCATAGCCAGATATAAGACCTAAACCGGCTCCCAGTATCAACAGTATGGGGAGATCCTTTTGTTGGGGGATCCACACATTGGTCTCTGTGGTCTGAAGGAGGCTCCCCCCCTTAGGAACCTTGCCGGTTAGGCCGTTTCCCCAAAGGATCCGGGCCAGGGCGTTAGAGATAATAACCGTGAGGGCGATGGTGTCAGTGGGCAGTTCAATGCTTACCCAGAGGGAATTAATAATATGGCCTAAGACACCAAAGGCCGCCCCCACCAAAAGGACGGTGGGATCGCCCAGCTTAATCAAAGGGGTCGTAACATCTTTTCCCGATTCGAGCAAACCACGACTGCCTGCATACGCTGCGGCCGCTGCCCCGGCGCTGAAGGCAACATGGGGTCCAAAGAAGGGGCCAAAGGCCACATGGTCAATGATGGCCGCCGCTTCCGCCGGCCCAAAGGAGG
>LFSN01000091.1 GCA_001513125.1 Clostridia bacterium DTU030
ACCACTTTGCCTGTCATAAATATGCACAGCATCCCAGCGGCCGCAGCGGCCGCCCCAGCGGGCCTGGAGGCTGTCATCGCCATAGATTTCAATGATCTCACAGCTGTTGGCACAGTGGGGGCAGGAAAAGCTCGCGACCTGATAGTCCATCTTGCCCACGGCAAAGCCCCGGAAGGAGGTTTTCTTCCTCCGGACGGCTCCCCTGGCCAGGAGGGCCGCCCCAATGGCCCCCATGACATCGTAATGGGGGGGCACTGTAACCGGCAGCCCCAGTTCCCGCTCAAAGGCCAGCTTCATGCCGGAATTGGCCGCCACGCCACCCTGAAAGAGGACGGGTGGCCTTATTTCTTTCCCCTTGGCTACATTGGCCAGGTAGTTTCGGACCAGGGCGTTGCACAGGCCCAGGATCAAATCCTCCTTCCTGTGGCCCAACTGCTGCTTGTGGATCATGTCGGATTCGGCGAAGACGGCACACCGGCCGGCAATTTGTACCGGCAGCTTTGCCGCCAGGGCCAGTTCACCGAATTTGTCTATGGGTATGTTGAGGCGGGCAGCCTGCCGGTCCAGAAAGGAGCCGGTTCCGGCGGCACAGACTGTGTTCATGGCAAAATCGGTGACAATCCCCTGGCGCAGGATGATAATCTTTGAGTCCTGGCCCCCGATTTCCAGGACTGTTTTCACCTCCGGTTCAACCTGGAGGGCGGCAACGGCGTGGGCCGTTATTTCGTTCTTAATTACATCGGCACCGACCATAACCCCGGCCAGGCGGCGCCCGCTGCCGGTGACCCCGACGCCGGCGATGGAATTGTCGGACCAGTTCTCAGACAGTTTCAGGAGACCCTGCTGTAAAACTCCGATGGGATTGCCCTGGGTCTTTAAGTACAGGGCGTCCCGGACCCCTCCTTCTTTATCGATAATTACTAGGTTGGTACTTACCGAACCGATATCAATACCCAAATATACCTTCATCTTTTCCTCACCCTTATTTTAGAAGTTAGAAAGAAAATACTTTTACACTGGGCAGCAAGGAAGAAAGGCTATATGACCCTACCGCCTACCAGCAAAATATAAAAGTTATAATTGTCAATTGTTTATTGTCTATTATCAATTGTTAAATTCGTTCCGGATCCTGGGGTTTTAGAAAGCTTGGCCTGGTTCCTTTATAGGGGACCGGCCGGCGAATGATGATATCCAACATGGCCTTCCCGTTAAAGGGGATTAAGGGCCACAGGTAAGGCACATTAAAGGATTTGGTCCGCAAAAGGATGAGGAATACAAGGAGCAGGCCAAAAACCAGACCTGGCAGCTGCCATAGCCCCACGGCAACAAGGAGGAGGAGGCGCATCAACCTGATGGCAAAGGCGAACTCATAGCCGGGGGTGGCAAAGGTGCCCACGGCGGCCACGGCCATGTAAAGGATGACCTCCCCGGTGAAAAGGCCTACACCAATGGCAATATCGCCGATCATGAAGGCCGCAATGATGCCCAGGGCGGTGGCCAGGGCCGAGGGAGTATGGATGGCAGCCATCCGGACCAGATCCAGGCCCAATTCGGCCAGAAGGAGCTGCACCAGTATGGGTACGGGGGTCAGCTCCTGGGGGCCGATAAAGGACAGCTGGGGCGGCAGGAGACCCGGTTCTAAGACAAAGAGCAGCCAGAGGGGGGTGATGATCAGGGAGAGAATTACCCCCAGATACCGCACCCAGCGGAGATAGCCGCCGACTACCGCATTCTGCCGGAATTCTTCAGCGTGTTGGATATGATGAAAGAAGGTGGCCGGGGCAATTATGGCACTGGGTGAAGTGTCCGTCAAAACGATAATGTGCCCTTCTAAAAGATGAATGGCTGCCACATCGGGCCTTTCGGTGTACCGGACCTGGGGAAAGGGATTCCAGGTGCCCAGGGTCAGGAATTCTTCCACGGTCTTTTCCGCCATGGGCAGGCCGTCAATGGAGATCTTTTTAATCCTTTCCCGCAGCAGTTCTACCGTCCCCGGATTGGCTATGTTTTTAATATAGACAAGGGCAATATCGCTTTGGGAACGGCTGCCCACCTGGAGCAGCTCTATCCGCAGGGCGGGATCCCGGATGCGGCGCCGGATCAAGGCCGTATTAAAGACAAGGGTTTCGGTAAAACCGTCCCGGGAACCCCTGGTGACCCTTTCGATATCGGGTTCCTCCGGCCCCCGGGCGGGGTATTCCCGGGTATCAATGATGATTGCTTCCCTCTCCCCGTCGACCAGGAGGGCGATGGGGCCTGATAAGACATTTTTAACTACTTCATCTAAGGTATCGACCCGCTCTACTTCAAAATGGATAATACACCTTTTGTACAGCTTATCAACTGGTTCTGGTACTATATCTTCCCGGTCCAGGTAAAAAAGAAATTCCAGGATAAACATGACCTGATCTTTGACAAAACCGTCTATGTAGAGGAGGGCCGCCTCCTTGCCGCCAATTTCAATTTCCCGCACAATTACATCAAAGCTCTCCCCTACCCCCATTTTTTCTGCCAGGTAGTCCAGATTCTCCTGTAATTTTTTGTGTAGCTTCTCCATATCCACAACTCCCTCCAAGGAGGACATGGGCAGGCCAGGGTCAAAAGAAAAGGAGGCCTTCCTGGAAAATGGAAGGGAGGATGGCCTTTTAACCCTTGGGATTGAAGATCAGGGAGAT
Source organism: Clostridia bacterium DTU030 (assembly GCA_001513125.1). Lineage (GTDB taxonomy): Bacteria > Bacillota > DTU030 > DTU030 > DTU030 > DTU030. The sequence goes on from LFSN01000091.1 coordinate 2,676, forward strand.
AAAGAGCCCGACAACGACCGCCGCCACCACCCCGACACTGGCATTTTCCAGTACCCCGCTGAAGATACCCCAAAAGCCCCTTGCCTCGATTTCTTGGATCACCCCGCTGGTGAGGGTGTGGCCGAAGCCGGGAAGGGGAATAGTTGCCCCTGCGCCACCGAACTCAACTATTGCCTCATAGATCCCTAAACCGCTGAGAATGGCCCCAGTGCACACGAATAACACTAGGACATGGGCGGGGGTTAAGGGGGTTAAATCCATCAACAACTGGCCGAGGGCACAGATGGTACCACCAACTAAAAAGGCAAGGAGGTAATCCATTTATCCCACCCCGTCCGGATAATCCCTTTCCACCGCTACGGCATGGGCAATGGCAGGGATTGTTTCCCCCTGCTGGTAGCTTGTCGGGCTCATCAGGGCTCCGGTACTTACCAGGAGGATCCGCTGGTATTTGCCCTCCTGGAGCAGGGGATAAAAATAAGAACAAAAAACTGCAGCGGAACAACCACAGCCGCTTCCCCCCGCCTGGGTATCGGCATCGGGTTTGTAGATGAGAATACCACAATCGGTGTACCGGTCGGTGACATCGTAGCCTTCCTTTTTCAGGAGATCTTCGGCCAGGTTTTTTCCCACACTGGCCAGGTCACCGGTGACAATCACATCGTAGTAATCGGGCTTCCTGCCTGTATCCTGGAAGTGCTGGACAATGGTATGGACAGCGGCAGGGGCCATGGCCGAACCCATATCCATGGGATCGTTGATCCCCATGTCGATAACCCGGCCTATGGTTGCCGCCGTCAGGTAGGGTCCGGGACCGCCCTGTTCCAGAATGACGACACCGGCGGCAGTCACCGTTCGCTGGGCCGTGGGCGGCTTTTGCACCCCCAGTTCCGTCGGATAGCGGAATTGCCTCTCGGCAGTCTGGTAGTGGCTGGAGGCGCCGACCAAGACCCGCTGGGCAAAACCCCCGTCTACTGCCATTCCCCCCAGGGCCAGGCCTTCGGTGAAGGTGGAACAGGCACCAAACAGGCCATAGAAGGGGACCGGTATCTCCCGGGCGGCAAAACTGGAGGCCGTAAGCTGATTCAAAAGATCACCGCTAAACATAAAGTGGATCTGGTCAAAGGTATAATTGGCCTTCTGCAAAACCTTCTGGACCGCTTCCAGCAGCATTTTACTCTCGGCCTTTTCCCAGGTGCTCTCACCGTAGAGGGGATCCTGGATAACTTGATCGAAGTATTTGGCCAGGGGTCCTTCCCCTTCTTTTTTTCCAACGGTAGTGGCCGTAGCAACAAACGAGGGGCATTGGGAAAAGATGATGGTATTGCGCCCCACCCTTTTCTCTGCCAAAAGCATCCTCCTCACTTGTGGATTAACCAGTAGACCAGACCGACCAGCCAGGATGTTGCCATGCCGTAGACAAGGACCGGGCCGGCAATGTTGAACATCCGGGCCCCTACCCCCATAACATAGCCTTCCCGTTTGAATTCCAGGGCGGGGGCAACGATGGAATTGGCAAAACCGGTAATGGGAATGACAGAGCCGGCACCGGCAAATTTGCCGATGCGGTCATAAATCCCCAGGCCTGTAAGGAGGGCCCCCAGGAAGATCATCACGGCTGCGGTGGGCCCCCCCGCTTCCTTGGTGTCCATCCCCAGGGAGAGGAAATAATTTAAAACAAACTGGCCTATGGTGCAAATGAGGCCGCCGACAAGAAAGGCGGCGATTAGGTTCCGTACCAGCGGTGGCCGTGGCTTGCGGGCATTGGCCCAGCGTTTGTACACCTCTTGTTCCCGGGTCAGTTTTCCCACCCTCGGCACCTCCCACACCAGTAAGTTTCTCCTGCTGGCAACCATTTTATACCGATGGGAAAGGGCACCCACCGGTGCCCTTCAATGGAGAAGCAAAATTACCAGTACCCCAGGGAAGGTCTCTTCCGAAAAATGGGTTCCTGGTAATGTAATGTAACAGATCTTTGGGCTGTCAATTTATAGGCCGGGGTTTTCAGGACCCCTATGCTCCACCGGGAAGGCGAGCTTAACATTGGCCTTATATTCGACAATTTGCCCGTTTTGTACATTGGCCGTCAAGTTGTAGATTTCAACCCCCGTGATCCCCCTGAGGGTTTGGCAGGCTTCCCGCACGGCATTTTGGACAGCATCGGTCCAATTTTTCTGGGATTCACCGACTACTTCAATAACCTTAACAACGGTCAATTTGCAGGACCTCCTCGCTGAATATTATTGAGCACGAAGGTTTGTAATCCGTAACCCCACCTCCTTCCGGCAAAAACCCCTATCCCAAACCAATTGCTCCGGTGGTGGTGCCGGGCTGTCTTGCAAAAGTATTATTATATACCAGCCCAATAAGATAATGATGCAGAGGAGGAGAAGGGTAACTAAAAGGCCCTTCATTCCTTGTTCTCCCTTCTTAGTTCTAGCCTTAGTATACCTTTCTGGGACCTTCTTCATACAAAAAAACCAGGGTATTAGGTGGCCCTGGGGTTTGTATCTAGGATTCTCTTCATCTTCTTCAAGATTTGTTTTTCCAGGCGGGAAACCTGCACCTGGGACAGCCCGAGGAGGCGAGCAATCTCTGTTTGGGTTTTGTCCTGGAAAAAGCGCAGGTGAATCAGCCTTCGTTCCCGCTCCGGCAATTTTTCTAAAACCTGTTTCAGCATCACTTTATTAAGCCAATCGGGCTCCTCCTCCACCCCGGCAATCTGATCTGACAGGAGGATGGGATCCCCCTCATCCTGATAGAGGGGATCCGACAGGGAAGTGATAGGCTGGATGGCTTCTAAGGCCGTTGCCACCTCTTCCAGCTCCAAACCCGTTTCCTCCGCAAGTTCCTGCAGGGTTGGCCCCCGGCCCAGCCTCTGGGTCAGTTTCTCTACCGCCCTCTTGATATTAAAGCCCTTTTCCTTCAAGGACCGGCTGACCCGAATGGGATTGTCATCCCGGAGAAAGCGCCTTATTTCGCCAATAATCATGGGGACAGCATAGGTGGAAAACTTGACGCCGAAACTTGTATCGAAATTATCAATGGCTTTGACGAGCCCAATACAGCCCACCTGGAACAAGTCTTCCTGCTCGTAGCCCCAGGGGGCAAAGCGCTGCACAACGGTCCGGACTAGTTTAAGATTGGTTTCAATGAGGCGCTGGCGTGCTTCCTCGTCCCCCTGGTGCACCCTTTCCAGCAAGAACTTTACCTCTGCCTCGGGTAAAGGGGAAGGCTCATCCCAGTTAAGGTTAACCATATACCTGGCCATGGAACCCTCCCCCCCTAGTCAGGCTTCCTCTGCAGGCGTTTGCGCATGGTAACCCGGGTTCCGGGGCGGCTTCGTCTGCTACCCCCTGCCCCCTTCCTTTCCCTTCCCAATCCCCGCCGGAGGAAGGCCAAAAAGCCCGAGGGCTTTACCCCTTCCCTTTCCTCGGGCACCGAGGCACTGACTACCACCTCATCCATACATTGTTCCATTAAGCTAAAGCCAATTCCGATCCGCTCCTCCGGTTGGGAGGTCTGGCCGAACTTTTTGGCTGCCTCCAGATCGGGAATGCCCACTCCGAAATCTTCCACGATGACTTCGACTTCATCCTCTTTGAGCAGGCGAACGATGATCCGGATAATGCCATTGGGGTCCCCCTTGTAGCCGTGGACTACGGCATTGGTAATAGCTTCCGATACGGCTGTGGAAATGTCCTCCACCTCTGACAGTATGGGGTCTAACTGGCTGACAAAGGCGGCCACCGCCGCCCGGCCAAAGGATATATTGGCGGTTTGGGATTTAAATTCCAGCTTCATTTCATTAAGGGTGGTCATTATCTCCTTCCTCCTTCCCCAGCTGGTAGGCCCCTTCTTTGGAGGCACAAATCTCCATAATTCCTTCCACGCCCGATAGGGCAAGGACCCTGCGCACCTGGGCGCGGGGGGAAACTAAGATTACCCTGCCCTTTCTTTCCCGCAAGAAACGATAACGGCCCAGGATAAAACCCAGCCCGGAGCTGTCCATAAAGGAAACCCGGGACAGATCCAGGAGGAGTGTCCTGGCACCACTTTTCTCTAAAGCAGCATCTACCTGTTCCCTGATGCCTTTGACGGTGTGGAGATCCAGATCCCCTTCCAGAAAGGCGACCAGGCAATTTTTTTCTAGCTTGCACTTTACCCCCACGGCAGGCAGCACTCCTTTTACAATAATTTCCTTTTACTTCTCCCCCGGGGGGGAAAAGTCCTGCCCGGGAGGAAAAAGGAGGGGCAGGTTTTTTAGCAGCGGAGGAAACCGGTATTATTCCAAAAAAAATAAGCCCCTGGGGGGCCAATATATTTTAACGGGGCACCATTTTATTTTCTGAAGCTAAACCATTCCCTCAGTAAGCGCCAGGAAAACAAGAAGGGGTTTCCCTTAACCAGCTCCCTCCCTGTCACCAGGGGCACAGTGGCAATAATTTGGCCCTGGCGCCAGACCTGGAGCTGGCCGCACTGGGTACCGGCAGCCAGGGGGGCGGTTACACTTTTTTGGGTGAGTTCTATCTTTGTGGTAAAATCCCCCTCTCCCCTGGGGAGGGTGAGATAAAGATCAGTGTCAGCGACCAATTCCACTACTTCCTCCCGGCCTCGGAAAACGGGCAAAAGTTCAATTATCTGTCCCCGGGAGACTATCCTCTCCGACGAAAAGTTGTTAAAACCGTACTGGAGCAATTTTATGGTCTCGGTGAAATGGCTATTGGCAGCGGGACAGCCCATCACGATACTTATCAGCCTCATGCCATCCCGTTCGGCTGTAGCAGCCAGACAGTATCCCGCCTCTTCCGTCCAACCTGTTTTTAAGCCATCGACTCCTTCATACCAGACCAAAAGCTTATTGGTATTCCAGAGGTCCAGGCGCCTCGGTTCCGGGCGAAAGCCAGGATACTCATAGATGGAGGTGAGCCTTAATAAGTCCGGGTACTTAAGGGCCTCCCTGCTCAGGAGGGCAGTATCGTAGGCACTCATGTAATGATTCTCTGCCGTGAGGCCGTGGGAATTTTGGTAGTTGGTATTCTTCATCCCCAGGGCCTGGGCCCTCTGGTTCATCAATTGGACAAAGGCTTCTTCACTGCCTGCCAGGTGTTCTGCAACGGCAATACAGGCGTCATTGGCGGAAGCAACGGCAATGGCTATCAAGAGCTCCTCCAGGGACCACTCCTCCCCCGGTTCTAACCAGACCCAGGTACCCGGATTGTCACCCAATGTGTTGACACCTTCGGTCACCAGGACCCGATCTTCAAGCCTTGCTTTCCCGGCGGAAATGGCGTCGAAGGCCAGCAGCAGGGTCATTATCTTGGTCATGCTGGCGGGGGGCCTGGGGACATGGGGTTCTTTTTCGAAGAGGACCGCACCTGAGTGTGCGTCGAGCAAGAGGGCACTCTGGGCTGTAGTTTCTAGTTCCTGGCAGTATGCCGGCAGAGACAGTGTGCTAAGCAGGATTAGGGCAGTAAGGAAAACAATCCCCTGTCTTTTCCAGCCGGCCAATTTTCTTCCCCCCTCCCTTTGGCTAAAGCTTTTCAAGATCTTTTTATGAAAGGGGGGGAAGATTTATGACCCAGAGGCCCAACTTACTCAATCTTTGCCCACCAGCAGGGTGTGAAAACTCTCGCCGGCCCCGGTCCCCGGGATGTCGAAGAGGGCCGCAATGGTGGCCGCCACATCGGCAAAGGTCTTCCGATCCCCGAGATGAATTCCAGCAGGTATTCCCTTGCCCCAAACCAACAGGGGTACATATTCCCGGGAGTGATCGGTGCTGCTGGTTGTCGGGTCGCAGCCGTGATCGGCGGTGATGATGAGGAGATCCGCTGCCTCCATGGCTTCCCATAATTCTGGCAGCCACTGATCGAATTCCTCCAGGGCCCGGGCATAGCCGGCCGGGTCGTTCCGGTGGCCGTAGAGGGTATCGAAATCAACCAGGTTGACGAAAAGCAATCCTTCCCCTACCCCTTTCAGGGCGGCCAGGGTTTTCTCCATCCCATCCAGGTTGCCGGTGGTATGCAGGGCCTCACTGAGGCCGCGGCCGGCAAAGATGTCTTCAATTTTGCCAATCCCAATTACTTCCCTGCCCGAGACCAGCAGCCGGTCCAGGATTGTATCCTGGGGCGGGGGCAGGGCAAAATCCCGGCGGTTGGCCGTCCGCTTAAAGGAACCCCTGGTGCCAATAAAGGGGCGGGCAATAACCCGGCCTACGCCGTATTTTCCCTGGAGTATTTTCCTGGCCTTGCGGCAGAGCTCATAGAGTTCTGGCACCGGAATCACTTCTTCATGGGCGGCAATCTGAAAAACGCTGTCGGCCGAGGTATAAACAATGGGATAACCCGTCTCAATGTGTTGGGGACCCAGCTCTTCAATTATTGCCGTTCCTGAAGCAACCCTGTTGCCCAGAACTTTGCGGCCGAAGGCCCTTTCCACCGCCTGGATTACCTCCGGAGGAAAGCCATGGGGAAAAAGGGGAAAGGGTTCTTGGAGAATTAATCCGGCCAATTCCCAGTGTCCCGAAGTAGTATCTTTACCCGCCGCCGCCGGCTGCATCCGGCCCCAATTACCCCTGGGCTCAGCGGCGGGCGGAACACCCAAAATAGAGGTGGTATTACCCAGGCCAAGGAGACCCAGGTTGGGCAAATCCAGGCCCCCGAGG
>LFSN01000111.1 GCA_001513125.1 Clostridia bacterium DTU030
AGCCCATGGGGGTTCAAGTCCCCCCTCCGACACCATTTTTTATAAGTTATGGTTATAAAGAACCCGGTCTTCAGAAAAAAGGCCGGGTCTTTTATCTTTTGCCGAAACCCGCATAATGTCCCGATGGTATATTGTGAGGCCCAAAAAGCTCCAGCTTCTGCTGGGGATGGAACTTTTTCCCTTTAATTAGATTTGTCGCAATATAAAACCCTCCCTTAGGCACTGCATAAAATGAAGCAATCCTTTCCGGAAAGGAGGGGCATTTTATGTCGGGAGGATTTGGTAAGAAGAACAACGAGATTTTCCTGGTGTTTCTGATCCTGATACTTCTGCTTTTAGGCGACAGCTTCAATTTGTGAACCGAAAACACCATTAATCCCCCGGCGCCGGCCGGGGGGTTTTGCTGCAACAGGTTGCCCCTTATCTCTAGAATTATTTATTGTTTTTGCTCTCAGCCTTTGGGTCAAGGGTGTCGACGCTTGCATACGATGTAGTAACCCTGGCGGGAAAGGAGGGGTGTTACCCGTGTCGGGAGAATTTAGCGACAAATTTGACGGCAGAAGAAGGATGGACAAAGAGGCGTTTATAATATTCCTGATTCTGATACTCCTGCTTTTAGGTGACAATTTTTAATTAGCCTTTATGCAGCCCCGGTTCTTGCAGCCGGGGTTTTTGCTCCATTAATTAAGACGGCATGGCAACGAAAAAAAGAGTAAACAACCAATTACTAGGATTGAAGGGATGCAGCAGATGGCAATATAGGATAAATTGAAGGCAATAATTGATAGAGGCGCTCCCTTGTTTTGGGCGATAAAGTATGGTATATTTTAGACAAATCAAATATTTGGTAATGCCCGAGTGTATCCATCCTGATGGGGGATATAAAGGGAATCAGGTGCAAATCCTGAGCGGCCGCGCCACTGTAAGCGGTGAGTTAGTCTCCAGGAATGCCACTGGACTTAGGTCTGGGAAGGCGGAGACGAGCGGTGACCCGCAAGCCAGGAAACCTGCTCGGTGCATTGCAGGTACAACCTTCCGCGGGAGAGGGGAACTGCACTTTGTGTTCTTGCAGGGGAATAAAAGCAAGGACCCGGTCTACCAACGGAGGGACCGGGTTTTTTTTGTCTGCAGACCGGTTCTCATCCCCTTCTCCCCGCTACCAGGGCGAAAACAATTAAAAGAAAGGGGATGGTTGACAGTGGGCAAAGGGAAAAGACTTCAGGTGGTGGCCTGGACCTTGCTCCTGGCTGTGACTGTGACTACCTTCACTCTGCCCCTGGGCTCGGTGCGGGTGTCGGCGGCTGAGGAAGCGGAAAACAGGGCCGCTTACCTGGAACAGAAGGCCGTGGATTTTATTCTGGAACAGTACCAACAGGGCGAAGAACTGAGTCCATACACAGTCTATGTCCTGACCCAGGCAGCGAATTTCAACTCAGTGAAAGATTGGAAGACAAAAGATATAGCCCAGTACCTCCTGGCCCTTGTGGGGTTGAACCTGGGGGATGAGGCGGAAGCGGAGAGGCTTGCCGATCTTCTGGTTAAAAGGCATGGGGAGAACTCCTTTGAAAACAGCGTTTACAGCGATTTCTGGGGTTACCTGGCCCTGGCCGAGGCGGACAAGCTGACTGAATTGGCTAGCGAAGATATAGTAGATTACATTCTTGGGAAACAGTCTCCGGATGGGTCCTGGGGGGAGACCTTTGATGGTAATTATTGGCCCGATTTCCTTGCTACCACCGAGGCCATCCGGGTCCTGCAGCGCCTGGACCCGGAAGGGAAAGACGATGAAATACAGGCTGCCATCCAAAGTGGTCTCACTTACCTGAAGGGCTTTTGCCAGGAGGACGGCAGTGTTCATGCCCCCTGGGACGACCCGGTGATGGACACCGCTGCCCTGGTGATTGCCCTCCTGGAATTGGGCCAGGACCCAACGGGACCAGAATGGTCCCAAAGCGGTGGTAAGACCAATCCCGTCACCTACCTGCTGGCCCGGGCCTACAATGAGGAAGACAACAGTTTTGGCGGCCTGTACGATGAATTGCTGACCGCCACCTATGCCCTCCAGGCCTACATCTTGCTCCAGGATGCTGAGCTGGATGCGGACAACGGCAGT
>LFSN01000121.1 GCA_001513125.1 Clostridia bacterium DTU030
GCTCCGGCTCTTAACCGGAACCCGCAACTGGCTTCCTATCACTGTTCAGTTTTCAAGGACCAACTTTTGCTTTGTCGGTCGTTGCCTGCCGCAGCGACCTCAAATAATATAACATTCTCCTGGGACAAATTCAAATATCGTTTTTTCCCTTTTTGGCGGATTAGACGCATTTTCCGTTATCATAATGCCCATTGCTAATATTTTTATCCTTAATCACCCCGAATAAATTTTAATTTTAATAAACAAATTTGGAAGCTTTTCCACAATTATCCCTTTTGAAGCCGGGAGCTTTCCAGCAGTTATTTCTGCATTTGCAGCTGAAACAAGGTGTCCGGCACATCGCCCACAATTACCGCCTGGGATAGCAGTACCTGGTGCTGCACACTAGTCTCGGCCACGAGCAGGGGCACTACGATTTTTATCTTCGCATTTACTTCTAATATAATTTTATGGAGGGTCTGGTTGATACCCGCCTCTTCCATTACATTGATCAGATTGACTGATACCGATCCCACAGGCATGACGCTTACTTTAATGCGGGGGCCGACATTTGCCAGCAAATGGCTTCCCGTTACCTGTCCCAGGGGAATTTGGATCTCCTGATCTTCCAGGGCCCGGAGACGCTCCTTTACCTGTTCCGCAGTCCTGGCTGCCAGGCGGCTGATCTCAATGGTATTGGGCTGGATCAGCACCGGCCGGCTCTGGGTATCTTTGTGGATAAACATTAGATCCTGATATTTGACGGTCTGGACAATTTCACTTTCCACCACTTCCGTAATGGCTTCTACAGCAAGGAGCCTGGCCCTGGTCTCTGCTATGGCAGCCAGGGCCGGTTTTACATTTCTCTCCAGGATCATGAATATCAATAATAGCAGCAGAAAAAGAACCAGGACCAGGGTTTTCCCCGAAAGTCCCCGGTAACGGGTCCGCCACCTGCGCATCACCTTCACCCCCATGAATTATCCTATGCATGAGAAAGGTGAAGGGTGATAGAGAAAAGGCATCTGGGTGCAGATGCCTTTACAATCTAATCTTTACAAAGCGCCGTTTTCCAACCTGAATTATCATCCCCGCTGTGGGAACAATGTCCAGCTCCGCATCGTCAACCTTTTTACCAGCAATGGTCACCCCGCCCTGCTTGATTAAGCGCCGGGCTTCACTGTTGCTCTGGGCAAGGCCCAGGTGGACCAGGAGCTTAACGACCCAGATCTTGCCGTCCTTGAGCTCCTCCCTGGAAAGGAAAACCTCGGGTATTTCCGGGGGCAGATCTCCCCTCTGGAAGACAGCCTTAAAGGCTTCCTCTGCTTCCCCGGCGGCGGAAGAATCGTGGTAGAGGGCGACAATTTCCCGGGCCAGGCGCATCTTAACATCCCGGGGGTGAAGTTTCCCCTTATCCAGACCCTTTTCAATCTCCCTTATTTCTTCCAGGGGAACGTTGGTCACCAATTCGAAGTAGCGGATCATCAGCTCATCGGGCAGGGACATGACCTTCCCGTACATCTCTGCCGGGGGTTCGTCGATACCAATATGATTGCCCAGGCTCTTGCTCATTTTGTTGACGCCATCGAGGCCTTCTAATATAGGAAGGGTCAGGCAGATCTGGGGTTCCTGCCCCATCTCCCGCTGCAGGTGCCTGCCCATGAGGAGATTAAATTTTTGGTCTGTCCCGCCGATTTCCACGTCGGCCTTTAGAACTACGGAATCGTAACCCTGCATCAAGGGATACATGAACTCGTGGATACCGATGGGGCGGCCTTCCTGATAGCGTCTGGCAAAGTCATCCCGCTCCAGCATCCGGGCCACGGTGTACTTCCCGGCCAGCTTGATGACGTCGGAAAAGGTCAGGGAACCGAGCCAGTCGCTGTTGTACTCCACAATGGTCTTGTCGGGATCCAGGATCTTAAAGACCTGTTCCTTATAGGTTTCGGCATTGGCGTTTATTTCTTCCTCGGACAGCTGTTTCCTCGTTTCCGAACGTCCCGTTGGGTCCCCGATCCGACCGGTAAAATCGCCGATGAGAAAGATAATCTGATGGCCGATGTCCTGCAGCTGTTTAAGTTTCCGCAGGGGAACGGTATGCCCCAGGTGCAGATCTGGTGCCGATGGGTCTACCCCCAATTTGATCCGCAGGGGCCGATCCTTCTTCAGCTTTTGCACCAGTTCCTCCTCCAAGATTATTTCCTCCGCTCCCCGCCAAAATACTTCCAGTTGTTTTTGAATGTCCATTTTCCTACCTCCCCTTGCGTCCGTTGGTTAATCTGGAGAAAAAGAAAAGACCCCGTCGCCCCCTAGGGACGAGAAGGTCTATATCTTCCCGCGGTACCACCCTACTTGATCCAATAGAGGATCCCCTCGGTATCTGTTGCCAGCATCCCACTTAACGGAAGGAATCCGTTCCGGCCTACTCTCCCCTCTGGGATTTGGACCGGACCCTCAGGAGTGTATTTCAACAGCTGCTGTACCGGTTCCCAGCAAATACCGGCTCTCTGGAAACAGCCAGGCTGTTTACTTCTCTCCTTCTTCGGTTTCAGCCCTCTTTAACTTTTTGTGGTATTATAGCACATCTCCCCAAAAACTGCAATAAAGCTTTCCCCTTTAGAATGCAGGAAAAGGATCATCGGTGCCGAATTACAAGAGAGGGCAAAGGGCAAGGCAGACCATATGCTATAATATAGTTGTATTTATAAAAGGGAATAGGAAGTGGAGGGAGCCATATGGCTAGAAAACCAAAGAAAAGCCGAAAGAAAGGGCTCGGTTGCCTGAAAATATTAGTCATCCTCATTCTCCTGGCAGTAATGGTTGGACTCGCTGGAACCAGCGTCTATGTGCTGGCATCAATCAAAGATATGCCCTCCTTTGATCCCGACAAATTGCGGGAAAGCAGTGCCACCTCCTTCATCTACGATGCCAGGGGAGAACTCTTGACCAAGCTCCATGGGGAAGAAAATAGGGTACCCGTCAAACTGTCGGACATCCCCCAGGAGCTGCAGGATGCCGTGGTCGCCGTCGAAGATGCCCGCTTCTATGAGCACCCAGGGGTGGATGTGCGGGCCATTGCCCGGGCGGCCTGGCGGATTGCCACCAAGCAATCCTTCGAGGGCGGCAGTACCATTACCCAACAGTTGGTAAAAAACGTCTTTCTTACTCCCGAGACCACCTTGCGGCGGAAAATTCAAGAGGCTATTCTGTCCCTGCAGGTGGAGCGGGTCTATACCAAGGACGAAATCCTGGAGATGTATCTCAATGAGATCCACTTCGGCCATGGGACCAATGGCGTCCAGGCCGCGGCCAAACTCTATTTTGGCAAGGATGTCCGGGACCTCAACCTGGCCGAGTCTGCCATGCTGGCGGGAATAATAAAGCGGCCCAGCCGCTATTCCCCCTATAACGATATGGATGCAGCCAAGGCCCGGCAGGCCCTGGTGTTAGACCAAATGGTCAAATATGGCTATATTTCTGAGGCCACCGCCCAGGAGGCCAAGGAGCAGCCCATTGAGGTAGCCGGCCGCAGCCCCTATACCCACCCTGCCCCTTATTTTATCGATTATGTTATCAGCACCCTGGTGGAGGAACTGGAAGACTACTACGGCTCAGAAGTTAATGTCTATGATGCCATTTACCGGGGTGGCCTTAAAATCTATACCACCATAGACCCCGTTATGCAGCGCAAGGCCGAACAAGTCCTGGCCGACGGCCTTCCCGAAGGGGAAGTAGATGAGCAGGGCATTGTCCAGCCCCAGGCGGCCCTGGTCACCATGGAAACTAAGACCGGCTATGTTCGGGCCATGGTGGGCGGCCGGGACTATGAAAATACCAAGTTCAACCGGGCAGTACAGGCACAGCGCCAGCCCGGCTCCGCCTTCAAAACCTTTGTCTATACAGCGGCCCTGGACAGCGGCTTTACCCCGGCCAGCACCTATATCGACGCACCCGTCGCCATCCCCTTACCCAACGGCCAGGTCTGGCAGCCGAAAAACTCCGGCAACACCTATGAAGGCCTCGTCAACCTGCGCCGGGCCATTGCCCGCTCCCTGAATACCGTTGCCGCCCAGCTGATTATGGATGTAGGGGTGGAGAAGGTTGTAGACTATGCCGAGCGCATGGGCATTACCACCCTGGTGAAAACCGGCTCCTCCAACGACATGCAGCCGGCCATTGCCCTGGGGGGACTTACCTACGGCGTCCGCCCCCTGGATATGGCTGTAGCCTACGGCGTCCTGGCTAACCAGGGGGTAAAGGTAGAACCCATCGCTGTCCTCCGGGTCGAGGATCGGAATGGCAACATTATCCTGGAAAACACCCCTACCCAAACCCAGGTGCTAACCCCCCAAACCAGCTACCTGATGACCGATATGCTCCGGGGTGTCATCACAGGCGCCGGGGGTACCGGTGGCCGGGCCAACATCGGCCGCCCGGCAGCCGGAAAGACGGGAACCACCAGCGACTATAACGATGCCTGGTTCGTCGGCTACACCCCCGATCTGGTAACCAGCATCTGGGTGGGCTGCGACGATCGGGTCCCCGGGCAGAAGAGCTATATGGAACGAAACAAAATCGGCAGTTCCCTGCCGGCCCAGCTCTGGGGCAACTACATGAAGGAAGTTGTCAAGGATACGCCCGTTACCGATTTTGTCCGTCCCAGTGGAATAGTAGGTCTGGAGATCTGCAGCAAGTCTGGCCTCCTCCCCGGCGAGCTCTGCCCGCAAGAATACCGGAGAAGCGAACTATTTATGCGCGGGTCAGAGCCCGGGGCAGTCTGTACCAACCATGAAGAACTGCTGATCTGTCCGGAATCAGGCGCCCTGGCCACTGAATACTGTCCCGATCCGGAACCAAGGATCTTCGACCGCAGCTCGAGCGGAGAGCTGGTAGATGCCCCCAGCGAATACTGTGGACTCCACGAATACCCGGCATTGATAGAGATAGCCGTCTGCTGGGATACGGGTCTTTTGGCAACAGAAGAGTGTCCCCGCATCCGCCGCATCTTTGTCCTGAAGGGCCAGGAACCTAAAGAATACTGCCACTTCCACGGTGGGGCCCCGGCAGATTATCAGCCTCCACCGGAACCCGAAATAAAGAACGGGAAAGAGGATGAAGACAAGGAGGAAGAAGATTGGGATTGGGATGGCTGGCTTTCCCCACCTCCCAATAACAAGAAGCAAAACCGCTACCAGGCCCAACCGTGGGATCCCAATTGACAATTGACAGTTATTACCCTTGACTGGTAAGCGCTAGGGGCGCCTGTGGTGGCCCGCTGCGAGCTGTCTCAATTTCTATCACCCGTTGAAAAAAATGGCTGGCCCCTTTGCATAGCCGCCCTCGCGGAGCCGGCGGCAAAGGGGCCAGCCTTGTGTAGGGACACATATTAATAAAAGCTGGAGAATAAGCCTCCAGCTTTTATTTCATGGCAATATCCTTGAATACATCCCCCATCTTCCTGCCCGCCTGCTCCTGCCGGCATTTTTCGCACAATATCTTCTCCGGTGCAAGGCCCGTCTTTGCCTGCACATACTCCAGTTCTTCCCTGGTAATGAAGTACTTCCCACAGCTGGGACAGGGAAGCAGGGCAAAGGTTTTTCCCCAGATTTCCCTCTTTCCCCCCTCTTCCTTTACTTTGATACTTCCCGTAGGGCAGACATAGGCACAGGCACCGCAGCCGATGCAAACCTCAGAGGGTTCGGTAAAGGGGGTGGATACCTTCTTGGTTATGCCCCGGTTCACCGTGGAAATGGCATATATCCCCAACTCTTCACAGGCCCTCACACACAAGCCGCACAGGATGCAGTCCTCTCCCCTGGTAACTTGAAACCGTTCTTCCCCTTGTAAACCGTATTCCTTCTGCAGTTCCTTCATAAAATCACTGTCGGGGGCTGCTGCGGCAAGGAGGCGGACAATGTTTTTCCGCATTTTCCTTATTCTTTCCGAATTGGTCAGCACCTCTATTTCCCCTTTAACCGGGTAGGAACAGGAGACCACCACCCTCCTTCTTTTGCCTTCCAGGACCTCAACAATACACAGCCGGCAGTTTCCCTGTCCCGGCAGGGCCTCTAAGTGGCACAGGGTGGGGATGAAAATATTGTTTCTCCGGGCAACGTCCAGGATATACTCGCCGTACTGGGCTTCGTATTTCTGCCCGTCAATGGTTATCTTCATGGCGCCGCCCCCTATTCTTTATGGCTCCAAACCGGCAGGCCTCCCGGCACTGGCCGCACTTGATACATTTTGTCCCGTCTATGGTGTAGGTCCTTCTCCTCTCTCCGGAAATGGCCCCCACGGGGCATTTTTGTTCACAGAGGCCGCAGCCCCGGCATGCATCAATGTCAATGTAAAACTCCGTCAGTTCCTTGCAGACCCCGGCAGGACAGTATTTATTTCTAATGTGTTCCTCGTATTCCTCCCGGAAGTACCTGATTGTTGAAAGGACGGGATTGGGAGCAGTTTTACCCAGGCCGCACAGGGAGGCTTCCTGCAGGGTCGCCCCTATGTCCAGGAGGAGGTCTATGTCCCCTTCCCGTCCCCTGCCGGCACATATATCCTCCAAAATGCCCAGCATCTGCTTTATACCCTCCCGGCAGGGAACACACTTGCCGCAGGATTCCTCGGCCAAAAATTGCAGGTAGTAACGGGCCACCTCTACCATGCAGGTAGTGTCATCCATGACGATCATGCCGCCCGAACCCATCATGGAGCCCGATTCAGTGAGGGAATCAAAGTCCACGGGCAGATCCAGGAGCTCTTTGGGGATACAGCCCCCGGAAGGGCCACCGGTCTGGACTGCTTTAAACTCCCGGCCCCGGGGAATTCCACCCCCGATGGAAAAGATTATCTCCCGCAGGGTTATGCCCATGGGCACTTCTATTAAGCCGGTGTTTTTAACCTTGCCCACCAGGGAAAAAACCTTGGTGCCGGGACTTCCCTCGGTGCCTATGGAGCGAAACCACTGGGCCCCCCGGTTGATTATTACCGGCACATTGGCCCAGGTTTCCACGTTATTGAGGACCGTCGGCTTATCCCACAGCCCCCTCTCCACAGAACGGATGTATTTTACCCGGGGTTCACCGACTCTCCCCTCTATGGAAGCCATAAGGGCAGTGGATTCCCCGCACACAAAGGCCCCCCCGCCCCTGACAATCTCGATATCAAAGTTCAGGCCCTTCTGCAAAATGTTCTGGCCTAAAAATCCCCGCTTCCGGGCCTCCTCGAGGGCAGTAGTCATATTCTTAATAGCCAGGGCATATTCGTCCCTGATGTAGATAAAGCCCTTTTCCGCCCCGATGGCATAGGCGCAAATCAGCATCCCTTCTATGACACTGTGGGGATCCCCTTCCATTATGCTCCGGTCCATAAAGGCCCCCGGATCCCCCTCATCGCCGTTGCAGACTACATATTTAGGCAAAGCCTCTACCCTTTCACACTGCTTCCACTTGACCCCCGTGGGAAAACCGGCCCCACCCCTCCCCCGCAAACCCGATTTTTCAATTTCGGCCATTACCTCCTGGGGAGACATGGAGGTGAGGACCTTTTTCAAGGCCCTGTAGCCATCCCGCTCCATGTAATCATCGATGGAGGCTGGGTCAATCTCCCCGATATTGCGCAGGGCAATTTTATACTGCCTTTTGTAAAATTCCGTTTCCCGGTGGGATTTGACCCTCTCTCCCGTAGAAGTGTCCCGGTAGAGGAGCCTGGTAATAATCTCATCATTGAGCACAGACCGCTCAAAGATCTCATCGACATCCGCTGCCTTGACACCGCAGTAAAAGATATCATCGGGCTGGATTTTGACAATGGGGCCCCTTTCACACAGGCCATTGCAGCCGGTAGCCTTAGTCACCGGCCGTATTCTGGCCCTGACGCCGGCCCCTTCTATCCTTTTTTTTAAACCCTCATATACCTCCAGGCTGTTGTTGGCCAGGCAACCAGTCCCGCAGCAGACGAGGACTGTCTTGACAGGTTTTCTCTTAAAGAATACCACTGTTATTCCTTCGCCTCCAAATCCTCCAAAATCTTACCCACCGCTGCCGTTGTCACCCTGCCGTAGTATTGGTCGTTGATGACCATTACAGGGGCGATGGCACAGGAACCAAGGCAATTCACTGTTTCCATGGAAAATTTGCCGTCGGGGGTCGTTTCCCCCGGTCCAATCTTTAAGAGCCGCTGCAGCTCTTCCACCAGCAAAGTGGAACCCCGGATGTGGCAGGCGGTCCCATCACAGACCTTGATCACAAATTTACCCTTGGGTTTAAGGGCAAGGGCTTTGTAGAAGGTAGCCATGCTGTAGAGCCTGCTCAGGGGCACAGCAAAGTGCTCCTGGACCAGGGCCAGGGCTTCCCGGGGCAGGTAATTATATTCCTTCTGGATATCCTGCAGGGCAGCCAGCAAAAAACGCTGTTCCCTGGGATATTTCCCTATTATCTCCTTTGCCTGGGAAAGACCTTCCTGAATACTACCCGCTGGCATCTATCCACCCACCTTCTCCAAGTTTATTAGCCTCCAGCCACGACTGGAAAGATTGAAACTTCATCCTCCTCACCAAGGACGGTATCAATACCGGCCAGGTGGACAATGTTTCTCCCGTTGACAAGGATAATTACCCGGTCACTCACCTGATCACCGGTCAAAACTGCTTTTCTAAAGGCATCTCCATATTTATTGCTTAAATAGGAGAGGAGTTCCCCCACCGTCCCAGAAAATTGGACCGTGTCTTCCTTTACCCCTGCACAGTCCCTGATACCGGCAAAGAATTTCACTTTCATCTGGCATTACTCCCAATGGGTGATTGCCTGCCGCTCCACCAGGAAAACAGCAGGCAATCACTCCCTTGATCCTTCGGCGACCTTAGCGGAGGGAAAGCTCAGCCATTTTTTCCTCCGTCGGCACGCCTTCCTCATTCCAACCCCTGACTTGATAATACTCCTTGAGCATTACTTCCAGCTCGTTCACTTTACCCTTGGCCGGTCCTGAGGGGAGGGGTTCTTCCATGAGCCGCGGGGGCAGGGTATCATCGGCCTTGGTAAAGCCGGCCCGGAGGTTGAAAAGCCGCTCCAGGTTCCAGATCCGCTCCCCAATCTGCAGTATTTCTTCATCGGACGTGGTCCAGCCCACGGCCGCCCGCAGCATATTGGCAACTTCCGGTAGTCCTATAGCGAAGGTTGTAAAGAGGCAGATCCCCGTCGAATCAACTACGGCCGTTAAGTCCTGGAAAATCTTGAGCCAGCCGGCCTTTTCATCGGTCACCAGGGGATCGAGTTTTTCCGGAATGCCCAGCACTTCAACGGAAGTCATGTAGCCCCGGACATGGCACCCACCCCGGTTGGAGGTGGCATAGGAAAGGCCCATACCCTGGACGCCACGGGCATCGTAGGCGGGCATCTCCTGCTTTTTAACCGACATGGAAAGTTCCGGATGCCCATACTTTTCCGCCAGGCGGTAGGAGCCCAGGGCCAGCTCATCCCCGAAGCCCTCCCTGAGGCCCGTCATCCTGGTCAGTTCCACTATGGCATCGGCATCGCCGAAATTGAGCTCCCGGCCCACTTCTTCCTTGGTCAGGATGCCCTTTTCATACATTTCCATAGCACAGGCTATGGTGGCACCCATGGTAATGGGGTCAAGGCCCAGTTCATTGCAGAGGAAGTTGGCTTTGCAAATGGCGGCCAGATCCCCTACTCCACAGGCGGCGCCATAAGACCATTCGGCCTCATACTCGGGGCCCTCGCCAAAGGACTTGAACTTGCCTTCCGGTATTTTGGTCAAGCGGCCGCAGCCGATGGAACAGCCGAAGCAGCCCTTGTTTCGGACCAGGTATTTTTCTGTCAGGGCTTCACCGCTTATATCCTCGGCCTTTTCAAAAATGCCGCCATCCCGCCAGTTCCGGGTCGGCAGTGCCCCCATCTCGTTGAGAATGTTCACCAGTACCCCGGTACCATAGGTGGGTAGGCCTTCACCGGTAACCGGGTGTTCCTTCAGCTTTCTTCTTGCATCGGTGCTGACTTCCTTGAACTTTTCTGGATCGGCAACTTCTACCGATTTTGTTCCCCTCACCACGATGGCCTTCAGATTCTTGCTGCCCATGACGGCTCCCATGCCTGTACGGCCCGCCGCCCTGTTTTTATCGTTCATAACAGTGGCAAAAAGGACTCCCTTTTCCCCCGCCGGACCAATACAGGCCACCCTGGCATCTTCCGCCGTTTCTTCCAACACTTGGTCCGTTGTTTCGAATACATCTTTACCCCAGAGATGTTCTGCCGAGCGCAATTCTACTTCATCATCATTGATCCAGAGGTAAACGGGCTTCTCTGCCTTTCCTTCAAAGATTATCCCGTCATAGCCGGCAAATTTCAGTTCGGGGCCAAAATGTCCACCAGAGTTGGCACACCCTATGGTCCCCGTCAAGGGAGCCTTGGAAATAACCATATATCTCCCCGGACTGGCCGCCATGGTGCCGGTGAGGGGTCCGGTCATAAAGATCAATTTATTTTCAGGGCTTAAGGGATCAACCTGGGGATCGACTTCGTCTATCATGATCTTTGTGGCCAAGCCCCTGCCACCCAGGTACAATTTGGCATCATTGCGGTTCAAGGCTTCTTTCTGGATGGTTCCCTCGGAGAGATTGACCCGTAAAATGGTTCCAGCCCAACCGAACATTATTCACTCACCTCCCCGAACAACTCCATGAATCTTTCCGCAATGTCCTTCTTGCGCCTTATTGTACTGGGGGCGGCCTCCTTGAATTCAATGGCTCCCGACGGACAGAATTGAGCGCATTGAGGATCACCCTTGCAGAGGTCGCACTTGACTACCGTATTTTCCACGGGACTTATGGTAATGTTCCCCAGGGGGCAGGCACTCACGCACAGCTTGCACCCAATGCATTTTTTCTCCTCAATTGTCACCGTACCGTCTTCCCCTTTGGTAATGGCCCCTGTGGGACATACCTTCATACAGGCCGGGTCGTCGCACTGCAAGCACATCATCGGCACTGAAATGGCTGCTTCATCGTACATCAGGACAGATATCCTGGCCGTCTTGGGATTGAAGGCCTTTATTTTGTTAAATGAGCAAACAATCTCACAGGTCCTGCAGCCGATACATTTTTCCGGTGCTAGCATGAGGATTTTGCTCAATTAGCCTCTGGTCACCGGTAGTACCCGGTGCCAGAACTCACCTCCTTTTCCTTATCCTTCCTTCCCGAAACACCCTATGCCATCCACTGCCTGCCCTGTAGGGGGCATTCCAGCCAGCAATAGGCTGCCGTGGTTTTGACAGGTCTTCCTTACGGTAACATAAAAACACCTCCCGCCGTAAGGAGTTATTGTTCTGGCAAACCACGTATGCCTAAGCTTGCTTTGTAAACCGGTGCTTAATTAGTTCCTATTCACCGTGAGTAACAATTATTAGTAAGAGGGGGAATGTTTAGATAATTAGGCTGAAATTTAAGCTGCGAAATAATTACAACTGGCAGGTAAAAAAAGGAACAGCGAGGGAAGAAATCCAACGAGAGGGTTATATATGGCTCTATATTCATGCAATTAAATCCTTTCAATTAAATTTTATCTGCTTGTGAAAAACATGTCAATATTTAACCTCGAACATAACGCTCCCCCTGGAAACACTGGACATTGATAATAGTAACTAATCAGTGCCGGAAACCTGCATAGGTTTTAAAAAGAGCTGGAGGACAAGCCTAAGCCTCCAGCTCTTTTAATCCATCACCCGCAGGTTACCTATTTAGTTAACTTGGCCACCGTAACCCCCGTGCCTCCTTCCCGGTATCCCCCCAGGCGGAAGGTTTCAATATGGGGGTGCTGGGCCAGGAGGTCCTGGACGGCTTTGCGCAGGACTCCCGTCCCCTTCCCATGGATCAGGTACACCTGGTCCAGGCCGGCCAGGTAGGCATCATCCAGATACTTTTCCACCTGGTAGAGGGCCTCATCGGCAGTTAGTCCCCGCAAATCCAGCTCTGCCGCCACCTCCCTGGCCTTGGCCCTGTACAGGCGGCCGGTGCCCGATTTGGCGGAAGCAGGACCTTCAGAAGCAACCCGCTGCAGCTGATCCAATTCCACCGTCACCTTCATCAGTCCCACCTGGACCTGGACTTGATTGCCCTCGGGGGGCTCCAGGACATAGCCCTTCTGGTTCAGATGGGTAATTAAAACCGCCTCCCCTGGTTTCAGATCCCGGGGCGCCTCCCGGCTCTCCTGAGGCAGGAGTTCTTCTATTTCCTCCTCCAATTCCTCCCGCAGCCTGGCCAGGCCCTGTCTGGCCTCCTGGGCCGCCAGGGTGCGCTCCCGCTCCACAATACTCTTTGCTTCTTTTCGCAGCTCAGCCAGGATGGCCTCGGCTTCCCTCCGGGCCCTGTTCACGATCAGCAGGGCTTCCTGCCGGGCCTTGGTCAGGGTTTCCCGCCGCTGTTCCTCCAAGCGGGCCACTTCCCTTTCGTAGCGCTCCTTGAGGCCTTCCAGGCGGTATCTAACCCGTTCTGCCTCGGTCCGGTCGTGGAAGGCCTTCACCTTGTCCTCTTCCAGGGACCGGATCAGGTCCTCCACCCGGACCGCCTCGGTGCTCAAGAAATTCCTGGCTGTCTCAATTACCTCTTCCGGCAGGCCCAGCCGCTGGGCTATGGCAAAGGCATTGCTGCTTCCCGGCACTCCAATGAGGAGATTATAGGTGGGCTGCAGGGTTTTCACATCGAACTCAACGGAGGCATTTTCCACCCGGGGGTACTTGTAGGCAAAGGTCTTCAATTCGCTGTAATGGGTGGTGGCAACGACCCGGGTCTCCTGGGCATGGAGGTAATGGAGAATAGCCATCCCCAGGGCGGCACCTTCCGTCGGGTCGGTCCCGGCCCCCAGTTCGTCCAGCAGCACCAGGGACCGGGAAGTGCAGCCCTTGAGAATATCAATGATATTTTTCATGTGCCCGGAAAAGGTGCTCAGGCTCTGTTCAATGCTCTGCTCATCGCCAATGTCCACGAAAACCTGGTCAAAAACCGCCATCTCGGCCCCGGGGGCGGCAGGGATGTGCAAACCTGCCTGGGCCATCACCGCCATCAAGCCCAGGGTCTTTAAGGTCACCGTCTTGCCCCCGGTGTTGGGTCCCGTAATGACCAGGATATGAAATTCACGCCCCAGGTAGAGGTCGACGGGGACCACATCCCCCTCCAGGAGGGGGTGGCGGGCCCGGGGAATATCCACATAGCCCTCTTCATTGAAGCGGGGCTCGACGCCGTCCACCTCCAGGCTGTAGCGGGCCTTGGCAAGGGCAAAATCCAGCCGGGCCAGGATGGACAAATTATTGCTGATCTCATCGGCCACCTGGGCCACGGCCTGGGAGAGTTCCGCCAGGATCCTCTCCACTTCCCGCCTCTCAGCGGCCTGGTATTCCCGCAGGCGGTTGTTGAGCTCCACCACTGCCATGGGCTCGATAAAAAGAGTCGCCCCGCTGCCCGATTGGTCGTGGACAATCCCCGGCACCTGATTCCGGAATTCCTGCTTGACAGGAATCACATAGCGGTTTTCCCGGATGGTAACTATGGGCTCCTGAAGATACTTCTGCATGGTGGTGGAGCGGACTATATTGTCCAGGCGCTCCTTGATCCGGTTATTGGTGCTGGCAATCTGCCGGCGAAGCCGGTAGAGCTCCTCGCTGGCCCTGTCGGCCAATTCTTCCTCGGAAACTATTGCCTCCCGGATTCTCTTCTCCAGGCCGGGAAAATTTTGAATTTCCTTTGTATATCTCTGGAGCAGGGGGCTCTCTTCCCCCAGGGGGGCGAAAAATTTCTGCAGGCCCTCCCCCGCAGCCAGGACATCGGCCACTGCCAGGAGCTCCCGGGGCTCCAGGCTGGACCCGATCCTGGCCTTGCGCAGGGCCGGCCTGATATTGGTTATCCCCTCCAGGGGGACCCGGGAAAAGGACCGGAGTATGCTCCGGGCTTCCGTCGTCTCCTGCTGCCTCTGGAGGATCAGCTCCAAGTCAGCTACCGGCTCCAGGGCATGGGCCAGCTCCCGTCCCAAACTGCTGGCCGCAAGCCTCCCCAGTTTCTCCCTGATGCGGGGAAATTCCAGCTTTTCCAAAACCCTTCTATCCATCAGCCACACCTTTCTTACCCTTTATAATCAGCAAAAACCCGTCTGGCAACGGTATTATTCCAATTAAGAATCCAGCAGCGCCAACAGGGCCGGGGCAATGTCGGTCAGGGTCTGGATCCGGGACGCCACTTCTCGCTGCCGCCAACCCACCAGCAGGGTGGGAACGGGGTTGGCAGTATGGGTTTTCACCGCCAGATCCTCTATATTGCCGTGGTCACTGGTCAAAACCACCAGGGTCTTTTCCAGATCAACCCCCGCCAGGACTGCACCATAAAAGCGGTCCAAAAGGCGGAGGACCCCTTTGGCCCAGGCCCAGTTGCCCTTGTGGCCCGCCATATCGGTCAGGAAATACTCAAAGAGGGTAAAATGGTATTCCTGACTTAAGTTGGCCAGGATGGCCCCCGCCTCCTCCGGTGTAAAGAGGGGGACATCGTGTCCCCGTTCCCGCAGGCTCCCATTGGTGATATCCTGGTAGACCGCCTTCCCCCCCTGCAGGTCCTCCAGCTGGCGCAGGGGGAGCCCCGCCGCCAGGGTCACCTCGGTGGTAACACTGTGCCGCCTCTTGCCCTCAGCCACCAGCCGGAAATACTCGGGGGTAAAGGCATTGGCAAAGGTGGCGGTATACCCCCGGTCCACCACCCTTTTTAAGATGCTGTCCCGGGCTATGAGTTCCCGCAGGGGCTGGGGCGGATAGGCGTTGTGGTGCCGCCCCAAAACCTTAGCCCCATTCCGGCCCGTCAGGATGGCCGTCTGCCCCGTTGCACTCTGGGGTAGGCCGGGCACCCCCAGGGTGCTGTCGGTGAGAACCAGGCTGACATTCCCGGCAAAGTAGGGGGCCGCTGCCCGGGTCAGGGGGGAACCCCCCAGGAGGCGCCGCCAGGTGGGCGCGGCCGCCGTTACCAGGGGGTTCCTTTCCCCGTCCTCCTCGCCCAGGCCCAGGCCGTCGATAAAGATGAGGAGAATATGCACCGATTTCACCGCTTCGCAAAATAGTCCCGCACCCTCTCCCAGGGCCAGGTATTGATCAGGTCCTGGGGTTCCAACCAGGCACGCCTGGCTACCATTATACCATAGTTAATCTCCCGCAGCCCCTCCCCCGCGTGGGCATCGGTGTTGACGGCCAGCTTGACACCCAGCTCCTTGGCCCGCCTGGCCCAGGTGTCGGTCAGGTCCAGCCTGTCGGGGGAGGAATTTATCTCCAGCACCGTTCCCCTTTCGGCTGCCGCCGCCAGCACCGCCTCCAGGTCCACCGCATAGGGCTCCCGCCGCCCCAGGAGGCGGCCGCTGGGGTGGGCCAGGATATCCACATGGGGATTGGAAATAGCCTTGATAATGCGCCTGGTCATGGTTTCCTGGTCCTGGCGAAAATGGGAATGGACCGAGGCTATGACCACATCCAGCCGTTCCAGGACGCTGTCGGGAAAATCCAGGGAACCATCGGCCAGAATATCCACTTCCGTCCCCGCCAGGAGCTGGAAGTCGGCCGGCAGTTTCCTGTTTATTTCCCACACTTTTTTCGCCTGCTCCAAAACCCTTTCCGGGGTGAGGCCCCCGGCAACCCCCAGGGCATGGGAATGGTCGGTAATGGCCAGGTAGCGGTAGCCCCTCTCCCGGGCCGCAGCGGCCATTTCCTCTATTGATTCTACACCGTCACTCCAGTTGGTATGGCTGTGAAAGTCCCCCTGGATATCCGCCAGGGTGACCAGGGAGGGGAGTTTGCCCTTGGCCGCCGCTTCCACCTCCCCCCGGTCCTCCCGCAGCTCCGGAGGAATGTAGGCCAGTTCCAGCAGCCGGTAAATCTCTTCCTCAGCCTTGACAGTCAGGGGCTTGCCAGATTTAAGGACCTGGCACTCGGCCAGTTCTATATCCAGGGCGGCAGCCCGTTCCTGCAGCCGTTGATAGTGGCGGCGGGAGCCCGTCGCCCAGAGCAGGGCCGGGGCATACTGGTCCGGGGCCACCACCCAGAGATCCACCTCAATTCCCAGTTCGGTCCTGGCCACGACCCGGTTCTTCCCCTTGGCCAGGATCTGGGCGAGCCGGGGGGAATGGGAAAAGAGCTCGACAATCCTCTCCCCTTCCCCGGCAGCCACCAGGAGATCCACGTCCCCCACCTCATCCCGGCACCGCCGCAGACTGCCGGTAAAGCTTATGGCCTCCACCCCATCCAGGGAAGCCAAATCCTCATATAATTCCTCGGCCAGGGGCAGGGCCACCCCCAGGGGCATCCGCCCCCGGCGGCTGTTTACAAGGTTGATGCCCTTCAAGATCCTCAACTCCGTTTTGGGTCCCAGCCCGGGGAGCTGGCGCAGCTGCCTTTTGCGGGCTGCTTCCGCCAATTGTTCCAGGGAGGTAATCCCCAGATGGGAATAAATGGTGTGGACCGTCTTGGGGCCCACCTCGGGCACTGCCAGCATATCTAACAGGCCCGGGGGAACCTCCTGCCGCAGCTCTTCCAGGTAACGGCTGGTACCCGTACTGAGGAACTCGCCAATCTTGGCGGCCAGTTCCCTGCCAATGCCGGGGATGGTCTCCAGTTTATCCTCTGTCCACAACTGGCGGATATCCCCCGGAAAACCTTTCAGGGCCCGGGCGGCGCGCCGGTAGGCCCTGATGCGATAGGGATTGTCACCCTTTATTTCCAGTAAATCAGCAATTTCTGTAAAAAGCCAGGCAATTTCCAGTTTTTCCAAATCCCTTCCCTCCTGGATTCCTTACAATTCCCTTCTTTCCAGGGGCACCGGCCCCCCCGGCCGCGGCCAGGCCGGGCCGGCGTCGTCGGGCAAGCAGCCTTCCACCAGATCAAGGAGGGCCGGCAGATATTGATCCAGGTAAGGGGCAAGGACCGATGCAGATAAGGCCGCCTCTACCGGTGGGAAGGAAAAAAGCTGCAGGACACTGAGGAAAAAGGCGATGGTCACCAGGGCCACCAGGGCACCGGCCAGGGCGCCGCTGAGGGCATTGATGGTACCCAGGCCCGGCACATTCACCATCTGGGTACAGATGCTGCCCAAAAGCCGGGCCGCCAGCATGACGCCCAGCAGAATTAAAAAAAAGGAAGCCACTGCCAGGACCGGCACCGGCAAGGCTGCATACCGGCTCAGCTGGATCTGCAGGGGGTAGTAATAGCGGACTGCAAAGAAGAGGCCGGCAATAAGGCCGGCCAGTTCAAAGGCCTGGGAGATGAAACCCCGCCGATAGCCGGACCAGCCCCTGATCCCCACGGTGACTAGGACCAGCACGTCCAGCCAGTTCACTCTCCTCCCTCCCCCGCCTTCCCAGCATCCTCTACACCTGTTCCCCACCCCTTCTCATTCCAGCGGGAGGTAAAATAGAGATCGGCAATGTTGACGGCCGCCAGGACGGCCACCTGGGTAGAGGTCAATTTGGGGTTCCTCTCTTTAATTTCCCTCATAATGGCATCCACATAGTGGGCAAGTTCCTTCATGTATTCAGGATTGGCCCGGCCCTTTAGGGTATATTCTTCCCCAAAAATCCGCACATTTGCCTTTTTCTTATTCTCAGCCATTTCCCTCACCCTTTTCTTCGCCATCTAGGGAGCTTATTCCCCATCAGGTCGGAAAAATCCTTCCTGAGGCAGAAAAGAAGAGGGGAGGGTTAAACCCCTCCCATTATAAGCTATTGGCGCAGGACTGCACCAAGTTTTGCCGCCAAAGCTTCAATGATCCTGCTGTGGACCTCCGCTACCTCCTCATCGGTCAGGGTCCGGTCCGGCGCCCGGTAGACCAGGCTGTAGGCCAGGCTCCTCTTGCCGGCGGGTATCTGTTTCCCCTGGTACTGGTCAAAGAGTTCCACCTCCACCAGGAGTTCCCCGCCAGCGGCGGCAATGACCCCTTCCACCTGGGCCGCCGTGACCCCCTCATCGACGAGGATGGCCAGGTCCCGGACCACGGCGGGGAAGCGGGGAAGCTGCCGGTAGCGAAGTTCTCCCTTCACCTTTCCTGCCAGGGCTTCCAGGTCAATCTCGGCAAGATACAGCCGCTCCTCCACGTCCCAGGCGGCGGCCACATCGGGGTGGACTTCCCCCAGGATGCCAAGTTCTATCCCATCTACCAGGAGCACGGCCTGGCGGCCGGGATGGAAGGAGGGATGTTCCCCGGGAACAAAGGCCAGGGAGCCAAGGCCCAGTTCTTCCGCCAGGGCCTCCACCAGGCCCTTGAGGATGAAGAAATCCACCGGTTCGTCTGCACGGTTCCAGTGGCTTTCCCGGACTCTGCCCGCCAGGCCCAGGGCCAGGAAGGGGGGTTCCTGGGGCAGGTCCTCGAGGGGAAGCTGGGCCGTGAGGTAAGTACGGCCGATTTCAAAGAAGGCCAGGTCGGTATTTTTGTGTTTGAGGTTGGTGGCCAGGGTTTCGATCATATTGGGCAGGAGGGTAGTTCGCATGACCGACTGAACCTCGGACAGGGGGTTCTGCAGGGGGATACACCGCCGGAGGGAATGGTCTGCCGGCAGCCGCAGGTAGTCGAAGGCTTTAGGACTGTAGAAACTGTAGGTGACAATTTCCGACAACCCCCAACCGGCCAAAAGATCCTTGATCCGGTCCTCCAGCTTCTGCCCGGCAAACTTTTCGGCCGCTGTCAGGATCCCCTGGAGCATGGCACCTTCAATCCGGTCATAGCCGTAGATCCGGGCTACCTCTTCCACCAGATCACACTCCAGCTCTACATCGGGGCGGAAGGTCGGTACCGTTACCAGGAAAGGACCCGTCCCCTCCACCTTAAATTCCAGCCTGGTCAAGATATCCTTTATTTCTTCCGTAGGAATCTTCGTCCCCAGGAGCTCCTCCGCCCGCTCCGGTTTAAAAGAGATCTGAACCGGAGTGATCTCCCGGGGGCAGACATCCACCACCAGGGGCAGGACCCGGCCGGCCCCCATTTCTTCCATTAAGTAAGCGGCCCGGCTGGCAGCCTGCAGGGTACCCCGGGGATCGACCCCTTTTTCAAAGCGGTTGGAGGCCTCGGAACGCAGGCCCAGGGCCCGGGCCGTTTTCCGGATGCTGATATTGTCGAAACAGGCCGATTCCAACAGGACCCGCCGGGTGCTGGGGGTAATCTCACTGTTGGCCCCCCCCATGACCCCGGCAATCCCCACCGCCCCCTCGGGATCGGCGATGACCAGCATATCCTCGCTGAGGTTCCGCTCCTGGCCATCCAGGGTAACGATCTTCTCCCCCGGCTCGGCCCGGCGGACAATGATCTCCCCACCCCGGATCAGGTCCCGGTCAAAGGCGTGGAGGGGCTGGCCCAGTTCCAGCATCACATAGTTGGTAACATCGACCATGTTATTGATGGGACGCATCCCCGCCGCCCGCAGCCGCTGCTGCATCCAGAGGGGGGAAGGGCCAATCTTGATGTCGGTGAGGAGGCGCACGGTGTAGCGGGGGCAGAGATCCGGATCGGCCACCGTCACCCTGATTTCCTCTTCATCTGAAACCGCGTCGCTTGCCCCTGCCGGGATTTCCGGCAGGCGGAGCTTCGCCCCCGTCAGGGCCGCCACCTCCCGGGCCACCCCGACCATGCTCAGGCAGTCGCCCCGGTTGGGGGTCAGGTCCAGCTCCAGGACATAATCGTCCAAACCCAGGACCTGGGCAATGGGTTCGCCCAGGGGCGTATCGGGGGGAAGGAGCATGATCCCCTCCTCATCGGCCGGGGAGGGCTCCAGGCCCAGTTCCTCGGCGGAGCACATCATTCCCTGGGAGATGATGCCCTTAAACTCGGCCTCCCTTATCTCCCGGCCCCCGGGAAGGACCGCCCCGGGCAGGGCCAGGGGGATCCTGCTTCCTACCTTTATATTTTGGGCCCCCGTCACCACCTGCAGGGGCGCCGGGGCCGCCCCCGCCACATCCACCTGGGCCACGTACAAATTGTCTGCCCCAGGATGTTTTTCCAGGGCGGTGATCCTGCCCGTCACAATCCCCGGCATGTCCTCGCCCAGGGGGTAGACGGCGTCTACCTCCAGGCCCGCCATGGTTAATCTATCGGCCAGCTGGGCGGGGGACCATTCCAGGGGAACCAATTCCTTGAGCCAATTGTATGATATCTTCATTCCCATTTCCCTCCTGCTTTCCTAAGGGGTTTTTCCTCCTGGATTTCCAAGGACGGTGTATCTTTTCAACCTCTGCCAAACTGCTCCAGGAAGCGCAGGTCATTCTCGAAAAACAAACGGATGTCATCGACACCATATTTCAGCATGGCTATCCTTTCCACCCCCATCCCAAAGGCAAAGCCGGAAACCTGATCCGGATCATAACCCGACATGGCCAGCACCCGGGGATGGACCAGTCCCGACCCCAGTATTTCCAGCCAGCCGGTCTGGGAACAGACCCGGCAGCCCCTGCCGCCGCAGATGACACAGGAAATATCTACCTCGGCGCTGGGCTCGGTAAAGGGGAAATAGCTGGGCCGAAATCTTACCTTCCGGTCGGCCCCAAAGAGTTCCCGGACAAAGAGGGTCAGGACCCCCTTCAGGTGGCCCAGGGTAACATTCTTGTCCACCACCAGCCCCTCCACCTGGTGGAACATGGGGGAGTGGGTGCTGTCGGCATCCCGCCGGTAGACCTTCCCGGGGCAGATGATCCGCACCGGGACCTTTGGTGCCGTCCTTTCCATGGTCCGGGCCTGGACGGGGGAGGTGTGGGTCCGGAGCAGGATTTCTTCGGTAATATAGAAGGAATCCTGCATATCCCGGGCGGGATGGTTGGGGGGCAGGTTGAGGGCTTCGAAGTTGTAATAATCGCTCTCAATCTCCGGCCCCTCCACCACCGAAAAGCCCAACCCCATAAAGACTTCCTTAATTTCCTCTAAAACCAGGGTCAGGGGATGCTTGTTCCCCATCCGGGGCCGCGCCCCGGGCATGGTCACATCGATCCGCTCCTTCTCCAGCCGCTCCTCCTTCTGGCTTTCCACCAGGGCTGACCTTCGTTCCTGGAGCAGATCTTCTAACCGGGCCCGGATTTCATTGGCCAGTTTTCCCACCACCGGGCGCTCGGCGGCGGGCAGGTCCTTCATAGCCCGCAAGATTAAAGTCAGTTTACCCTTCCGCCCCAGGTAGCGGACCCGCAGCCCTTCCACTTCCTCCAGGCTGGCCGCCTCCTCTATTGCTCCCCTGGCTTCACCTTCCAGGGCCTTTAGTTTCTCCTGCATGGCTAACCCTCCCTTTTACCTTTCCCTATACAAAAGAGCTTCCGTCCTCCTTTAGGGACGAAAGCTCTCTTCCGCGGTACCACCCTTATTGATGACACAAGTCATCCTCTCTCTAATCTCACCCCGATAACGGCGGGGCCCGGAACGGCCTACCCAGCTGGCTACCCAGCCTTCAAC
>LFSN01000072.1 GCA_001513125.1 Clostridia bacterium DTU030
CTTTGCCCCGAAACCGGGAGATATAGTAACCGAGGTTCTCACCTATCCCTATGATCTGATTATCTTAGAAAACGAGGAATTACCCCTAGTCTTTACCGATGTCGACAACCCGGACAGGTACTTTATGAAAATCATGGGTCTGGAAACCATAGACAGGCCCATCGTGGCCCGGTCGGAATGGATCAAGGTTTTCAGCCCTGCTCCGGGGGAAGAGGTTGAAGGAACCATCGAACTGACAGGAATAGCCAATGTTTTTGAGGGAACGGTCAGCTATGAGCTCCTGGGAGCAGATGGGGCTGTACTGGACAGGGGTTTTACCACGGCCGCCATGGGGGACTGGGCTTACTTCAAAGAGGAGATTCCGGTACCGGAAGGGGCGGGACCCGGCCCCTTGACCCTGCAGCTTTTCAGTGTAAGCATGAAGGATGGGTCGAAGATGTTTGTGGTGGAAATTCCCTTGAACGTAAAATAGATAAGGTATATGTAAAATTGATAAGGCATAATATCCGGACCCGGGTCAGCCCGGGTCCAGCTGCTTTATAGGCACGGTGAATGGGCAACATTTTTGGATAACTAAACCGAAGCCAGTAAAGTTGCCAGTTCCTTGAAGGAGTAAGCAAAGGGTCGACTGGCAGCCCTAAAGGCTAAATGTTTAGGGCTTTGGGGTATTTGATTTTGTCTAACAAGGGAAAAAGGTATTTCCTGGATTTAAATTGAAATTAAATTAATAGATAATATCAGGGTTTTGCAATGCAGTATTAGGAGATATTTGGAATCTGAAAGTGAGGTGTCAGTCTTTTGCCCGTTAACAAAAAAACATCATTTATAATATTGGATATCTCTGTGGAAGCAGTTAATTTTATTGTGTTAGATTACTTACTGAGCAGCGCCCTGCTTTCCTTTCGGGCAAGTATCTTATACGTCTTGTTTTTTGCCGTTAAAGTTTGGCTTATAACAAAATTTTGGGAGGTGTTGCGCCGCACATTGCCAAACAAAATGGCGGCAGGGTGTGTGGCTGGCGTAAGCCTTATGGCTGTTGCAATAATCATTGCCGTTTTTGGATACCTGCCTATAGCAACTATACCTATAATGCTTTTATAAAATCACCAAAACATATTCCTTCCCACGCAGAAAAGTAATTCTCCCGGGAAGGGATATAAAAGACAACAGATGGCCCAATCAAAGCCAAAGGTGTTTATTTACAAGCCGGGAAAGGAGTTTATCCTTTCCCGGCCGCTGGTTGTTTGGGTATTTCCCTGACTGTCTGGACTTATAATCTTTCTCTAATCATATCCGCCACCTTTTTCCCGCCCAGGAGCATGCCGCCAAAGATGGGCCCCATGCGGTGGGTACCGAAGACGGCGGTGCCGGACATGCCGACCACAAAGAGGCCCGGATACACTTCCCCGGCCCTTTCTACCGTCTCTTTTTCCCCCCTGTCCGCCCACATGGAAGCTTCCCCTTCGATCCCGCCGCTGGCCGTTGGCAGTTCGATTTTATTCTTCCGGAGAAAATTCACCACTTCTGCATCATGGCCCGTCCCGTCGATGACGTATTTGGCTTCCACAGCAATGGGATCCACGTGGAGCCGGGCCATCTTCACCGGGGTCCAGTTCAGGACCAGGCCGGCAACCCGCTCCTCCCGCACCATGACATCTTCCACGGTCATCAGGTTGAAGATCTTGGCCCCGGCCCTGATGGCCTTCAGGGTGAGGGCGCAGACGGTTTCGATGGCATCGGCGGTGTAGTAGCCGGCTTCATAGAGGGTGTGGCGAAGTTCGAGCTCTTCCAGGATGGGCCTGACCTCCTCCTGAAAGACGATGTGGTTAAACATGATGCCGCCGGCCCACATCCCGCCGCCGGGATTGGACCGCCGTTCAAAAATTGCCGTTTTGATGCCATCCTTGGCCAGATAATAGGCGGCCGTTAAACCAGCCGGTCCGCCGCCGACGATGGCCACATCGGTTTCCAGGTAGTGGAGGAGGTCCTGCATGTAATTGGAAATAATGGCTTTACTGATCATCTTATCTTGAATTTCCATTCTCCTCGCCTCCAAGAAAGGTTTTCCCTTACCAATCCCCAATCCACCTGATTTCTGCCAGGCCATCCGGGAAACTAAGTATTAATATTTCCACTCCTCCAGGGTATGGGCCATCTCCCAGAAGAGGGCCTCATATTTGCTGCTGATGACAAAGGCCTTTTTCATCTGCTCCCTTTCCCCGCTGCCGGCCTCCCGGGCATACCTTTCCATCAGTTCTTTGCTCCACTGGCTGAGCTGGGCAAATTCCGCAGAGGAGTACATGGCAATCCAGTCCCGGTAGGGGTTGTCTGGGCTGGTGTCCCCGACTTCCTGCAATCTGGTTCCTATCTCGTAAAAGCCCCAGATACAGGGGAGCAGGGCCGCCACCGTAACTCCCACCGTCTCCAGGGCCGCCGTCCGCACCAGAAAATCGGTGTAGCCCTGGCAGGTTGGTGACTTGTCCAGGGTTTCCAGTTCCTGGGCGGTGATGCCGAACTGGGCGCAGTAGCTCCGGTGCAGGCTCATCTCGGTGTTGAGAATGCCGTCCATCAGGCGGGCGAAGCTCTGCATGTCTTCCAGTCTGCTGGCCTTGGCCCCGGCCAGGGCGAAGATCCGGGCGTAGTCCTGCAGGTAGAGGTAATCCTGCTTGATCCAGTAGATAAATTTTTCCCTTTCCAGGGAGCCGTCCCTGATGCCGGCGATAAAGGGGTGCTGGTGCCAGCCATCCCAGATCTCCCTGGCCTCTTCCCTGAGTTGGGCGCAAAAGCTCATGATAGATAACACCTCCAGAAAATATTCACAACACCAGGGTTTAGCCTTTGGGAAGGTACAATTGTTTGCTTCCCAAAGGGTCGGGGAGAGTTTGTTATTGTACCATAATAAAAGCCCTCCTTTTGGGAGAGCCGAAGGGGGGCAGGGTGACCTGTGCCCGGGATAAAAAAATTTTACCCCCAGCTGGGTAAAAGTAGGCAGGTCCACCACTGCTGCAGTTTCCAAATCCCTCCGCTGGCATTACCCAGTTCAGGTTCTACGGGTCTGAACCCCTTGGGGTTCACTCTCAGCCATATTTCGGCTCCCCATGGATATTGAGTTTTGTTAACATTCGTCAAATATAAAGTAACATACCCGGGTACCTGCTGTCAAGGTTGCCGGTGACAGGGCCCGTGTTTTTATTCTCCGCTTAACTCCTGGCAAAGGAGCGTTACGGGGATGGAAGAGCAGCAGAAAAGGG
>LFSN01000130.1:0-2653 GCA_001513125.1 Clostridia bacterium DTU030
AGCCCAGGGCCTCATGAGTTTAACCGCTCGTTACCAAATGCTTCGTCAAGCTTGGTGAACCGTCCAGGAAAACCGGGGCGATGTTCCCGGTATAAACTGTAGCTGCCAGCTGCAGCCCGTCGGAAAAGGCGCCATAGCCCACGCCGATACTGCCCACGGCCAGGATAAACAGCAGGCAATACACTTTCAGCAAGTAGCCCTTGCTGTTTCTACCAGGGGCTCTCCTGCCCACTCTCCTCACCAACCTGTTATATTATTTTCCCACAGGCTCCTAAAATATGTTAATCTATGCTATTAGTTTCCATCTTTTTTTGAAAAATATACTAGTTTTTTCACTGCCGGACAGCAGACAAGACAGGTGGTAACTCCTTTCTCAGACTAGTCTAACACTATTCTTTTCCATATTATGTAATTTATTGCCTGAAAGATATGATTTTTCTTCCCTTTTCTGCCCTTTGTCCGTTGCCTTTTTCACTCTTTGACATAAATTTGCCGACATTAGGGGCTATCTTTGACAGCTTTTCGGGCTGGAGGAGGTAAATCCACAAAAAAAGGGCACTGCCCCTCATGTAATGAAGGGCAGTACCCTTGTGGAAAGAGCCTTGGAAGGCTAGCTTCCTTCAATTGTTTATTATCTCGGGTTCTTAAGCTGGGCATGGGCAGCTGCCAGCCTGGCAATGGGTACCCGGAAGGGAGAGCAGCTGACATAGTTCAAGCCGGTCTGGTGGAAGAAGTCTATGGACCTTGGGTCTCCACCATGTTCCCCACAGACACCCACTTTGAGTTCAGGCTTCGCACTGCGGCCCAACTTGACCCCCTGGGCTACCAGCTTGCCAACTCCCTCAGTGTCCAGGGAGGCAAAGGGGTTCTCCGGCAAGATCTTCTTCTCCAGATAGTGGTGCAGGAACTTGCCCTCGGCGTCATCCCGGCTGAAGCCAAAGGTGGTCTGGGTAAGGTCGTTGGTACCAAAGGAGAAGAAGTCGGCGTGTTCGGCAATCTCATCGGCTATAACACAGGCCCTGGGCAGCTCGATCATGGTTCCGACGCTGTAGGAGAAGTCGACACCCGCTTCTTCCTTTACGGCCTCGGCTGTGTTGACAACCACTTCCCGCAGGGGCTCCAGTTCCTTGGGATGGCCTACCAGGGGAATCATGACCTCGGGGTAAACCTCGATGCCTTCCTTGACCAGGGCGGCTACGGCCTGGAAGATGGCCCTGGCCTGCATTTCATAGATCTCGGGGAAGGTAATACCCAGGCGGCAACCCCGGTGCCCCAGCATGGGGTTGAACTCGGAGAGATTGCGGACCTGCCTGAGCATCTTCTGCTTTTCTGCCAAAAGTTCAGGATTCTCACCCGACATTTCCAGGCGGGTTATTTCTACCAGGAGTTCTTCTGCATTGGGCAGGAATTCGTGCAAGGGGGGATCCAGGAGACGAATGGTCACCGGTAGACCCTTCATGGCCTTGAAGATGCCATAAAAGTCATCCTGCTGTACCGGAAGGAGCTTATCCAGGGCAGCCTTCCGTTCCTCATCGTTTTCGGCCAGGATCATCTGCTGGACGATGGGGAGCCGATCGGGAGCCATGAACATGTGCTCTGTACGGCAGAGGCCAATGCCTTCGGCACCAAACTCCCGGGCCCGGGCGGCATCTGCCGGGGTATCGGCGTTGGTCCGGACCTGGAGGTGCCGGATTTTATCTGCCCACTCCAATATGGTCTGGAAAGCACCGCCAATCTGGGGGCTGACCAATTTGGCCTCGCCCAGCATGACCCGGCCTGTGCCACCGTCGATGGTGATCATATCCCCTTCCTTAACGGTAACGCCATCGACGGTAAATTCCTTGGCATCCACGTCAATGCGCAGGGCTTCACAGCCGCAGATACAGGGAGTACCCATTCCCCGGGCGACAACGGCCGCGTGGCTGGTCATGCCGCCCCGGCTGGTGAGGATCCCCTGGGCCATTGCCATACCGTGGATGTCATCGGGAGTAGTCTCAGGACGGACCAGGATGACCTTTTCCCCTTCCTTGCCCAGCTCTTCGGCCCGGTCGGCGGAAAATACCACCTTACCGACGGCAGCCCCGGGAGAAGCCGGCAGGCCCTTGGCCAAAACTTCTACCTTGGCCTCGGGGTCCAGGCTGGGGTGCATCAGCTGATCCAGCTGTTCGGGATCGACCCGGAGGACAGCTTCTTCCTCGCTGATCTTACCTTCCTGGACCAGGTCGGTGGCTACCTTAATGGCAGCAGCAGCCGTCCGCTTTCCGGCCCGGGTCTGGAGGATGTAGAGCTTACCCTTTTCAATGGTAAACTCAATATCCTGGAGATCCCGGTAATGGTCCTCCAGCCGCTGGCAGATCTCAGCAAACTGCTGGTAGATCTCGGGCATTTCGTCCTTGAGGGTGGCAATGGGCTTGGGTGTCCTGATACCGGCCACCACGTCTTCACCCTGGGCATTGACCAGGTATTCACCATAGATTTCCTTTTCCCCTGTGGCCGGGTTCCGGGTAAAGGCAACACCAGTACCAGAATCATCGCCCATGTTGCCGAAGACCATGGTTTGGATGTTGACGGCGGTACCTAAATCATCGGGAATCCGGTGGATTCTCCTGTAGACAATGGCCCGCTCGTTGTTCCAGGAGGCAAAGACAGCCTC
>LFSN01000130.1:2713-3122 GCA_001513125.1 Clostridia bacterium DTU030
CCTCTTCAAAGACCTGGAAGGGGATGCCCATAACCACATCGCCGAACATCTGGATAAAGCGGCGGTAGCAGTCGTTGGCAAAACGGCGGTCACCGGTGAGCCTGGCCAGGCCTTCCCGGGTTTCGTCGTTTAAGCCCAGGTTCAGGATAGTATCCATCATACCAGGCATAGAAATAGCGGCACCGGAGCGCACCGAAACCAGGAGGGGGTTTTCTGGATCACCGAATTTCTTGCCCAGTTTTTCCTCCAGCTTCTTGATTCCTTCCTTGATTTCTTCATCGAGGCCCGGGGGCATTTTCCTCCCTGCATCGTAGTATTCAAGGCAGGCTTCCGTGGTAACGGTTATCCCCGGTGGGACGGGCAGCCCGATCCTGGTCATTTCGGCCAGGTTGGCACCCTTACCGCCGAG
>LFSN01000130.1:3233-4631 GCA_001513125.1 Clostridia bacterium DTU030
CGTTCCGGGCTGGCGTAGTCAGCATCACTGCTCAAACCTAGGTTCTTCAGGCGTTCCTGACGGATCCGCGTCAGCTGGCTTGGCTTGATGGTGAGGCCAACAATACGACTGGGTGGAATGGCAAAGAGCTCCTCCGGTGGCTTTACCTCCGGTACCAGGGGGACATTGGCTGCCTTGATACCCTTATGGGCCAGGTACATGCAGAGGGGTGTCTTCGAAGTTCTCGATACCCCAATAATCACCACATCCGCCCAGAGGATACCCCGCGGATCCCTCCCATCGTCATAGTTGACGGCAAATTCAATGGCTTCCACTTTTCGATAATAATCCTCGTCGAGCTGGTAGACCAGTCCGGGTTTTAGATGGGGTCGCTCCGGGAAGACTTTGCCCAGGGTCTCCATTATGGGACCCATGATATCTACGGTGGGTATGTTTAACTGGGCGGCTTCCCTCTCCAAATACTCCTTAACTTCCGGCACCACCAAGGTATATACTATTATGCCCCGGGTTTCACTGGCCTCTTCAATTATTTCCTTAAGGGGTTCTATCTCTCTGACATAGGGAACCCGGCGCAGGTTTATTCGCCCTGAATCAAACTGGCTGGCAGCCGCGCGCACTACCAGTTCGGCTGTCTCGCCAATGGAGTCAGAGACAATGTACACATAGGGTTTAGTGTCTATTTCCTATCCCTCCTTTCGCCTAAAATTTCCCAGCACCTAATTCCACAAATATATTTGTGATATTGGTTTTGGTAATGCGACCCACCACTTCCAAACCCTCGCTGGGACCACCCGGCTCCCCCTCGGAGATGGTCCGGGGAACCACAACCGGTAGGCCGTCAATCTGGTACTGGACCATTTTTTTGGCGGCCTCATAGACAGTATCTTCCGGCTGAACGCTGATGACATTGGGGAAACGGGTCATGACAACACCTACCGGAACCTTGTGGATATCTGCCTGTCCCAGGGTTATTTTCAATAAATCCTTCCTGGAAACGACACCGGCCAAGAATCCACCTTCGTCGACAATGATTAAGGTGCCGACATCTTCCAGCATCATGGTCACAATGGCATCGTAGATGGTAACATCATCCCTTACCACCACTGGCCGTGATTTAACATCCTTCACCTTTAACTGCTGCAGTTCATCACCAATCAGGAAGGGAAGGGGTTTATTCGTATGGTAATACCCAACCCGCGGTTTTGCTTCCAGGATCCCAACCATGGTTAAGATAGCCAGGTCTGGACGCAGGGTAGCCCGGGTCAGGGACAGCTCGGCTGCAATCTGCTCACTGGTTATAGGTCCTTTTTCCTTGACGATCTCAATGATCTTTTTCTGACGCAAGGTGAGTTGAATGGCCATCACCCTTTCTACTCATTTGGCCAACTTTGCCCCATA
>LFSN01000130.1:4656-58160 GCA_001513125.1 Clostridia bacterium DTU030
GCACTCAGCCTGTGACAATTTTGCTGAAGTCGGCCAGGCTTAAAAACAGTTTATCAATCTCCCGGAGGAGGGCCAAACGGTTGTTTTTAATCTCTTCCTCCTTGGCCATGACCAGCACATCGTCAAAGAAACGGTCAATGGCGGGCTGCAGGGTAAAGAGTTTTTCTAAGACTTTGGTGTATTCCTGCCCGGCCAGGGCTTCCTCCAGCTGGGGTATCAGCTCCTGATAGCTGGCGTAGAGTTCCTTCTCGGCCTCTTCCTGGAAGAGGGCAGGGTTACAAGGCTCTGTGCCGGCAGCCTGCCGGGCTAAATTGTGGACCCGGTTAAACATGGCGATAAAGGAGGGAAATTCTGGCTGGCGCCGGCTTTTTTCCACTGCTTCCAGCCGGTTCCACAGCTGGGCCACATTGTCAAAGCCGACGGCCAAAACGGCATCGATGCTGTCGTAGGCTGCCCCCCGATCCCGGCAGGCATTCTTGATCCGGGCGGCAAAAAAGTCCAGGATCTGTTCCCGAACCCCCTGGAGGTCCTCCTTAAGTATACTCAAACGCCGGTAAATGTTGAGGCCGCAGTCAACGAGGCTGGACAGTTCCAGATTCAGATCGGCGCCCAGTAAGATATTGACTATCCCGTAGGCCTGCCGCCGCAGGGCATAGGGATCAGCAGAGCCGGTGGGAATAATGCCGATCCCGAAACAGCCGCAGATGCTGTCCAACTTGTCGGCAATGCTGGCTATATTCCCCACCATGGTCTGGGGCAGCTCATCCCCGGCAAAGCGGGGGAGATAGTGCTCGTAGATGCCCTGGGCCACCACCGGGTTTTCGCCGTCAAGGAGGGCGTATTCCCGGCCCATAACTCCCTGGAGCTCATCGAATTCATAGACCATGTTGGTTGTGAGATCGGCCTTGGACAGCAGGACTGTCCGGTCCACCAGGGATCGCACCGGTTCCTCCAGACCCAGTTCCTCAACAATAAAGAGGGCCAGCTCCCGGACCCGTTCCACCTTGTCGTAGATGGAACCCAGGCCTTCCAGAAAAACAATGTTCTTGAGCCTCTCTACCCTGTCGGCCAGGGGTACCTTCTTGTCTTCTTCATAGAAGAACTTGGCGTCGGCCAAACGGGCCTGGAGGACCTTCTCGTTTCCTTCCCGGACAATTTCCAGGTTCTCGGCGGTCCCATTTCGTACGGTAATGAACAGGGGCAAGAGCTCCCCCGCCGGATCGGCCAGGGGGAAATAGCGCTGGTGTTCCTTCATGGGGGTTATAACCACTTCCATGGGCAAGTCCAGGTAGTCGGCCTTGAAGGAACCCACCAGGGCTGTGGGATACTCCACCAGGTATATGATCTCCTCCAGCAGGTCCTCATCCCACAATACCTTTCCCCCGTGCTGCCGGGCCAATTCTTCGCACTGCTTCCTGATCTGCCTTTTCCTCTCTTCGGGATCGACAATGACATAGTGTTCCCGTATCTTTTCGTAATACTCTCCTGGTGCGCCAATGCTGATAGGCCCCTTACTCAAAAAGCGGTGGCCGTAGGTTTCCCGCCCCGACTCGACCCCGGCCAAGGAAAAGGGAATTACCTCTTCGCCCAAAAGGGCCAGCAGCCAGTGGATGGGACGGGCAAAGCGCAGATCACCATCGCCCCAGCGCATGGTTTTGGGGAAGGTGATGCTCAGGATGAGGTCCGGCAGCAGTTGGGACAGGAGCTCTTTTGCCGGTTGCCCTTCATCCCGGACACAGGCAAAGACATACTCGCCGCCCTCTACCTCTTTGACCACCAAGTCCGAGACCTCTATGCCCTGGTTGCGGGCAAAGCCCAGGGCAGCCTTGGTGGGCTTACCTTCGGCATCGAAGGCCACCTTCTTGGGCGGTCCCTTGATCTCCAGCTCTAAATCCGTCGCCCTGTCTGCCAAATCGTGGACATGGAGGACCAGCCTCCTGGGCGTTCCTGTGACCTGTACTCGAGAAAAGTCCAACCTGGCCTCCGCCAGCCTTTCCTGGGCCTTTGTTTTCAGCTGTTCCAGGGTAGCAGGCATAAACCGGGCGGGAATTTCTTCCGTTCCTATCTCCAGCAGTAAATCCCTGGGCATAATCTACACCTCCCCTTTCGCCAAGAGCGGAAAGCCCATTTCCTCCCGCTGCTTCAAGTAACCCTGGGCACAATCCCGGGCCAGATTCCGGACCCGGTGGATGTAGCCCGTCCGTTCCGTTACACTAATTGCTCCCCGGGCATCAAGGAGGTTGAAAACATGGGAGCACTTGAGGATGTAGTCATAGGCCGGCAGGATCAGCTCCTTGTCCAAAAGCCTCCTGGCCTCTTCTTCGTAAATATCAAAGAGCTTAAGCAGAGTGGGAATGTGGGATTCGGTAAAGTTGTAGTGGGAATGTTCCACCTCAAAGCGGTGGAAGATGTCGCCGTATGTAATCCCATCGACCCAGACAACGTCGAAGACATTGTCCTTCTTCTGCAGGAACATGGCTATCCTTTCCAGGCCGTAGGTCAATTCTACGGAAACGGGCTTGGCATCAAAGCCCCCTACCTGCTGAAAGTAGGTAAACTGGGTAATTTCCATGCCGTCAAGCCAGACTTCCCAGCCCAGGCCCCAGGCACCCAGGGTGGGGGATTCCCAGTTGTCCTCGACAAAGCGGATATCGTGTTCCAGGGGGTCTATACCCAGCTGGTAAAGGCTTTCCAGGTACAGCTCCTGGATATTATGGGGAGAAGGTTTCATAATTACCTGGTACTGGTGGTGCTGGTACAGGCGGTTGGGGTTCTCCCCATAGCGGCCGTCGGTGGGGCGCCGGGAGGGTTCCACATAGGCCACGTTCCAGGGCTCTGGTCCCAGGGCCCTGAGGAAGGTAGCCGGGTTCATGGTCCCAGCCCCCTTTTCCACATCATAGGGCTGCTGGATAACACAGTTCTGCCCAGCCCAGAAGCTCTGTAATTTTAAGATTATATCTTGCAGATTCACCCTTTTTCCCTCCTCACTTCCAGGTACGCTAGCCGTTGTCTTGCCATATAACTATATATTTCCTCAGCGCGGCATTAAAAAACCCTCACCTCCTGCAATTGAGCATATTGCAGGGACGAGAGCTTTTCCCGCGGTTCCACCCTGCTTGACCGATCTTCTCGAACGGCCCCCTTCATTAGTATCGCCTCCAGGAGCGCCCTTCGCCGGCCCGCCAGTACAGGGCTCGCAGCTCCCCCGGATACCAGGGGAACCCTGCTCTCTGAAAAGACAGCACCGGTTACTCCTCTCCCTCATCGGCAAGGAAGGGATAAATTTGCTTTTACTGTAACAAAATTGCCGGTCCTTGTCAATCCCAGAGCTAAAAGCCCTCCCCCTGGACCAGGGCCAGAAAGCGGCGGGATTTCAACTCCCGGGGCAGGCGGTATTCCAGGCAGATCCTGAGGACCCTTTCCAGTTCCCGGCGCACGGCCGGGGCAGCTCCCAGCACCCGCAAGGTCCGGGGTGTCATTGTTAAAAAGCGTTTCAGCATCTCCAGGGTTCCCTGACAAAGGGAAACTGCCCGCCCGTCCTGTCCCCAACAGTCGG
This sequence comes from Clostridia bacterium DTU030, assembly GCA_001513125.1. Classification (GTDB taxonomy): domain Bacteria; phylum Bacillota; class DTU030; order DTU030; family DTU030; genus DTU030. The sequence continues at coordinate 8,213 of LFSN01000130.1, forward strand.
GGCAGAGGACGCCCCCCAGTTGACCGCTGAACCTGAGGGCCCTCCCCTCGATGGGACCCCCGCAGTGGACACATTGGGTCAGCTGGGGCTGGTAACCGAGGAGGGAGAGGAAGCGCAGTTCAAAATACCGCAAAGCTAGATCAATATCTTCCCCGTCGGTCAGCAAATGCAGGGTGCTTAAAAGCAAGAAAAAGAGGCCTTCGTTTTTTTCCCCTTCTTCAATTAAAAGATCGTAGAGTTCGGCCACATAGGCGGCGGCAGCCATGCGCTGCAGGTCCTCCCGCAGGGTGTAAAAGGATTCCTTCAGTTCACACTGGCTGATGGTGTCCAAGCCCTTGCCGGAAAAAAGGAGGAAGTCGGAGTGGCTGTAGGGCTGGGTTCCCGCTAACAGGCGGTTGCGGGGCCGCCGGGCACCCCGGGCCACAGCCCGGACCTTCCCCCTTTCCCGGGAATAAAGGGTCACTATTTTATCTGCTTCCCCAAGATAGCGGTGGTATAAAACCACCGCTTCCAGCCGATAAAGGGGCATTAGTTTTTCTCCTCCTCAACAGTATTGCTCCCCCTCTTCCCCTGTATCCCCCCCATTCCTTTCGCTGTTAAGAAGCTCCCTGTAGAACAGATAGGCCCCGATCTGGCCAGTGGCTGCAAAGAGACGCCACATGACTTCATGGGACTCCTGCAAAGAAACCACCCTCCCTCTTGAGCTAGGGTGTCCCCCGCCAGCGGCAGGTATGCTGTCTCTTTTTGGTACAGGCCGGAAGCCTACTCGTCATAACCGAAACTGCGCAGGGCTTCCAGCGAGTCCCGCCAGTCCTTCCTTACCTTTACCCAGAGCTCCAAATACACCTGGCAGCCCAGGAGTCGCTCGATATCGGCCCGGGCCAGCTGCCCGATCTCCTTCAACATATGCCCGCCCCGGCCGATGATGATGCCCTTTTGGGAATCCCGTTCTACATAAATATTGGCCCGCACCAGGATCAGGTTTTTCCCTTCCCGCTCCTTCATTTCCTCTACCTCGACGGCAATGGAGTGGGGTATCTCTTCCCTGGTCAAGTGCAGGACCTTTTCCCGGATAAGCTCTGCCACAATAAAGCGCTCCGGTTGATCGGTGACCATGTCAGGGGGGTAATACTGGGGCCCTTCCGGCAGGTAGCTTATTATTTGGTCTGCAAGGAAGGCTAAGTTTTCTCCCGTTACAGCAGATACGGATATTACCTCGGCAAAGGAATAAAGGGTACTGTATTCTGCCTCTACCCTGGCCAGCTCTGCCGGGGAAAGGAGATCAATTTTGTTTAAAACCAAAAAGACAGGGGTCTTGAGGCTGGGAAAGTGGCCGGCGATATACCGGTCTCCCCCGCCCAGGGGCGCAGTGCTGTCAACGACAAAGAGGACCAGGTCCACCTCCTCCAGGGCACTTTCTGCCATCCTGACCATATGCTGGCCCAGCTTATGCTTGGGCTTATGGATCCCCGGGGTGTCCAAAAAAATAATCTGGGCCTCCTCAGTGGTGTAAATGCCCGTGATCCGGTTTCTGGTGGTCTGGGGTTTGGTGGCGGTAATGGCCACCTTCTCCCCAATAAACTGGTTGAGGAGGGTTGATTTCCCCACATTGGGCCTGCCCACCAGGGCTACTAAGCCAGACTTAAAGGCCTTTTCTCCACTCATCATCACTTCTCACCCGCTCCTTTAAGGTTGGCCCCGGAAAAGGCGGCGGGGAGGAGTTGGGCAACGGTCTTTACCCGGTATTCCCCGGCCATGTTGGCCATGATGACGGGCATAGCAGGGGTAAATTCCGACAAAACCTGGCGGCAGGCCCCGCAGGGGGAAGGGATGTTGGGTCCTTCCGTCACCAGGGCCAGCGCCGCAAAATCGGTAAAACCTTCCGAGACCGCCTTGAAAAGGGCCACCCGCTCGGCACACATACTGGCCCCGTAGGCGGCATTCTCGATATTGCAGCCAGAAAAAATGCGCCCGCCATCGGTCTCCAGGGCTGCCCCGACGAAAAAATTGGAATAGGGGGCATAGGCCCTCTCCCGGGCCTCCCTTGCCGCCTGGATCAACCGCTGTATCCTATCTTCCGTTAACACTGCAATCCCTTCTTTTCCGGCCAATACTCACCAGGCCTCCCCTGCTCCTTGTCATTCTATCTCCAGCCTGGTTCCCTCGGGCACCACCTGGACCCAGGTGTTGCCTGGCACCAGCTTGATGGTACTGCCCCCGGCTTCGGCGAAGCGGGTCCAGCCCTCCCGGCTCTTCTTTTCCCAGACAGCCTCATAGTTCTTGCCCAGCTGGAAGACCCGGGCCGATCCGGTTCCCACCGTCTTTAACTCCAGGCGGCCTTCGCTGTCCAGTACCCGGGGCTTTTCCGTCTCTTGCAAAATTAAATTGGTAACCAGCAGCTGCTCTCCCGTTTCGGCATCTTCATGGGGCTGGCCCCGGAAGTAGCGTTTGTAAGCCCCGTGGAGGGGGCTATAGCGGTATTCTACCACCCCTATATGATAGTGAATCCTTACTTTAGTAGCCGGTTCTCCGGGAACAGCTTCCGGGTCTGCCTCCGGGTAAAAACTGATGTCCCAGCTGGGGGTAATCTTATCTAAACCCCGCTCCTTTAGCTCGGCAAAGAGACCTTCTGTGTTGGTGTACAGGTTGTGGGGCATCTTTTTATCCTTGGTCCGCCAGTACAGGCGGGAAAAGGAAAATTCATTGAGGGAGATTATGCCAAGTTGGGCAATGTCCCGTTTTGCTTGAGGGCTGTAGCCGGCATGGCCGACGGCAGCCTGAAACTCCATGGCCCGGTCTAAAAAGTAGGGCCGGATACTACGCACTGGCCCCAGAACAGGAGCGTCCCGGTGCTGGAATAGGGCAAGGAAGCGGGTAATGCCGCCCTCCACCGGCATTTCAAAGACCCAGGCTGCCTTATCCAGGCCGGAATGGGCGCCAAAGGAGGGATCGTTGTCGATCATGACGGCAACGGGTCTGCGCTTGGTCAGTTCTTCCTCTTCAACCAGCTCACCGGTCAAAGGGGCCAGAAAACCCATTGGTTCCGGTTCCTGTTCCTCCACTGGTTCTTCTTCCCCGGGCGGAAGTTCCGCCACTTCTTCACCTTGCCTGCAGCCTGTAACACCCAGGGAAAACACGAGGATAAGCAGCAAAATAAAAAGGACAGCCTTTTCTCCCCTGGCCCAGTACACATAACTCCCCCCATTTTTTTACTATTTCGGGTCATAAGCCGGCAGGGTTATCTTATCCAGCTCTTCTACCTCGAACCTGATCCCCGACAATTGATATTCCGCCTGGATCAGGTCGAGGCTGCTGGCCAAAACCTCCGGATCGCCGATGGCACTGATGGTCACTGGATTAACGGCAATTGGCTTGTGGTTTACCAGGATGATGGGGCCGGCACAGCGGATGGATGAGGTGGCGACCAACCTCTGGTCGTTGACGGCAATTCCTGCCGCCCCGGCAGCGAAAAGCTCGTTCACAATGTCCCTGATGTCAAAATCATGGACTATTTGCTCTGCGCCCGTCCCCATTTCGGCATCATACAGCCGGAGCACAATACCTGCTCCCGACATAGCTTCGGTACCGGCAGCTATTTTACTCTCCTGCAGCTGCAGGCGCAGGGAATCAACTTCATGCTCCAACCTTTTCAGGCTTTCCAGCATGGATATGGGGGTTACCAGTTCGACTTTTCCGTCCACAACCTGGATCTCTACCATCTGGGAGAGGCCCTTGATACCATCATGCTGCCGGATCTTTTCCCGGGTCTCCGGGGACAGCAAATTGGCGGGATCGTGGATTTCAATCCCCGTTTCCTCCTGCCAGCTAATGGTAATATAACCCTCCCCCATCATTTCCTGCAGCTTGGGCTCCTGCCGCACCAGGGCCAGGGCCAGCTCCCGGCGCTGGTTTTCCTGTTCCCGCAGGATAATGTCCTGAGCTTCCCGCCCGTACCTCAAGACCAGCTGGGCAATCTCCTCACCCCGGCTGGCCTGTTCAACCTCAAAGCGGAAGCGGGCCAGAACCTCCCGCACTGCCGGTTTTGCCGCCACGCCGGCATTTTCCGCCTGCTCCTGGACATAATCGCAGACAAAAAGGGCCCCCAGCCGGGCCTGTTCACGGGGGCTCAGTTCCCCGGGGAGCTCCAGTAAGCCAACAGCCAGGGCAATGACAGCAGTATTGACTATAAACAGGAGAATAATGGCGATAAGTATTAACTTGGAGAATTGTCCTTGTCCCTGCAGCTGTGCCCTTGCCAAAACACGCACCTCTCTGTGGCAAATATAGGTAACTGGCTCCTTCTCCAACCCGCATATTTTTACAATTCCTACACAAAAAATTATATCACAGGGTCAGGGCAAATACAATGTTGGCCCCTGCCTCTGCCAAAGGCAAACCGGCCGTTTGAAAACGGCCGGTTCAACCAAATTCTAGCTGCCCCATCTCGATTTGACAGCCTTTTCCGCCCTATGCCGGTACTTAGCCAGTTTCCCCAACCTGCCCGGCCCTTTTCCGGCGCAGGTGCTGCATAAGGGTAATGGCGCCGAGAACGGCAATGCCGAAGGCGTCGGTAGCAAGCCCTGGTTTTATCAGGGCCAGGGCAGCCACAAAAAGGAGTATCCGCTCATAGATCCGGCAGTAGGTGAGGAGATAGTTCTCAATGGAAGCGGACAATGCAATTACACCAATACAAGCACTGATAAAGGCAATGATGGCATCGACGGGCGTTGTATTAATCAGGAGCAGGTCCGGGGACAGAGCAAAGATATAGGGTATCAAAAATCCACCCGAAGCCAACTTGAGGGCAGTTATCCCTGTCTGCATGGCATTGGCGCCGGCAATCCCCGCTCCGGCATAGGCAGCCAGGGCCACCGGGGGGGTAACGTCGGCAATTATGCCGAAGTACAGGATGAAGAGGTGGGCCGCCATTACCGGCACACCCAACTGAGTCAGGGCCGGTGCCGCCATGGTGGCAAGCACAATATATTTTGCCGTCGTGGGCAGACCCATTCCCAGTATTATAGAAGCAATCATAGTAAAGAAGAGGGTCAGGATCAGCTCACCCCTGGCCAGGGCAATAATCAAAGTGGCCACCTTCAGCCCCAGCCCCGTGAGGGTCACCACACCCACAACGATCCCTGCCGTGGCACAGGCCATGGCCACGGACACCGAGCCTCTGGCCCCCTCGGCCAGGGCCTGGATCATGTCCCTGGCATACTGCTGAATTTCAATCCGGCTGCTGTTGCCCAGCAGGTATTGAAGAACAAGATCGACGATACCAATGAGAATCGTACCAACAATCCCCCAGTAGGCAGCCTTTAAAGGGGTAAAGCCCCGCACCAGGAAATAAATAATAAAAACAACGGGCAAGAGCAGGTACAATTTCACAGCTAGCTCTCGGACTGAGGGCATTGCACTCCGGGGAAGCCCCCTCAGCCCCAGCTTGCAGGCTTCCAGGTGGACCATGGTCCCTACGGCCAGGTAATAGAGGATGGCCGGAATGGCTGCAGAGATAATAATCTTAACATAGGGAATGCCGGTGAACTCGGCCATAATAAAGGCCGCTGCACCCATAACCGGCGGCATGATCTGCCCGCCCGTCGAGGCCGCCGCCTCCACCGCCCCGGCAAAGTGGGGCTTATAGCCAACCTTTTTCATGAGGGGGATGGTAAAGGCACCGGTGGTCACAGTATTGGCGACGGAACTCCCGGAAATGGAGCCCATCAAACCGCTGGCCACCACCGCCGCCTTGGCAGGGCCACCCCGCATGTGCCCCGTCAGAGCAAAGGCCAAGTCAATGAAAAACCGTCCCACGCCCGTCTTATCCAGAAAGGCACCGAATAGGATAAAGAGAAAGACATAGGTCGAGGAAACGGCCAGGGGTGTGCCGAAAATCCCCTCTGTGGTCAGGTAGGTTTGGTAGATTATCCGCTTCAGATCATATCCCCTGTGGGCAAGCATTCCCGGCATATAGGGACCAAAATAGGCGTAGAGGAGGAATATTATGGCAACAATCGGCAGTTCCGGGCCAATAGAGCGGCGGGTGGCCTCCAGGACCAACAGAATGGCTATGAAACCCATAACCAGGTCCATCTGAGTCGGGGCCCCGGCCCGCAACACCAATTGATCGTAATTGGCCAGGATATAGACGCCAATGGATACGCCCAAGATGGCCAGCAGGTAATCATAGATGGGAATCTTGCCCTTGTCCCCCCCCTTGGTCATGGGATAGAGGAGGAAAACCAGGAGGAAAGCAAAGCTGAGGTGGACTGCCCGCTGCTTCATAGCCTGCAGGATTCCAAACCCAGCCGTATAGAGGTGAAAGGCAGACATGGCCACAGCAATGATAAAGATAAGGGTGGCCGCAATCCCAACGGGACTGCGCAGGCGAGAAGTTTCGAGATCATACTTCTGTAAAAGTTCTTCTACCTGCAGTTCTTCCTTCTTCTCATTAACCATTAAAGCCTCTCTCCTTTAGCCACAATTTCAACCGTGTCCCGGAAACAGGCTCAATCCGCACCAGGGTTCCAGAACGGGTCCTGTCCAGCAGGTTGATTTCCATCCCATCGAAAAGGAGACGCTGCTGGGGAATCTCCTGCACCCGCAGGGTAAAGCTCCCCAGGGGTTCGTCAATATTATCGATCCAAAAAAAATCGTCCTCACCCATATAAAAGTCATAGGGGGTAGAATAGGGAATACCCACACCGTAGTCGCAAAAGCCCGTCTTTTTCAGGACAAGCCCCAGCCTGGGATCCACGGCAAAAACCTCCACCACCGGAGACCTGTGGACCGAATGGGTGTAGATAAGGGTAAACTCCTCCCCTTTCTTTACAGGCTGGGCCACCAAAATTTTTCCCCCTGCCACCTCATACACCAAAAGATAGGTCACCGGCTGCAATAAATAGATACAACAAAGGAGAAAAGCCAGAAAACAAAGGGACCTTTTCACAATTTCCGGGCATTGGGGGAAACCCCAATGCCCGGCACCCCCTTACATTACCTCATCATAGTACCTTTGCACACCCGGGTGAACGGGTAGGGACATCCCGTCAAGGGCTGTCTCCAGACTCAGGTCGCCGCCCCGGTCATGGGCTGCCTTCAGGTCATCCAGGTTTTCAAAGAGGGCTTTGGTCATCTTGTAGGCCAGATCCTCGGGGAGATCCTTGGGTACAACCAGCATGGCCATAACGGCCACAGTCTTGATGTCTTCATCCTGGTTGTTATAGGTTCCCGCAGGGATCACCACGTCGGTGTAGTAGGGATACTTGGCCTTAATAGCATCGATCTTATCCTGAGCCACGGGCACCAGCTTCACATTACTGGTTAGAGAAATCTCAGTAATGGCGCTGGTGGGGAAGCCGGCGGTGATGAAGGCGGCATCGATATGGCCGTCCCGCAGGTTGTCGGCCGCCTCCGCAAAGGAGAGATAGTCTACAGTGATGTCATCATAGGTAATGCCATGGGCTTCCAGGATCTGGCGGGCGTTGGCCTCGGTCCCGCTGCCCACGTCGCCGACGGCAATCTTCTTCCCAACCATGTCTTCAATGGAATTGATCCCCGATTGGCCATGGGCAACAATCTGAATAGTTTCGGGGTAAACGCAGGCCATACCCATGATTCTTTCCTGCTTGCCCTTATCGCTGTACATTTCAATACCTTCGTAGGCATAATAGGAAATGTCGTTCTGAATTAGGGCTAATTGGGCATCCCCATCTTCAATAAGCTGGATGTTGGCAATGGAAGCACCGGTAGCTTCGGCGTTGGCATTTACACCTTCAATGTTTTCATTGAAGATCTTGGCCATGGCCCCGCCCAGGGGATAATAGGTTCCACCGGTACCACCAGTAGCGATGGAGATGAACGCCGTTTCCGTTGCTTGACCCTCGCCTTCTTCTCCTTCAGGAGCTGCAGCGGGGCCGCATCCTACAACCAGGGCACCGACTAAAACCACTACCAACATAAGAAGGGCAATACGGTTTAACCTTAACAACCTCTAAACCCCCTTTTCATTTTCCTTTCCTTTTCCTTTCCTCTACCAGCCCCACATACTGTTCAGTTCCCATCCTACCCTGCACTATCACCCCCTCTCAAAAATGTATCCTGATCCTGCTCGAAGCCGCCTTGAAGTTATCATTCCTAGTCCAGTGGTAACGGGACACCCTTGAAGAAATGATAGTTCGGGAAAAACTAAATAGGGAGAATAAACACAAATATTTTGCTCCTTCTTTTCCTTTTCAAATTCATAAACTTAGCCGCCCCATTAATAAAGGTTTATTTATAATTAATTTCTCCATAGCCGCCTTTTTTCCTGCCCCTGCATAATTCTATTTGCAAAATTCCTGCTATATGCACAATATCTGGAAAGGTCCCCTGCAGCCCCTTCGCCTTCAGGCAGCTTAGCGCAAGGGTAGAGATAGCTTCCCCGGAACCTAAGGGGAAAGGGCTTGTACAATCTTCAGTAAGGGGGGGCCAAAGAGGAGAATGCCCACGAGGACGGCATTGCAGGCCGTTACCAGCACGGCAGCTGCCGCCACATTTTTGGCCACCCGGGCCAGGTGGTTGTACTCCGGGGAAATGAGGTCGACGGTCACTTCAATGGCCGTATTCAGCAGTTCGGCCCCAACAACCAGGGTAATGGTCACAAGGAGCAGGACAACTTCTCCCCGGGAAAATTTGCCGGCATAGGCAGCAACCAGGGCAGCTGCTGCCATGACCGTGTGGATCCGCAGGTTGCGCTGGGTCAGCAAGGCGTAGCGGAGGCCCTCCAGGGCATAGGAAAAGCTCCGGAATACCCCCCTTATTCCCATGACTCCCGCTCCAATCCCAACCGGGCAAGGACCATTTCCTCCCGGACCCGCATTTTTTCCTTCCCTTCTGGGGTGTCATGGTCATAACCCAGGAGATGGTAGAGGCCATGGACAAGCAGATAGGTCAGTTCCCTGGCCAGGCTGTGGCCGTATTCCTCGGCCTGCTGGACCGCCCTCTCCAGGCTGATGACAATATCGCCCAACAAGTATTCTCCCGTCGGGCTCTCATAGGGGCCGTCCCCCTCAGACTGGGGAAAGGAGAGGACGTCGGTAGGGCTGTCAACCCCCCTGTAGGCCCTGTTATACTCTCTAATTTCTTCGTCATCGACCAGGGCAATCCCCAGCTCTCCTGTCAGAGAATAACCCTCTGTTGTTAAAACCTCCTCGGCAGCCTGTTCCAAAAGCTTTTCCAGCTCCGCCGGCCACTCTACCTTATTCTGCCTGTTCTGAATCAGAATTTCCATCTTCCCCTTCTCCCTCCAATACCTTGTCTACCTGATCGGGATATTCGATCCGGTGATGGAAAATCCCTGTCAATACCTGGACAAAGGCCTGGGCAATGATATCCAGATCCCGGAAGGTCAGATCACACTCATCCAGCTGCCCGGTGTGGAGGCGCTCCTTAATCAGCTTGTGGACCATGCCTTCAATCCGGTTGGGGGTAGGCTTGGCCAGGGAACGGACTGCCGCCTCCACGGTATCAGCCAGCATGACTATGGCCGCTTCCTTGGTTTGGGGTTTGGGGCCGGGATAGCGGAAATCATCCTCGGCCACCTTCTGATCTTTGGCAGCTTCCTGGGCCCGGTGGTAGAAGAAGCCGGTCAGGCAGGTACCGTGGTGCTGGGCAATAATATCCCTTATTGCCCGGGGCAGATGATATTTTTGGGCCAACTCCAGCCCATCCTTGACATGGGAAATGATAATTAAAGCGCTGAGGCTCGGGGAAAGCTTGTCGTGGGGATTCTCCTTCAAGACCTGGTTCTCTATGAAGAAGTAGGGTCGTTTCAGCTTTCCCACATCGTGGTAATAGGCACCGGCCCGGACGAGAAGGGCATCGGCTCCCACCGCCTCGGCCGCCGCTTCTCCCAAATTGCCCACCAGGATACTGTGGTGATAGGTTCCGGGGGCTTCCAGGAGGAGCTTTTTCAACAGTGGATGATTGGGGTTGGTTATCTCCAGCAGTTTAATGGCAGTGGTCAGGTTAAAGCTGTTCTCCAGGTAGGGCAACAAGCCGATGGTTAAGACGGCGGCCAGGACGCCGTTTATTATACCCAGGATGGCTCCCAGGGATACTTCCTGCCAGGAGCGCAGGCCGTAGAGGCCCAGGCCGACAATGGTTACCATATTGGCTCCGGCCACCAAAAGGCCTGCCCTGGTGAGCTGGGAACGCTGGTTTAAGCGGGAAACGCTAAAGGTCCCCACCAGACCGCCAATTATGGCCACCAGAACATAGCTCAACTCTCCTCCCACAATGAGGCCGACGAGGACAGCCATGACTATGGTAAAGAGGATGGCCAGGTGGGTGTTGAGGAGGATAGCCACCAGCATCGAACCTGCCGCAACGGGAATCATAAAGCCAAAGAGGGGGTTGGGTATGAGGGCCAGGAGCTTGGCCAGGAGCAGGTTGACAATAATAATCAAACCAAGCAGGGCCAGCAAGGCATCGTTGTTCCAGATATCCCTCTTGAACAGATACATATAAATCAGGCCCAGGGCCAGCATGGCCAATACCAAAAGGGCCAGGCCGAAAATTTTCGCCCAGATATTTTCCACCTTCTGCAGCAGTCCCAGGGCCTCCAGCTGATCCAAATGTTCCTGGGTAATCGGTTCTCCTTCCCTGACTATGGGCAGATCCTGCACTATGGTGCGTATCACCGGTTGGACATTCATCCGGGCCCTGCTGCGCCGCCGTTCCGTCTCCTCTTCGTTAAAGACCAGGTTGGGCCGGATAACCTGGGTTGTCACAGCGGTCAAGAGTTCTGTTTCACTGTCCGGCAGGGACAGGTTTTCCACCTCGGTCCGCAGCCATTCCCGCTCTTCGGCCAGCTGATGTTCCCTTATACCCCCCTGCAGGGCAGAGGTTATCAGTTCGAGGGCTGTTTCTTCTAAAAAGTCCAGCCTCATTTCATCGAGGGTGAGGAGGGTATCCAGGGCGGTATCGGACATAATGAAGGGTAATTCCTCGGCCAGCTGCTCCCTTTTCTCATTTTCCTCCAGGTCCGTCTGGGAACGGATTTTCCTTATGGTGAGAAAGGACTGCCCCAATTCAGCTAAAACTTCATTGTTGACCACCAGGTCTGGGTCGTAAACAGGTTCCACCAGCCGGGCGGCCGTTTCCCTGAGTTCCTCTGTTTTTTCTTCGTCAATATAGTCCACGGTCCTGGGAGCCCGGTAATCGGCAGGGCTGGGCATGCCCACCTTGAGCTCCTCGACCTTGTAAAAATCCATCGCCAGGGTGGCAGTGACAATGAAAAAAACAAAGACGGCCAGGAACCAACGCCGAAGCCGGATGGAAGAAAAAAATCGTCCCGCAGCCGCTCCTTTCTGCCTCTTTTGCTGTAGGCCAAATAACGGGCTCAATTATACTACCCCCACTGAATTGATACTAGTCCCTGGAAAATGTCCCTTATTCAAGGGGTTCTCCTGTTTGCCCTTCTGCCTCCTCCCGCCTTTTCTCATAATCCTCATAAGCCTTGATCACCCTCTGGACCAGGGCATGGCGGACAACGTCCCTTTTGGTCAGATAAACAAAAGATATCCCCGGGATATCCTTTAAGATAACCTGCACCTCTTCCAAGCCGGAAAACTGGCCCCGGGGAAGGTCTATCTGGGTAATATCCCCGGTAACAACGGCCTTGGAACCAAAACCCAGGCGGGTGAGGAACATTTTCATTTGTTCCGGAGTGGTATTCTGGGCCTCATCCAGGAGGATGAAGGAGTCATCCAGGGTCCTGCCCCGCATATAGGCCAGGGGAGCCACTTCGATAATGCCCTTTTCCAGGTATTTCCGGAAGGTGTCGATGCCTAAAATATCATACAGGGCATCATAAAGGGGGCGCAGGTAAGGATCTACCTTATCCTGCAGATCCCCCGGGAGAAAGCCCAGTTTTTCCCCGGCCTCGACGGCTGGGCGGGTCAGGATAATCCGGTTCACTTCCTTGTCCTTCAAGGCCTGGACAGCCATGGCCATGGCCAGGTAGGTCTTCCCGGTCCCTGCCGGACCGATGCCAAAGACAATATCATCCCGGCGCATGGCATCCACATAGGCCTTCTGGCCCTTGGTTTTCGGCTTAATCTCCTTACCCCTGTTTGTTACGATGATAATATCATCGAATAATACCCCCAATTGGAGTTTCTCTTCCCCCTTGATCATCTGGATTGTATAACGGACATCCTGGAGGGTAATGGTATTTCCCTGCTGTATCACCTCAAGGAGCTGCCGCAGTACCCCCTGGGCCTTGTCCACATCTTCTGCATTGCCATAGATGGTCAGCTCCGTTCCCCGAGGCAAAATCTGGACCGGGAAAGCCCTCTCCAGTAACTTCAGGTGCTCGTCAAATTTGCCAAAGAGGGCCAGTGCCTCGTCATTGTCCTGTACCACCAGTCTGGCTTTCGCCTCTTGTCTCAAACTGTTGTCTCCTTTCTCCTTCCAATGCTTCTGGTATATAACCCCGGGGTTCAGCAATATTCTCCAAAACCTCACAGGTCACCTTTACCAGGACCTTCCCTATATCCCCCTGGGGTATTCGTTTCACTTCCTCCCGCAAAATCCGGGCTTCCGGGGAAAGACGGCCCTTAATCTTTGCCAGGGCCGCCATCCTGGCCCGTTCTTCAGCTTCGGAAAGGGAGAGGCGGTGCACCCCTTCTTCCACTTCATAATATGTGACTATTATTGCTTCGACAGGGAGGGCGAGAATCCTCCAGGGCAGGAACCTTTTAATTTCTGCCTCCTCCTGGTAGTGCTGGAAGGGGACCTCCCCTGCCCCCGGCAGGAAAATTTCCCTCTCTCCCACCCGGAAGGAAATGACCCGGTGGCTCCGTCCCGTCCGGATGTATTCAACCTCCTCCCGCAGGCACTCACCATAGGCCTCAGGCCAGATCAGGGCCCAAACCATGCCCTGGGCGGCAATGGGCCGTCCCCCCAGGCTGCCGCGAATCAGGATTTCCCCCCGCTGCACTGTATCACCCACCTTTACCAGGGGTTCACCTGCCAGGAGGGCAATATCCTGGATGACTCCTTCCTCCCTGGCCACCAGGTGGCAGGGCATCCCCACCAGGGATTGGAGCTGCTTGGGCACAGCATCGATAATCAGCACCGTTCCCTGAATATCCACATGGACCCAGGCCAGCTCGGGATTGTGGAGAATGATCTGCCGGGCAAGGCTGTCAGGATCAATATTCCCCTTCCAGCTCCCCGGCCTGATACCTTCCTTTTCCACCTCAGCCCTTATTTTTGCCGCCTGATCCGGCTCCACTATTCCGACAAGCTCTATGGACCAGATGAAGGAGCCCAGGAGATAGAGGGAAAGGAAAAAGAGCAGAGTCCCCGCAAGGAGGACCTGCCTGCCCCGCAGGCGCCGCCAGTAAAAGGGAAGGCCCTTTTTTTGCAGAATCCTCACCCGGCAGCGGGAAGAACGGGCAAGGGGGCGCAGGAGGCAAAAATTGCTGGCCCCAAGGCAGACCACCAGGCCCCCTTCCTCCCGCCGGATGCCCCACAAATAGATACCCCTGCTTATGCAGAGGTTGACAAATTTCTCCAGGGCAAGCCCCTCCACCCGCAGGTAGAGATAGCCGGTCAGGTAATACCACAGGTGCAGGACAAGCACATCCCCACCTCCTAGTCCCGAAACTCCAGGCCCTGGAGCCGGCCCTCAATGATTATTTCCTCCTGGGAAATCAGGGCAATACTCAAGCTAACCCCCTGGACCACCAGCTCTCCCTTTTCCAGGCAGACCCTGATTTGGTGGGGCTCATACTGAATCAGGCCCCGGTGGTTCTCAATTACCAGGCGCAGGTTGCCCAGCAGGGTAAGCCGGGGCAAATCGAGCAAGATGTCCTTGGGGAGTTCAAAGAAATCGGCCAGTTCACTGCGCAGGGCCCGCAGCCGCCGCTGTCCCACCTGTGCCCCTCCTTTATGGTCCGGCTCGCCTTTCCCTTACCTAGATCTATGCCCCTGCCTCTCCCTTTAATACAAGAAGAGTCTCCTACCACTAGGGTGGAGACTCACAACGGGCGAGCTATCCTGCTGGCGGCCGCCAGGGCCTCTGGGAACGGGGCGGCAGTAAAATCTCGGCCATAATAATACCCTGGACCCAGACCTCGGGTTGGGAAAATAAGGCCCCGCCCGCCCTCCCTTCCCCGGAGGGCTGGGACAGGATTAGGGTGTACTCGCCTTCCTCTTCCCCTTCCGTCCAGTCGTCTGAAGTTATTCCTTCCCCGGCGGCCGGAACCGGTTCTACAGCCGGTAAAGTCCGGGGTGCTGCCCTTTCCCTATCCTTTTCGGAAGATTGGGGAGGGGTTTCTAAGCTGGGAAGGGGGAGGACATCCCCTTCCCCCGGAAAGGTTCCCGGCTCCCGCCTTTTTGGAGCCGACCGCTGACTTTCCTTAAACCCTCTGATTATCCTGGAGGCAAGGGCAATAAACAGGTAGATAAATAATAAGCGGCCCATGGCACCCTCCCTTCCTGCTGGGAAGCCCTTTAATCCTTATCCTGCTCCGGCTTCTTACCCGGCTCCTTCTCCAGGCGGGAAATAGCCTGGCGCATCTGGGTGTCGGCACTGATATTTTTCAGATTCATGTAATCCAGCACGCCTATCTTGCCCTGGCGCAGGGCCTCGGCAATGGCCTTGGGTACTTCCGCCTCGGCTTCCACAACCCGGGCCCGCATTTCCTGGACCACAGCCCGCATCTCCTGCTCCTTGGCAATGGCCATGGCCCTCCTTTCTTCCGCCTTGGCCTGGGCAATGCGTTTATCTGCCTCGGCCTGGTCGGTCTGGAGCTGGGCTCCAATGTTTTTCCCCACATCGACGTCGGCAATATCAATAGACAGGATTTCAAAGGCAGTACCGGCATCGAGCCCCTTTTCCAGGACAGTTTGGGAGATGGAATCGGGGTTTTCCAAAACTTCGGTATGGCTGGCTGCCGAACCGATGGTTGTGACAATGCCCTCTCCCACTCGAGCAATGATAGTTTCTTCCCCGGCCCCACCCACCAGCCGGTCGATATTGGCCCGCACCGTCACCTTGGCCTTGGCCTTAACCTCGATGCCATTCATGGCCACGGCGGCGATCACGGGGGTGGCAATGACCTTGGGGTTGACACTCATTTGTACCGCTTCCAGGACATTGCGCCCCGCCAGATCGATGGCTGCCGCCCGCTCAAAGGTCAGGGGTATCTCGGCCCGCTGGGCGGCAATGAGGGCATCTACCACCTGGTCAACGTTCCCCCCCGCCAGAAAGTGGGCTTCCAGCTGGTTGACGGAAAGATCCAGGCCAGCCTTTACGGCCTTGACCAGGGGCAGGATAATCCGGGCCGGGGGAACCCGCCGCAGTCGCATTCCGATCAGGGTCCCCAGCCCCACCCGCACACCGGCGGCCAGGGCTGAGATCCACAAGCCCAGGGGGACAAAGCTCAAGACAATCATCAGCCCGATAAAAACCAGGAACAAGGGTAACAGGAAAACTATCAGCTCAAACATTGTACACCCTCCCTGTCAAGCTTTTTGGCGGGGCCGGACAACAACCCGAGCCCCTTCCACCCGTACCACCACCAGCTCGGTTCCCGCAGGTATATAAATTCCTTCGGAAATTACATCGTACCGCTCCCCTGCAATCTCCGCCGTACCGGCCGGCCGCAGGGGAGTCAGGGCCACCCCTTCCTTGCCGGCCAGCCCCTGCAAGTCTTGGGGAGCAGTATAGCCCTGTTCCTTGTCCAGCCTCTCGGTAAGGACAAACCACTGCCACCTTTTGGTCTTGGTCAGGTAGCGGAGTAAAAAGCCCACCAAAAGAACCGTCGCCCCCAGGGCAATGGCCAGGGATATGAGGGCCTGGACGCTGTTTTCCGCCGCCAGTACAATACTGGCCAGTATGGCGATTATTCCACCGATCCCCACCACACCAAAACCCGGTATTACCAGCAGTTCCAACAGGAGGAGGAGAACACCAAGGAAAATGAGGCCAAGGATCCACCAGCCGGCCAGGCCTGCGAACAGGTGACCGCCGAAATACAGGCCCAGGGAGAGGAGGCCCAGGGTACCCGGGACACCCCAGCCGGGAGTATAGAGCTCCAGAAGCAGGCCGGTGAAGCCCAGGGTGAGGAAGAGGGGACTAACCACCGGATTGGTGATAAAGCGGGCTATTCTTTCCGCCGCCGTTGTTTGGAAAAAAGTAATATCCGCCTCTGGATAACCGAGATAAACCAACACTTCCTGGTAATCGGCCAGGATGGCATCGGCCAGGCCCAGCTCCACTGCCCTTTGGGCCGAAAGGCTCAGGAGTTTTCCGGCAGCAATTACACCGGGTATGTCTATATCGGCATCGACCATGGCCGCAGCCAGCTGGGGATCCCGCCCGGTTGCCTCGGCTGTAGCTACAAACTCTTCCCGCAGGGCTGAGACCGTCTTTTCGTCGGCCGGTTGCTGGCCCAGGCGGGGTTCGGCCGCCCCGATGCTGCTTCCCGGGGCCATAATGATCTCATCGGCCGCCAGGGAAATTAGGGCCCCTGCCGACCAGGCTCGGTGGACAAAGGCCACTACCGGCAGTGGTGCATTGAAGATGAGATCCTTCATTTGGGTAGCCGCATCGACCCGTCCACCGAAGGTGTTAATTTCCAGGACAACGGCCCTGGCCCCACCGGCGGCGGCCTTCTCCAACCCCCTGGCCAAAAAGGAAACCAGTCCCAGATCTATATCCCCTTCTACAGGGATAATATAGACTGCATCGGCAGCAGCAAGGGTCCTGCCCCCCGCCGGGGAGCCAGTAAAGACCATGCCCAGCATTACCAGCAGGGTTATCACTACCCTGCAGCCTGACCTGCACCTTCTGAACATACCTTCTCCTCCCCGTTCAAGCTGGTCCGTCCCTCCAGTCTATCCATTTCATTTTACTATACCCCCTGGCAAAATAAAAGTTCCCCTTCGGGAACAAATAAGTAAAATAAAATGCCTTAAAAAAACCCAGTACTTGACGTACTGGGTTAAGTGCTATTAGGCCTGCAGTTCCTCCAACAGCCGACGCACAATTTGATTGACCACTTTCCCTTCGGCCCTGCCCTTGGTCTTGGGCATGACTTCCTTCATTACCTTACCCAAATCCCTGGGGCCGGAGGCAGCCGTCTGGGCTATGGCCTCCCGGACCAGGGCCTCAATCTCTGCCTCGGAAAGTTGTTCAGGGAGATAAGCCATCAGAACGGCAATCTCTTCCTTGAGCTGGGCCACCAGTTCTTCCCGCCCCGACCGCTCATAGTCGGGCAGGGACTCCCGGCGGATTTTAACCTCCCGGGTCAATACCTCGAGAACCTCCGGATCCGCAAGCTCCCGGCCAAGCTCAATCTCTCTGTTCTTGATGGCCGACCTTACCATCCGGATAACCGCCAGCCGGGTCTTCCCGGCCTCCCTTTCCTTCATGGCGGCTTTCATGTCCTGCAATAATCTATCTTTAAGGGACATTGCTATCCCTCCTAGCGGTTCCGCATTTGACGCCGGCGTGCCGCTTCCGACTTCTTCTTCCTCTTTACGCTCGGCTTGACGTAAGCTTCCCGCTTCCGTGATTCAGAGAATATGCCCGACCTTTTACACTGCCGGCGGAAACGACGTAGTGCACTATCAAGGGACTCATTCTTTCTTATCCTTACCTCTGCCACCCTTTCTCCCTCCCCTCCACTACAGCCGTCGGCCTGGTTCATACCTTCTAGCATCCTTCGTTAGAAACTAACAGGGCAATACAACAATTATACGTTACCGGCTAAGGGCTGTCAAGGATTAGCCGGGGGGCCACTGGAGAGAACGGCCGCCTAGGAGGTGGAAGTGCAGATGGTAAACCGTCTGCCCGCCATCATCCCCTGTGTTTACTACTGTCCTGAAGCCTTTTTCATCCAGCCCATGCTCCCTGGCCAGCTGCCGTATGACAGCATAGATATGGGCCAGCAGCTCCCCATCGGCCTCAGTCAACCCCAAGAGTGTGGGTATGTGCCTCTTCGGGATGAGGAGGAGGTGAACCGGGGCCTGGGGGTTAATGTCCTTAAAGGCCAGCACCGTATCATCCTCGTAGACGATTTCACTTGGGATTTCTTTAGCCACGATGCGACAGAAGATACACTCGGACACGATACTAACACCCCCCTCCCCTAAAAGTAACACTATCCATGCCTCTATTCTATGCCCCGGGGGCAAAATCCTCCTTCAGTTAGAAAAATGCCCCCAAGATAAGATCCAGTTACTCCCCTACTGCCAGTATCCCCTCACACCCATCTTCCCCCGCCGCCCTAATGGTCACCGGCACTATCTCCCCCATCAGGGTATCAGCACCTGCCAGCAGGACCCGGATGTAATTGCCGGTATAACCGGCCAGGAGCCCAGTGTCCCGATCCCGGTCGTGCTCGACCAGGACAGGCAGGGTCCTGCCCAAATAGCGCCGGTGGAAGGCCAGGGCCAATTCCCGGCCGAGGGCGACCAGGCTGTGGACCCTCTCCTCTTTTATCTGGGGGGAAACCTGCTCCTTGAAGGCTGCCGCCGGTGTCCCCCGGCGGGGGGAATAGGGAAAGACATGGAGGCGGCTGAAGCCCAGGGAGCGGACAAGGTCGTAGGTGGCAGAGAAATCCTCCGGCCTCTCCCCGGGGAAGCCGACAATCACATCGGTACTGAGGCCCAGATCGGGGATTAGCTCCCAGGCCCTTTCCACCCTCTGGGAAAACTCCGCCGCTGTATAGGGCCTGTTCATCTTTTTTAAGATGTGGTCTGAACCGCTCTGGAGGGGAATATGGAGGTGGGGGCAGATCTGGGGACGCTGGGCCATGACCTGCAGGAGCTCGTCGGTAACCTCCAGGGGCTCCAGGGAGCTGAGACGCAGCCGCTCAAGGCCGGGAACCGTCACGATCCTTTCCAGGAGCCGGGCCAGGTTAATCTCTCCCGGAAGGTCAGCCCCGTACAGGCCCAGGTGGATGCCCGTCAGCACCACTTCCTTATAGCCCCTCTGGACATAGAGCTCTACTGCCTCCCGCACCCCTTCGGGAGAAAGGCTCCTGATGGGCCCCCGGGCGTAGGGTATAATGCAGTAGGTGCAATACTGGTTGCAGCCCTCCTGGATCTTCAAGAAGGCCCGGGTACGGCTGGAAAAGTCCAGGGGCAGCTGCTCAAATTCTGTCGCTCCCCTGATGTCCCCCACAGCATTTATTAATCGCTTTTCCCGGGCAGCCTCCTCCACCAGGTCAACAATATCCCGCCGTTTCCGTGTGCCCACCAAGACATCGACGCCGGAAATAGCCTCCACCTTTTCCGGGGCCGTCTGGGCATAGCAGCCCACTACGGCCACCACCGCCCGCGGATTTCGCCTCCGGGCCTGGCGGATGGCCTGGCGGGATTTCCGGTCTGCCAGGTGGGTGACGGTACAAGTATTAATGACAATTACATCGGCCGGGGCTGTAAAGTCCACCACTTCATAGCCATGTTCTCGAAAAAGCCTTTTCATAGACTCACTTTCGGCCTGATTCACCTTACAGCCCAGGGTATGAAAGGCAACGGTTTTCTTCATAAGCTCCTCCTTGGCAAATTACCAGTTACCCAGGGACATAATCAGCCGCTCCCCCGCTGGTTCCCAGATCTCCTGCCGCAAAGAGAGTCATAGTCACCACGGCCAGGGCCGCCGTTTCTGCCCGTAAAATCCGGGGCCCGAGGCTTACCACCCGGGCACCCAGCTCCTGGGCCCTTTGCACTTCTTCTTCTTCGAAGCCCCCCTCGGGCCCAATGACCACAACTACACCGGCCCGCCGGGAAACTCCGGTTAAAGCAACATTTAAGCCCTGGTTATTTTCCCCTTCCCAGGGCAGGATAATTAGATAATCTTCCCGTCCATATCTTGTCAATACCTCTTCCAGGTCCAGGGGCCCATCGACCCGGGGAACAAGGGTGCGGCCGCACTGTTTGGCCGCTTCCCTGGCGATGCGCTCCCACCTCTCCCGCCTGGCCGCGGCCTTTTCCCCCTTGAGTTTAACCACCACCCGCCTGGAGGTAAAGGGAACAAAGGTATGTACCCCCAGCTCCGTTCCCTTCTGGATGATCCAGTCCATTTTTTCCCCCTTCACCAGGGCCTGGGCCAGGATCAGGGGCAATCTGGGCTCCCGCTCCTCTAAAATAGGCTCCAGGAGCCGGGCCTTGCTCGACTGGGGCCCGGCACTGATGAGTTCCGCCCGAAAGGCCCGCCCCCTGCCATCGCCCACCTCAATTATAGCGCCGGGACGCAGGCGCAGGACCCGGTAGAGGTGAACCCCCTCTTCTCCCGTTATCGTAACCTCATTTAAATCAGTTTCCAGATTGTCCACCAGGAAACGGTGCATCTTATCGCTCCTTTTGGACCACCAGGGTAACCCAATCGTCCTGGGTTCTGGCTTCGCAAGTAACATAGCCTGCCTCCCGCAGGCTGTCCTGGACCTCGGCCTGGCGGGCAGTAATAATGCCAGCCAGAATCGCCTGCCCTCCGGGCAGTAAGATGGGATCCAACTGGCCAGCCAGCACCTTGATGAGATCTGCTGTCAGATTGGCGACAATGAGATGGGCCGTGTCCTGCACCCCCGCCAGTAAATCCCCCTGGCGAAGGGAAACCCGGTCCGCAATCCCATTTAGCTCCACATTGGACCTGGCACTCTTCACCGCGATGGGGTCACAATCGATGCCAATGACGGCTGCTGCCCCCAGCCTGGCAGCGGCAATGGCCAGGATCCCCGAACCGGTCCCAACGTCAATGACCCGTTCTCCTCCACCGACATATTCCTCCAGAAGCTGCAGGCACATTACCGTAGAAGGATGGGTGCCGGTGCCAAAGGCCATGCCGGGATCAATTTCAACGACAACTTCTTCTGGCGAGGGGGAATACTCTTCCCAAACGGGCTTGATGACCAGCCGCTTGCCCAGCTTGGTGGTCTGGTAGTACCTTTTCCAGGCCCCGGCCCAGTCCTCTTCTTCCACCCGCCGGAACTCTATCTTGCCCTCTATGTGGGGCAGGGCAGCGAGGATCTGGTCCACCCTGGCCCTGATCTCCTGCAGGCGTGCCGGCAGGCGGGAATCGACGGGGAGATAGGCCCTGACCATCACTCCCCTTTCGGGGCCTACCGGGGGAAGATCTTCGTATTCCCAGCCCCCGGCCCGGTAACTGTCAATCAGTTCCGGATCTTCGATAACTACTCCACCGGCTCCCAGTTCGTGGAACATGTTGGCGACTGCCTCTACACCTTCCCGGTCAATGGATACACTAATCTCAGACCACTGCACCCTACCCACCCCTCTGCTAATAGTTCTTCTCCTTTTATCCCAGGAGAATGGATCCCAGGCCCTTTCCCCGGCTTACAGGCTAATTGCCACCGAAGGCATCCCTTACCTTCTTGAAAAAGCCCCGGCCCTCCCCCTTTTCCTCATTGAGGGTGGCGGCAAACTCCTCGAGGAGTTTCCGCTGCTTTGCCGTCAACCGGGTTGGGATCTTCACAGCCACCTGCACCAGCTGATCCCCCCGGCCGCTGCGCCGCAGGTGGGGGATGCCCTTCCCCCGCAGGCGGAATTTTGTCCCCGGCTGGGTTCCCGCCGGAATGGTCAGTTTCGCCTTGCCGTGGAGGGTGGGCACTTCAATTTCCACTCCCAGGGCTGCCTGGGTAATGGTAAGGGGGACTTCGTAGAGAATATCCACTCCCTGCCTGATAAAGTAGGGATGGGGTTTGACACTAATGTAGACATACAGGTCACCGGGCGGCCCACCATGGCTGCCCGCCTCCCCCTCACCGTCGATCCGGAGGCGGGTGCCGGTATCTACCCCCGCTGGGATGCTGACATGGATTTTCCGGGTCCGCCGGATTTTGCCCCTGCCCTTGCATTTGCTGCAGGGGGTGGTGACGATCTGGCCACTTCCCCCACAGGCGTGGCAGGTGGTGATATTTACCATCTGGCCGAGGACCGACTGCCGCACCTGCCTGATCTCACCGGTGCCGCCGCAGACATTGCAGGTTGTCGGGTGGGTGCCCGGTTCCGCCCCGCTGCCGTTACAGTCGGGGCAGATCTCTGTCCGCATAACCTCCAGGTCCTTTTCCACTCCGGTGGCAGCCTCCTCCAGGGTTATTTCCAGATCATAGCGCAGATCCGGCCCCTGACGGGGCTGGTTTCTTCTCCTGCCACCACCGCCAAAACCCCGGCCAAAGAACATATCAAAGATATCATCAAAGCCGCCGAAGCCACCGAAATCTCCAAAGCCGCCAAAACCCTGGGGACCTGACTGAAAGCCACCGTTTTCAAAGGCGGCATGGCCAAATTGATCGTACTGGGCCCGCTTTTGCTCATCACTCAAAATATCATAGGCCTCTTTTACTTCCTTGAATTTTTCCTCGGCCTCGGGATCGTCCTGATTGACGTCGGGATGGTACTTCCGGGCCAGTTTCCGGTATGCCTTCTTAATTTCTTCCTGGGTTGCATCCCGGGAAACACCCAATATTTCATAGTAATCCTTTTTCTGCAAAGAATTTCACCACCTTTGTCCCCAGAACAACCGCTACCAGTAACGGGCCCCTTGAGCAAGCTGGGCAGCCCTGCTCAAGGGGTTACAGGTAGTGGCAAGGACGGCCTGCCCCTTATTTTTCTTCGTTATCTTCATCTACAACCTTGTAGTCGGCATCGACGACGTTATCATCCCCGGCGGCACCCGCTGTATTCCCGCCGGCAGGACCACCCTGGGGCTGGTCATCCTGGGCCTTGTAGGCTTCGGAACTGAATTCGAAGAGGGCTGTTGTGAGGGCTTCAGTGGCCTTCTTGATCCTTTCCGTATCATTGCCTGCCAGGGCATCCTTAGCTTCGGCTAGGGCCTTCTCGACCTTTTCCTTGAGGGCCTGGCCTACCTTATCCCCCAGCTCCTTCAGGGTCTTTTCTGCATTATATACTAAGCTATCGCATTCATTCCTGGCCTCCACCGCTTCTTTTCGCTTCCGATCCTCTTCTTCATATTTCTTGGCGTCGGCCACCATTCTTTCGATCTCCTGCTCATCGAGGCCGCTGGAGGCCTGGATGGTAATCTTCTGTTCCTTCCCCGTGGCCTTGTCTTTGGCCGAGACATTGACAATGCCGTTGGCATCGATATCGAAGGTTACCTCGATCTGGGGTATCCCCCGGGGAGCAGGCGGAATCCCCGACAGGATGAAGCGGCCCAGGGTCTTGTTATCGGCTGCCATGGGCCGTTCCCCCTGCAGGACATGAATCTCCACACTGGTCTGGTTATCGGCAGCAGTGGAGAAGATCTGGCTTTTGGAGGTGGGAATGGTGGTATTCCGCTCGATTATCCTGGTAAATACGCCCCCCAGGGTCTCGATGCCCAGGGAAAGGGGAGTTACGTCCAGGAGAACCACATCCTTGACTTCCCCTGCCAGGACACCCCCCTGGATGGCCGCACCCACTGCCACACACTCATCGGGATTGATGCCCTTATCGGGCTCCTTCCCAATGTGTTTCCTTATGGCCTCCTGGACAGCAGGGATCCGGGTTGATCCTCCGACCAGGAGAATCCGGTCGATATCCTCAGGCTTCAGGTTGGCATCGGCCATGGCCTGGCGCAGGGGCCCCATGGTTTTTTCCACCAGGTCTTCCGTCAGCTGCTCGAACTTGGCCCGGGTAATGGTCATCTCCAGGTGTTTGGGCCCACTCTGGTCTGCCGTTATAAAGGGCAGGTTGATGGTGGTGCTGGTCAGGCTCGAAAGCTCAATTTTGGCCTTTTCCGCCGCCTCCTTGAGCCTCTGCAGGGCCATCCGGTCCTGCCGCAGGTCGATGCCGTGTTCCTTCATAAACTCGGAAGCAATATAGTCTATGAGCCTCTGGTCAAAATCGTCTCCACCGAGCTTGTTGTTGCCGCTGGTGGCCATGACCTCGAAAACACCGTCACCCAGTTCCAGAATGGAAACGTCGAAGGTGCCTCCACCCAGGTCAAAGACCAGGATAGTGGAAGCATCGTCCTTATCTATACCATAGGCCAGGGCTGCCGCCGTCGGCTCATTGATAATCCGCAAGACCTCAAGGCCGGCAATCCGGCCGGCGTCCTTGGTGGCCTGCCGCTGGCTGTCGGAAAAATAGGCGGGGACGGTAATGACGGCCTTCTCCACCTTTTCCCCCAAGTAGGCCTCGGCATCCTGCTTTAGTTTCTGCAGGATCATGGCCGAGATCTCCTGGGGGGTAAGCTCTTTACCATCTATCTCTACCCTGAAGTCTGTGCCCATGTGGCGTTTAATGCTCGTCACCGTGCGGTCGGGGTTGGTGATGGCCTGCCGCTTGGCCACCTGCCCCACCATCCGTTCGCCTTCCTTGGAGAAGGCAACAACCGAGGGTGTCAAGCGACTGCCCTCGGCATTATTTATGACGACTGGTTCTCCACCTTCTAGGACGGCTACTACCGAGTTTGTCGTTCCAAGATCAATGCCAATTACCTTAGACATAGCAAGCTACCTCCTTCACTTCCAAATAAAGGCAGAAAATTAACCCTTGGCTACCTTTACCATGCTGGGGCGCAGCACCCGGTCATGGAGCATATAGCCCCTTTGGACTTCCTCAACAACGGTACCGGCCTCTGCCGCAGCATCTTCTACCTGCAGCACGGCCTCATGCACTTCCGGATTAAAGGGCTTGCCTTGGGCTTCTATGGGTGTGACCCCTTCCCTCTTCAATATTTCCAGAAACTGCCGGTAAATCAATTCCACACCCTCGATTATGGCCGCAGCAGAAGGTTCCCCTTCAACCTGCAGGGCCCTTTCCATATTGTCGAGGACCGGCAGTAATTCCAAGAATAGGCGCTCATTGGCCCGGTTTATAAAATCCCGGCGTTCCCGATCTATCCGCCGGCGGTAATTTTCAAAATCAGCCCTGGTACGCTGCAGTAGACGCAGGTACTCTTCCTTCTCTGCCCGCTCTTCTTCTAAGGCCTGCTTTAACAGGGCAAGCTCCTCCTGCCCTTCTACACCTGTTCCTTCTTCAGCCAAAACTTCCCCTTCTGCCTGGCCAGGGCTCCCCTCTGCCTTCACAGCCTGGGGCTCCCCCTGGGATATCCTTGCTTCCTCCCCGGCCCTTCCTTCCCCTTTACCACCCTGCCCCTCGACGGTCAAATCCTGCTCGGCATCCCGGGGGCAAAGCTTTTCCTCCATATTATTACACCACCCTTAAGGATTATATCTGCACGTTTTCCCTATCCTCTGACAGGATTGCTGCTCAGTAGGGACCCGCCCCCTAAAGTGTAAAAGAAGGGGCGGGTCCTGGCATACCCCTGTTAGCCTGCCAACACTGGGAGCCTCTAAAGGAGTATGTCTCCCAGTGTCTTGCTCAACAGTTTTTGCATATACTCGACCACCGATATTACCCGGGCATAGTCCATCCTGGTTGGCCCCAGTATGCCGATGGTCCCCATCCGGCGGCCATTGATTTCATAGCTGGCCGTTACTATACTGCAATCCTTCATCTGCAAGCACTCATTCTCTTCGCCGATTTTAATGGCGATATCCTCCGACGCCATGTCCATCAGCAGGCGGCAGAGATGATCCCGCTCCTCCAGGATCTGCAGGAGGTTGCGCACCTTCTCCACATCATTAAACTCCGGCTGTTTCAAGATATTGGTGGTTCCGCCCAGGAAAACCTTTTCGCCTTCCCCAAAGGTGAAGCCTGTGATGAGGTCGGCCAGGAATTCCTGGAGGGCCCTGTTCCTGCGAGAAAATACAGAATACAATTCCTGCAGGAAGGAGCTGTTTAAGTCCTCCAGGGACATCCCCTTCAGGTGTTTGTTAAAAACCTGGGCGATCTGGTCCAGTTCGGCTGCTGAAACCCCCGGGGGAACCTCCATCACCCGGTTTTGCACCAAGCCTGTATCGGTAACCATAAGTACCACGACAAATTGGGAATCCAGGGGAACCAGCCGCAGCTGCTGGAAGGTCTGCTGGCCAAAAATGGGAGTCAGGATCAGGGATACATACTGGGAAACCTCCGACAGCACCCTGGATGCTTCACTAAAGACAGCATCGATTTTCGACAGCCTCTGCTGCAGGGCCCGGCTCAACCTTTCCTCGTCGGCAGGGGACAGCTGTTCCGCCTCCATCAAGCTGTCGACGAAATAACGGTAACCCTTGTAGCTGGGGATCCGGCCGGCCGAGGTGTGGGGCTGTTCCAGATAACCCATTTCCCCCAGATCGGCCATTTCATTTCTGATGGTGGCCGGACTGATTCCAAGATTGTAACGCCGGGCCAGGGTGCGGGAACCCACCGGCTCTGCCCTCTGGATATAGTCACTGACAATGGCCTTGAGGATAGCCCGCTTCCGTCCACTGAGCATAGTCATCACCCTCATCGTTAGCACTCTCTCCCGAAGAGTGCTAACAATTCTCCTTTCAAAATACCGTAAAAGCCATTCTTTGTCAAGGGGAGAAGGGGTATTATCAGGCAGGTAAGAACTCCAAAAACACCCGATTGGCAAAAAAAAGCCCCTTTTTTGTTAAACGGATGCCCTGGGGACTAACTTCGAGCAATTCCTGCCGGGCCAGCTTTTCTAGGCTCCCGGCATAAACTTCGAATAGATCTTGGCAAAAGCGCCTTTGAAAGCGACTCCTGGCAAGGCCCTGGCACAGGCGCAGGGCCAGGATCACCGTTTCGGCTTGTTCCAGTTCTAAAGTCAATTCTTCACTGGCAGCAAGGGGCGCCCTGCCCTCGGCCAGGGCCGCCAGGTATTTCTCCAGGGAGCTTTCATTGGCCCACCGCCTTCTTTTGCCGTCATAGGAATGGGCCCCCGGACCCAGGCCCAGGTAGGCTTCATTGTGCCAGTAGGTCAGATTGTGCCGGCACTCCCTGCCCCCCTTGGCAAAATTGGCTATCTCATACTGCTGGTAGCCGGCGGCAGGGAGGATTTCCAGGGCCAGCTGGTACATGGCCGCATCCAGTTCTTCCGGCGGCGGCACCAGCCTTCCCTCCTCCCGCCAGCGGTAAAAGGGGGTTCCCTCTTCAAAGGTCAGGTTATAGGTAGAGATATGCTCGGGGGCCAGCTCTATTACACCCTTGAGGGTCTCCTCCCACTGGGCCAGGCTTTGGCCCGGCAGGGCGAAGATGAGGTCAAAGGCTACATTGGCAAAGCCTTCCCTGCGGAGAAGGTCGTAGGATCTGTAAACATCGCCGGCCTGGTGGATGCGGCCCAGGCGGGCCAGGTGTTCATCCTGCAAAGCCTGGACCCCCAGGCTGATCCTGTTTATCCCGGCCCCCTTCATTACCCGCAATTTTTCCCGGCAGATAGTCCCGGGATTACATTCCACCGTTGCTTCAGTGATGTGTTCTGCCGGCACATACCTGTGAACAAGGGCAAACAAAGCTGCCAGCTCCCGGGCACTGAGGCAAGAAGGGGTGCCACCCCCGAAATAGAGGGTCCGCACCCTTTTTGCTGCCAACAGCTGGGAATATAGTTTTAGTTCCCTTTCCAAACCGGCAAGATAGCTCTGGACCTGCTCCCTGCCATAGGGGAAGGAGATAAAATCACAGTAGTAGCATTTTTGCCGGCAAAAGGGCACATGGATATAGAGGGCCAAGTCCTGCACCATTCTTCCCCTTCCCATGACACAGTGTTTATTTGATCTGCAGCACCGCCATAAAGGCCTCCTGGGGCACTTCCACATTGCCCACCTGTTTCATGCGTTTTTTACCTTCCTTCTGCTTCTCCAACAATTTCCGCTTCCTGGTTACGTCTCCCCCGTAGCATTTCTGCAGCACGTCTTTCCGCAGGGCCCGCACCGTTTCCCGGGCAATGGGCCTGTTCCCCACCACGGCCTGGATGGGGATGTCGAACATCTGCCTGGGAATGAGGCGGCGCAGTTTATCCACCAGCTCCCGGCCCCGGTAATAGGCCTGATCCTGGTGGGTTATGCAGGATAAGGCATCAACCAGCTCCCCGTTGATGAATATATCCAGTTTCACCAGCTTGGCTTCCTTGTGGCCCAGGTAATCGTAATCGAGGGAGGCATAACCCCGGGTACGGGATTTAAGGAGATCAAAGAAATCATAGATAATCTCACTCAGGGGCAAATCATAGGTGAGGAGAACCCGGTTTTGGTCCAGGTATTCCATGTTGCGGAATTCCCCCCGCTTTTCCTGACAGAGCTCCATGACCGGCCCCACGTAATCGCTGGGCACAATTATGGTCGCCCGGACAAAGGGCTCGGCCAGGGCAGCTATTTCCTGGGGGGGAGGGAATTTGACCGGGTTGTCGATATATTCGATGCTCCCATCGGTCCTGGTAATCTTGTACTTGACGCTGGGGGCAGTGGTAATTAATTCCAGTTTATATTCCCGCTCCAGCCTTTCCTGGACAATCTCCATGTGCAAAAGGCCGAGAAAGCCGCACCGGAAGCCAAAACCCAGGGCCGCCGAGTTCTCCGGCTCATAAACAAGGGCGGCGTCATTGAGCTGCAATTTTTCCAGGGCATCCCGCAGGTCCTGGTAATCACTACTTTCCACGGGAAAAAGGCCGCAGTAGACCATGGGGGTTACCTGTTTGTAACCCGGCAGGGGTGCGGCAGCCCGGTTGTCGGCATCGGTGATAGTATCACCCACCCGGCAATCCTGTACATTCTTCACACCGGCTACTACGTAACCCACATCACCGGCAGTAAGTTCGTCAGCCGGGCTTGGTTCGGGCCGGAAGACACCGATCTCATCCACTTCGAAAACCTTCCCGCTGGCCATCATCTCAATCCGCATCCCGGGACGGAGGCTGCCTTCCACTACCCGGACATAGGCAACGACGCCCCGGTAGGGATCATAGTGGGAATCAAAGATGAGGGCCTTGAGGGGGGCAGCCGGATCCCCCTGGGGAGGCGGTATCTTTGTCACCAGGGCCTCCAGGATCTCGTCTATGCCTTCCCCCGTCTTGGCACTGGCCAAAATAGCCTGTTCCCCGTCCAGGCCCAGGACCTCTTCCAGTTCCCGCTTGACCCGGTCGGGGTCGGCACTGGGAAGATCGATCTTATTGATGACGGGTATTATCTCCAGGTCATGCTCCAGGGCCAGGTAGACGTTGGCCAGGGTTTGGGCTTCCAGACCCTGGGAGGCATCAATAACAAGAATGGCCCCCTCACAGGCGGCCAAGCTTCGGGAAACCTCATAACTAAAATCTACGTGCCCCGGGGTGTCGATGAGATTTAAGGTGTAAGTTTCCCCATCCTGGGCCTCGTACTGCAGGCAGACGGCCTGCATTTTTATGGTTATCCCCCGTTCCCTTTCCAGATCCATGGAGTCTAAGACCTGCTCCACCATCTCCCGCTCTGTAAGGGCACCTGTCTGCAGCAGGATGCGATCGGCCAGGGTGGATTTGCCGTGATCAATATGGGCAATAATGGAGAAATTCCGGATTTTTTGCTGCCGTTCCAATGCTCGTCCAGAAGGACTCAAATTCCATCTTCCTTTCCTCTCAGGAATATCTGCAACAATTATAACATACTGCTTGTAGGACCGGCAACTACCGGGCCCTCCCGGCTCCCCACCGTTGCCGAAGCAGACAAGTTAATAACCCGGCCCAGAAGGCAAGTCTGGTGCTTCCGGAGCCGGGAGCTGAAGGTGTTCTTTGTTAGTCCCTTTCCTCGTTAATTATGGCTGCCAGCACATCGGCCAGGTACTCGGCAGCCCTGGTAACCTCCTCCATTGTATTTTCCACCCCCCCCAATTCCACCAGGAGCATCCGGGGGGAAAGGTGCTGGTTGTACCGGGCCCGGCTGGTCCGCACCCCCCGGGAGAGCCCCGGGTACATCTGTTCCATCAGCTGACTAACCTTCTGGGCCAGCCGGTGGTTCTCCCGCCAGTTGGGATGCTCCAGGCCTAAACCATCGGTCCCCACCATAAAGAGGATGCCTGCCATCTCCTCCCCCGCCACGGTGGCAGTGGTTATGCGCCGGGATTCGGCCGCCCCTGCGCTGGGGGCATCCCGATGAAGATCAATAATTAACTCCAGGTTAGGGTGTTGTTCCAGGATAGCAGCCACAGTTATTGCCGCATGGCTGTATGCCTCCCGGTGGACAGCAAAATCATGGGGGGTCTGATCGTGGAGAACAGGAATGCCTTTCTTCCGCAATTCCTCGGCCAGAATCTGGCCCGCCTGCACTATGCCCGAGACTTCGTCGTAGATATGGCTCGTATTATGGAGGGGAATAAAGGTCTCGGAAGCGTGGGTATGGAAAATAGCCACTCTAGGTTCGCCGGCCGAGAGATTTGCCGGGGGCCGGGGAGGAGCAGGGGTAGGGTTAACCGTTGCCACTTCCCGCCTCGGGAAAGGTTTGTTTTCTTCCCGGTCCTGGGAGGTAAAACTCACCTGCCTCAGCAGCGGCACCTGCCCCATCACAATACTCCTCGGGTCGGAAATATCTATCCAGGCCAAGAAATTAACTGCCCTTTCCCAGAAACTTTCTGATTTCGGCCCCGAAGCCTCTTCCCCCTTCTCGCCACCGTAGCGAAGGAGGGGAAGGCCCTGGAACAAGACTTCCCTGTAATCCAGGGGCAACCAGTGGAAAAGGGAAGCAAGGAAATTATCGTCCCCTTCCCCACCCCCGGGATGCCGGGGAGCAAATACCGTCACTGCCTCCGGGGAACGGGGCCAGGAAAAGGATACCCCGGCGATGAGGATACAGGTGGCCAGGGTGAGGAGAAGGGTGCTTCGCAGCAACGGGCTTACTCTCCGGAAATAATCCGGCAGGCGGGGTGGAGAACGAAGCATGCGCAAAATAAATTCACCTTCCCTTCCCGTTACACAAGACATGTATATTCCCGGGTGGGAAGGAATATGTCGTTAAAAATATCCCTCCTCCCCCCATCATCATTCCTTGATTTTCCCCCGGGGTCATGCTACAATGTTAAATGTTGAGAAATTCCTTTCCGGGAGGTGAAATTGTTGGCCAATATTAAATCAGCAATCAAGCGGGCACGGCAAGCTCAAGAACGGAGATTCAGGAATGTTTCCACCCGTTCTGCCATCAAAACGGCCATCAGGCGTTTTGAAGAAGCCCTTACCGCTGGCGATATGACTGCTGCCAAGGCGGCTCTGCGTCGGACCACAATCCTCCTGGATAAGGCAGCAGCCAAAGGCATTATTCATAAGAATAAGGCCGCGCGGAAGAAGTCCCGCCTGGCAAAGCGATTGGCTGCTGCGGATACAGCTAGTTAAAAAAGCGCCCAAGGCGCTTTTTTTGTTTTTGGGGAAAAACTCCTTTCCCTTGTAGACCCCCCCAGTCAGGGCAGGACCCGGTGGATAACATAGGTTACCAGCAGACCCACCAAAAAACCCCCGGTGGTAAGGAAGAGGCCGTGCCTTTTGCCTTCGGGCAGGAATTCAGCGACGACCAGATACAGCATAGCCCCTCCGGCCATGGCCAGAAGAAGGCCAATAAAGTCCTGGGAGAAGCTGATGAGGAAAAGGCCGATCAGGGTGCCGAGGGGTGTAAAGAGGCTTACCAGCAGGGTGATACCTATGATGGACCATGGGGAAACACCGGCCATGTGAAGGGGCACGGCAACGGCCATACCCTCGGGAAGGTTGTGGAGGCCAATGGCAAGGGCGATGGCCAGGCCCAGCTGGCCCGGGACCGCATAGCCGGCAGCTATGGCAAAGCCCTCAGGCAGGTCGTGGAGGGCGATGCCGATGGCAATCAGGTAGCCCATGCGTAAAAAATTTTCCTCCATCATGCTGCCCTGGGGGAAAAAAACACCTAAGGCAGCGTCAAGGGCTCGCAGCAGGGCGATGCCGGATAAAACCCCTACTGCCGTCGAAAGATAATTGCCCTGCTGCAGGGCAGAGGGAATAAGGTCGAGGAATACTATCCCCAGCATGATGCCCCCTGCACAGCCTAAAAAAAAGGCCAGTTCCCGCTGCATGGTCCGTCCCCAAAAAAGTACCACTGCGGCCCCTATGGTGGTACCAAAACCTGCTAGCAAGCTGGAAATAATAGCTGTGTTCATCGGCAGATCACCCCAGACTGATGATATATTTGGCCCCATGACCAGAAAACCCTTGGCCCTTCCTTGCATTCTATTGGAAAAGATGATGACTTATGCCCCTTTGGGAGCTGTTATTTTCAACAGCAGAAGTTCCAGGACCAGTTTGGGTTCCAGCCGCCCTCCCTTGAGCTGGCCATCGGCCCACAGGCATTCTTCCAGGCAGGCCCCAATAGTTTCCTGGCTGAACTGCTTGCCCTGTTCCAGGGCTTTTTCAATGACAAAGGGATGCTGCTTTAGGCGGGAGGCTATCTCCCGGGGGCGCAGGCCTTCCCTGGCCAGCACCTGGGCAAGGCCAATGATCCGCAGCCTCTGGGTGAGTAAAAACAGGATCAAGAGGGGCGGTTCCCCCGCCGTCAGCATCTGGTTCAGCAACTGGAGGGCCCGCCGGGTCTCCCTTTTCCCCACGGCGTCGAGGAGGTAAAAGATGTTTTCCTTAATACCGGGGTCAACCAGCAGCTGGATATGCTCCCGGCTGATCTCCCCCCCTTCCCCCACATAGGAAACCAGTTTATCCAATTCCATCTCCAGCCTGTTTAAATCGTAGACCCAGATCTGGGCCAGGTAGGAAGCCGTCGCCTTCCCTATCGTTGCCCCCTTCCGCCGGACCCGGTTCCCAATCCAATTGGCCAAATCCCGTTCCTGGAGCCGGGGAAATTCCCAGAGCCGGCCCTTTTTCTTTATCAGCTGGACAGCCTTCAGCCTCTGGTCCACACCTCCCCGGCTGGCAAAAACCAGGCAGGTAGTTGCCGGCAGGCCCTCCAAAAGGGCCACCAGTTCTTCCCGCTGGCCCTTCCCCCTTCCGGTACCCTTACCCCGGCTAAAGTAGGGGCTATTCTTAACAACCACCAGTCGCCGGGGAGAGCCGAAGGGCAGCATTTCCACCGCCGCCCGGATATCTTCCAGGTCCGCCTCTTCCCCATCAAAATAATCCCAGTTGAAATCCCTGCTCCCCGTCCCCAGGGCCAGCTGGTAAAGCCTTTTGATAAACTCTTCTATGAGATAATCTTCTTCGCCATAGAGGAGATAGACGGGGGCTATGATCCCCTCCTTCAACTCCTGGAAATACTGTCGATACACCACCATCCCTCACCTCCTCGCGCAAAGGGAGAAAGGGCCCTTTCCCTTCATTCCCTTTCCCCCCGGGCCTTCTCCACCCAGACCCTCTTCCCGTCCGTCCTGATCCTGACGGCGCCGTCCACATCGGTGCGATAGATCTTTACCCCCAGGGCTTCCAGCCTTTCCAGGGTTTCCTGGTGGGGATGCCCGAAACTGTTGGGTCCGGTGGAAATTACAGCCAGGGAGGGCCTGATCTGTTCCAAAAACTCCCTGCTGCTGGAATTCCTTGCCCCGTGATGGGCAACCTTCAAGATGGTAGCCTGGGGTACCCGGTTATATTGTAGCATATATTCTTCCCCCGTCCCTTCCAGGTCGCCGGTAAAAAGAAAACTGACGGCACCCATCCTTAAGAGTAAAACCAGGGAATTATTGTTGTAGTCATCATTGGTTCCCGTCAGGGGGCTAGGGGGAGGGTGCAAAACTTTACAATCCACGCCCCGCCCCAGCTCCAGCTCATCCCCCGCCGCCACTCCAAAGAGGGGGAGGGCAGGGCTGTCGGCAAGGCCAAACTCCCCGGGAGGGAAGCACTCGGGAAAGACAATTCCCCCGACAGGGATCCCTGCTGTGACCTGCGCCAGGCCACCCCAGTGGTCCTGGTGGGGATGGGTTAAAAAGATAAGCTCCAGGCGCCGGACTCCCTGCCGGCGAAGGTAGGGAATAATCACGTTGGCCCCGGCGTCAAAGCCCTGCTCAAGACCCCCGGGCCCTGTATCGATTAGGAAGGTCCGCCCCCCGGGCAGGGTAACTACCGCGGCATCCCCTGCCCCGACAGAAAGAAAGGTGACCTCCAGATGGCGGGGACCCAGGAAAGAACCAGCCCAGGAAAAGAGCAGTACAAAAACCAGGCCCAGGGCCAGCGCCCGGTAGGGAAGCTTTTGCCCCTTTCCTACCCCTTCCTTCTCCTCCCCGGGAAAAAGGCGGGGCAGGAGAAGGAGGAGGGCGTAATAGGCAGTCAAAAACAGGGGCCCGGGCGGGGGTACATGGAGGTAGGCCAGGGGCAGGGAGGCAGTAAAGGCAATAATTTTCAGAAACAGTGTGATTAGGATGCTGTTGGCCGCCGCCAGAATCCTGGCCAAAGGAAGGAAGACCAGGCCAACCCCACAGCTGATAAGGCCCAGGCTCATTATGGCACCTGCCAGGGGCACTGCCAGCAGGTTGTTGAAGACGGACCAGGTGGCCATACCATAAAAATGATAGGCCAGGATGGGCCCTGTGGCCAGCTGGGCGGCAGCGGATACTGCCAGGGAGTTGGCCAGCCAGCGGGGTAAAAAGGAAAGGGCCCTGGCCAGCAGGGGATACAGGTAGAGGATGCCCCAGGTCGCCCCAAAGGACAGCTGGAAGCCGGGGGTGAAGAGGAAGCCCGGCCGCACCAAAAGGAGAAAGAGGGCGGCAGCACTGAGGGCGGTGATGCCGTCGGAGCGCCGGTTGAGCAAGAGGCCCAAAATCCCTACCCAGAACATTATTCCCGCCCTGACCACCGAAGCCCGGAAACCAATAACCAGCAAATAAAAGCCTACCACGAAGCCGCTGACCAGGGCAGTAAAGGGGGGCGGCCACGCAAAGAGCCTGCCCAAACCCAGGACCAGGCCGGCTACAAAACCAACATGTAGGCCCGACACCGCCAGCAGGTGGACAACGCCACTCTTTTCAAAATGCTGGAGTATCTCTGGATCTAAAACTACCCGTTCTCCAAAGAGGAAGCTCTGTAAGACCCCGCCCTGGACAGGGGGAAGGGTGGCCTCGATAACCCCCAGCATAGCCTCCTTCACCCCCAGGGCCGAGGCCACTAGAAAACTGCCTTCTCCCCGGGAGATGATCCTGATCCCCTCCGGCCGCGGCGAAAGGAGATACTTGATCCCCTGACGCCTCAGATAGGCATTGTAGTTGAAATCCCCAAAGTTGGCGGGCTGGGCCGGTGCCTGAACCCGACCCGAAAGCTGCAGGCGGTCTCCATAGACTATATCCTCCCCCTGCCACCGCCGGACTTCAACCAAAATAACCTCCCTTACCGGCTGCGCTTCCCCCCGTCCTTCTATGGATTGTAGCCTCAGGCTAAAGGTGAGCCTGTCCCCCCGCAGGGCAGGTTCTTCTACGACAATACCAGTGGCAGCAATTTCCCTTCCCCGGAAGCTGTCCAGGATGCTGGGCCGCTGCCAGAGGAGCTGGTAGCGGAACATGCCCAGCAAGAGCAGCAGGAGAAAAAGAAGCAGGCCAACTTCCCTTTTCCCCTTAACCTGCCAGATAACCAGAAAGAACAATAGGGTGCAGAGGACAAAGAGGATTGCCGGCTTTAAAGCTAAGAGACTGCCGAGGAATATTCCTGCAGCATAGGCTGTGGTTATGGCTGGTAGGGTAAGGAACATTTGGCCTCATCTCCACGAAAATTGCCTTTTTCTTTTTTTCTTCTCCCCGCGACCTATTCCTTCTTTCCCGGAGAAGGTTCCCCCTGCAGGTTTCCCCTTTCCTGACCCCGTTTCTTTTTCAATTTCAAGTCCCAGGCCTTGGCCCGTATGGCACCGGCACTGCGGCCAAAGATTTCAACCAGCTCCTTGGTGGGCCTTTTGGGATATAGCTGGAGTAAAAGTTTTATTTCTTCCTCTGACCAGCGCTTGGGTGCAGAACGGTTTATCTTGGTCAGGCCCAGGCGGGCCGCCTTGTTGCGAATACTAAAGACACTGCGCCCGAGCTTCAGCGCCACTTCTTCTGTATCACAGCTGGGATACATGCGCTTTAATATTTCAACCTCTTCCTCTTTCCAATAGCGTTCTCGTTTTAGGTTCAAGCTATTGGCCTTATAAATAATGGCGGACAGTTTGCGCCCAAAAATCCGCTCCAATTCGGCACTGTCGGCAGTGGGATAGAGTTCCCGTAGGAGTTTCTCTTCTTCCGGGGTCCAGTGCGGCATTCCCATCCCCCCTTTGGGCAAAAGCAATAAAACAGCCTTTACAAGTTTACTTTAGTTTATGGAAATGGAAAGGAAAAGGTTACTGGCTCTACAGACATCTTAAAAGGGACAAAAAAAGGGCACGTCCTGCCAACGTGCCGGAGATTTGCCCCTTTTTTCTTACAAGGCCGCCAATACCAGGCTTGCATACTCCTTGGCCCCGGCCAGGGAATGATCCCGGTAGTGGCCGCACTGGACCTCGTTGGCGGCCGGGACTTCGCTGGCGGCCAGGACCTGCTCCAGGGCCCTTTTCAGGGCTTCCTTTACCTCCTCTACTTCCGGTTCCCCGAAGAGGGTCAGATAGAAGCCGGTCCGGCAGCCCATGGGGGAAAGATCAATAATTCCCACCAATTCCTCCCTCAGGTAAACAGCCAGGAGGTGCTCCAGGGTGTGGAGGGCGCCGGTGGGCATGGCCCCGGCATTGGGCTGGAGAAAGCGGAGGTCAAATTTGGTGACAACATCGCCCCGGGGACCGACCAGCCGATCTGCCCTGCGCACATAGGGGGCCTTTACCTTCCGGTGATCCAGCTGAAAGCTCTCAACCTTGTCTGCCATATATAGCTACCTCCTCAGATTTTATAGTATACGCTATTTGTTTCTCAACGCCAGCGGATGGGTGTCCTATGGGCTGGCCCCTTTGCCGCCGGGCTCCGCGAGCACGGCCGCCCTTTCTAGAGGTTAGAGGTTGGAGGTTCGAAGTTAGAAGAGAATGATTGGATTAAAGGCAGTCGCCGGCTTTGCAAAGTGGCCAGCCTTGCCTAAAATAGCAATTTTGGCTATGCGGCATTGTGGCAATGGGCCGTAACGGTTATCGGTCGTTTGTAATCAGTAATCTAGCGCGTGGTGTGCCGGTAGTACCCCGAAAACGGCCTTGAGATGACTAGATAAAAAGAGAGCAGGCGAGTTAGGGAAAGCAGAGACACAGACTATCGCTCCGAAGGGGCGAGTTGTGTTGCTGCCCGAACAAGCCGAGCTCGTTCAGTAGGCCTGTTAGTCTCCCTTCCGGCTACCAGTAGTACAATCGGCTACTGGCAACTGGAAACCATTATTGTAACTGGGCGAAAACCTGCTCTGCAAACTCCCGGGGAGTGAGTTCCCCGGATAATAGCTTCTCGAGGCCGGGGGATAAAACCTCCCCCTTCCATTTCTCTTCCTGCCGCCACTGGGCCAAATCCCGGGGCAGGGGCAAGAGGTAGTCCTGGCTCCGCAAAAGAAAGCGGATGTTGGCAGGGGATAGCTCCCCTTCCCCCCCGGCCAGCAGGTCCCCCGGCCTATAGGCAGGGAGGGACCACAAGCGCTGGGCCACAGCCTGCCCCTGTTTTTGGCTGAAATAGCGGGCAAACTCCATGGCAGCCTTTACCTGGTCGGCCCCCTGGAACCGGCGCTGGCGAAAAACCCGCACCAGGGCCAGGGTAGGTGCCGAGTATTCCCTGGCGCCGATCCCGTGGGGAGGCGGTAAAAACACCAGATCCGGCTGATGCCGGGCCTGGAGGGCCCTTATCCCCGCCCCCCTTATAACCCAGGTGTTTACTGGTCCTACCAGGGCCGCCCGGCCGGCCCAAAAATTTTCTAACCAGGCAGGGTCCGTCTCCCCTCCCCGCCACAGGCCTTCTGAGCAGAGAAGATGGGTAAAGGCCGCCGCTTCCGCCAGACGAACCAGGCCCCCATCCCCTTCCTCCCTAAACCCTCCCAGGGAAGTAGGGCCATTGTTGGCAAGAAGGTGGTAAAACAGTTCCTCCGCACCGGGTCCCGTGGAAAAAACTATCCCTGCCCCCTCACCTCCAGCAGCCAATTGCCGGGCCAGGTCAAGGAATTCTTCCCAGTTCCAGCCCAGGGTCTGCACCTGGCTTACATCTAGGCCAGCCCCTTCCAGGAGGGGGCGGTTCCCTGCCCAGACCAGGGGTGAAAACCAGGCCGGCCAACCCCATAGGTCTCCCTCCCACTCCACGGCAGCCAGGACACCCGGAGAGTAGGAGGCCAGTTCCTCCGGGGCCAAAAAATCGGTGATGGGCAGCTGTAAGCCCGGGTGATACACTATCCCCCTGGGAAAGGGCTCCGAGTAAACATCGGGAGGAGAGCCCCGCCCCAGGGCCTGCTCTAAAAGCTCTGGCCCTTGGGCAAAGGGCAGGGGCCGGTAGTTGATAGTAATGTTGGGGTGCTCTTTTTCAAACTGGGCAATCAATTCCTGGACCAGATCCCGGTAATTGGTGCCATCTTCCCATGTCATGGGCAGGGGATAATCCCAAAATTCCAGGGTATAATGCCGGTCGGGATTAATCTGCACCTCGGGATCGACATAGGTCGGCTGGGTAGCCTGATAGAAAAGATAGAGCCCTACCAGGATTATAACAGCCAGCCCGATTACTGCCCCCTGCCGCCCCATCACCAGTCCTTCCCCCCTTCTGCCAGGCCCAGGAGAAAGAGAAGGTTCCGGTCTGCTACACCGCTGGCCGGCAGGCGATAAAAATGCTGGAGCTCCCGGACAGCCCCCTCGGTGGCCTTGCCGTATACGCCATCGGCACGCCCTACATCCAATCCCAGTTCCCGCAGGCGCCACTGGAGGGGAACCACACCCTGGCCCACATCCCCCGGACCCAACCGCCCGGGAATGGGAACTGTCTTTATGCGGGAGCCGATAATCGTTACCAGGGTGCCCGGGGTGACCCAATCGAAAAGCTCGATGACATCGTGGTTATACATCCTGATACAGCCACTGCTGACTTCCCAGCCGATGGAGGCAGGATTGTCGGTACCGTGAATACCGTAGCTGCCGAAGGGGCAGCTGAGGCCCATCCAGCGGGCCCCAAAGGGCCCTTCCCAGACGCTGCTCATGCTGTTGATCTGCCATTCCCCCAGGGGAGTCGGTGTCGTCCACTTTCCCACAGCAACCGGGTAGATTTTGTAGGGTTCACCATCGGCATAGACGATCAAAAGGAGGGCATCGGTGTCAACGAGGATGCTTATCTCCCCCTGGGGCGGGGGCAGGGATTGTTCCACCACCGCCTTTTCCTCACTCCAGGCAAGATAGGCCCAGGTGGCCGGATCCATATTACCCGTTACTGGCAGCCCCAGATCGGCCTGAAATCTCTTCACCGCCTGCACCGTAGCGGGGCCGTAAAGGCCATCGGCCCTCTCCCGGTAATAGCCCAGCTGGGACAAACGCTCCTGCAAATCGAGGACCTCCTTTCCCCTGATGGGTGGGGTAGCATCCTGGAGTAAGGGCTGCCCACGACAGTTGCAGGCGGGTTCTGTCCCGGCCCCCCTTGCAGTGATGCAGGGCAGGAGGAGAAAGAGTACGAGGAAAAAGACTACTTGATAACCTGACTTCGGCATTTTCCCCGGCCCCCTGCACAAAGTTCCATTCCCTTTCTGCTGTAATAATTATGCCCGGGGAATTGACAATATCACCCTGGGATACCCTGCCTAACCTTTGCAGCCCGCCTCCTACCCGAAAAAGATCTCAATTTCCCGGGCGGCACTTTCGGGGGAATCGGAGCCATGGACGAGATTGCGGGTCAGACCCTCTGCCCAGTCGCCCCTGATGGTTCCCGGCGTGGTGCCGGCCGTGTCTCCCATGAGCCTGCGGACTGTCTCTATGGCCCCGGGACCCTGCAAGATCATGGCCACCAGGGGGCCGGAAGTGATAAATTCTATTAAATCTTGATAAAAGGCTTTACCCCGGTGCTCCCGATAATGGGCCTCGGCCCTTTCTTGGGAAATCTGCTCCATTTTCAGGGCTGTTATTTTAAGGCCCTTTTCTTCAAAACGGCTGATAATTTTCCCCACCAGCCCCCTCTGTACGGCATCGGGTTTGATTAAGACCAGTGTTTGTTCCATATCCCTTCCTCCTGAACTTGATTTTCTAGTCATTATTTCCCCGGCCATCTTTTTTACCCTTCCCAATGGTCCCCCCATGCTCTAGAAACATTCTTCCCCCGGGGGAAAATCTCCTCCAAAGGGAAAACCGGGATCCCGCCGGATCCCGGTCTTAATGAAAATATTGTCAGCTGCCCGCCGCCCCAACTTCTTCGGCATAGGCCAGGATTTCCTGCAGGATCTCCTCCCGCCGGCGGGCAATGGCGGCAAAATCCATGTAGGGTGTATAGTAGGTTTCGAGGCGGTCGTGGTGTTCCTTGGCCCGCCCGATAAACTTTATCGCCTGGTTGAAAAGGGTAAAGAACATCTCCCGGTTTTCATTGACCAGGGTCGTGTACTTGGCCACCACCTTCTGGTTCAGGCCCTCGTTTAAGTTTATGACCCTGTCCCCGGGATTGTAACAATAGCGATGGGGTTCGATGGACTTGGTCAGGGCAACATCCAGCTCTTTAATCACTATGTGCTCTACCTTCTCCGGATTCAGGGGACAGTGGTATAATTCAACGGTGTAACCCCGCTCCAGGGCGGCCGTGGCTATCTTTTCAATCAGGGTCGACTTGCCGGTACCCGGCTCCCCTTCGATGACATATTTGACAGAACAGGGTCCTATTATGGTGTCGACATAGTTTAACATTCCCTCGGGGGTGATAGCCCGGGCAAAGAGGTGTCTTTTGTAACCGATCTGAGAAGAAACGGGTATGTCGGTAAAAAGCTCCCTGTGAAGCTCCTCCGTCTGCTGGTTGGCATAGGCAAAATCCATGGCTTCCATGTTGGCTTCTTCCCAATCCCGGTAGACCAGCTGGGCCGCCTTTAAAAAGCGATAGCCCCGCTTGTACATCCGGCTCGATTCACGGCTGATCTCCATTATTTTTTCCTTGAAGGGTTTGATACGGGAACTATCCCAGTATTCCCCCAAATAAATAATCTCTTCCAGGGCGCCGGGATATTTGGGATCCATGGTATGGGGAGCCATTCCGTCCATGATGGCCACTCCCAGCTTGGGGATCAGGATGCCATCCAGGGAACCGACATCGGAAGCGCAGCAGTGCATCTCAATATCGTAACCGCGGTTCAGCATTTCTTCGGCAATCCTGCTCATGAAGGTGGATTTGCCCACCCCTGGACCGCCTTTGATTATCAGGACCCTGGTCGCGTCGGGAGGAATTATATAATCGTAGAAGGATTTAAAGCCCTGGGAAGTATTATTGCCGGGAAAGACCTTTTTCACATAGCCCCTGGCCATTAAGCCACAACCTCCTTTTTGCCCTAATTCACTTCTTAACATATTACTATTGTGGTTCCCTAGCTGTGCTTGTCCCAGGGCTAGAAAAAAAGAAGGAAACCAGTCCCGGCAAGGGATGGTGCCTTCCCGCAATAATCCTTCCTTAAGCTGCCTTTAACGGGCCGCCTTCCTCCCGGCAGCCAGGCGAAAGACCAGGCCGGCCAGGAATAGATTGACGGCCGCTGCAATGGCCAGGGGCAGGAGGAGGCCGCTGAAGATTACCATGTTCCAAATGGGCAGGGTATAGACGACAGAAACCAGGGAATGAAGGATAGTTATGGCTATTATTCCGCTAAGAAGGCCCGCCCTGTCATTTATATACCAGAGACAGGCCGCCCAGAGGGCCATTTGCAGGGCCGCCAAAAGGTGGAGCCAAAGGCCCAGGGGAAAGCCACCGACGGCAGCGACCAGCAGATGGCTGAGGCCGGCAACCAGGCCGCCATCGGCCCAGCCATAGAGCAGGGCCGCCAGGTAACCGGGGAAGGTCTCCAGGGCCACAGGACCCGTCGGTAGAGGCAATCTGAGGACAGAACCACCGAGGCTGAGGAGGATAAAAAAGGCTATCCTGATACTCCTCCTCAAGGCCAAGCCTTCGGGCAGCTGCGAGAGCCTCCGAGGCTGCAGTTTCGGTTCTCCCATAATTCCACCTCCCTGTCTGCTGTATCTTCCCTCACTTGCTAATTATTCAGATCCGCAAAAAAATATGCCCTCTCCTGGGAGGGCATAGCTGTCAATTGTGGACTGTTTTGTTAACTTTATCTATTTTTGCCAGAGGGAAAGGGAGGTCATGGCATCGTATTCCCGTTCCAGGTGTACTCCCTCCAACTCCTCGATAACAAATTCCGCCGCAAAGATCTTGGTCCCGGGCAGGAGGTGGCCGCCCCAGACCCGGCCCTCTTTATCGCCCAAAACAATATGGACATGGGCAAAGGGTTTGCCGTCTTTGAGGGAAATATTCCCAATGCAGGATAAAATCTCCATGCTTGCTGGAAATTCAATGGTCTTATATTCCTTCGAGGCCTGGTCAAAAAAGGCTACCCTTGCTTCCTGCACAGCGCCGATGAGGGAAAGGGCTCCGGCCTTGATCCCTTCTTTTTCTACCAGCTCTTCCAGGGCTTGCAAGAGATCGGCACCGTGTTCAAAACGGCCCATAAGTTTCCGTCCACCTGTACTTTCTTTAACTAACATCCTATTCCTCCTTTGACCGGTAGTAAGTTTTTCCAACCTGTAGTTATACTACGCCATGCCTGCCCCTATTCCTCTTTTCCCCGGCAGAGGGGAGAAGATATACCCAGCCTGAAAAAGCAGTAGGGGACAAAATAATTCAAGGGGATGCACCCAAAAGATGCATCCCCCGCCGCTATTGCTTCAGGGTCTGTTCAGCCCGCTGAATGGCCAACTTGACCAAGTTACCACAATCGCGAGAGGTTACCCCACCAAAGCCCTCTCTTCTAACGATGTCGGCAACTCCGAGTTCTTCGGCTAATTCGTATTTCAGCTTCTCGGACATAATCCCGTTCCGCCGTCTACTCATTAGCCCTCACTCCTTTTTTAGTTGGCCGCAATAGCGGTAGCCATAGTATCTCCTTCCCCGGCAATTCTATGCCGGCAATTGCAGCCACTTTTGACAGTTTTTCAAAAAATTAGACATGCCATGGGGCAATCACTCCCCCTTCAATTCAGAGGGCTTTGGATGTTGGATGCCGGTATTGGGATCAAGGTAATAATTATCCCAGAGGATCAGCTGGGATATGGGCACTATCTCATAGCCGGCGGCCTGCAGGTGCTCCAGGATGGGCCCCAGGGCGGCAGGGGTGTGCCTTGCATTGTTGTGGAACAGGACTATGGCTCCTGGTTCAATCTGCTCTAAAACCCGGCTGGTAATTTCCCCGGCGGTGAGGTCCCGCCAATCGAGGGAATCGACACTCCACTGGATTGTCTTCATCCCCAGCTCTTCCGCCACCCTGATGAGGGTGTTGTTGTATTCACCAAAAGGGGGCCGGAAGAGTTTCGGCCTCTGCCCGGTCAGGCGTTCCAGGAGCTTGTTGGTGTCTTCCAGTTCCCGGTAGATTTCCTCTTCCGTGAGGGCATTCATGTGGGGGTGGGTCGCCGAATGATTGCCCACCTCATGCCCGGCAGCCACAATCTGTCTGGTCACCTCGGGATACTTTTCCACCCAGAATTTGACCAGGAAAAAGGTGGTCTTGACCTGATATTTGTCCAGGATCTCCAGGAGCTGGGGAGTATATTCAGCACCCCAGGCAGCATCAAAGGAGATGGAAAGCTTCTTTTCCTCGGTGGCAACGGCATAGATGGGAACCAGGCGCTCCTGGGATGAGGACACGGGCCAACCGGCTGGCAGATACTCCCCGAGAAAGGTTGCGATGCCAGCAAAGGAAAGAAGGAGGACGACAAGGCCGAGGGCAAGCCTTCCCCGGGACAAATAGTAGACCTGCATCTTCCAACCCCCTCCCGCCGCTTTTCCTTACTGAACTTTATGTGCCCAGGAGGGGGAATATGCCCCACCGGCAGGAAAAGCTGGATGGGAAAGGGTATTAGGGGGCCACAAGCCGGATTTAAATCTCT
Organism: Clostridia bacterium DTU030; assembly: GCA_001513125.1. Lineage (GTDB taxonomy): Bacteria > Bacillota > DTU030 > DTU030 > DTU030 > DTU030. The sequence continues at coordinate 52,051 of LFSN01000130.1, forward strand.
TCCCGGTACAAAAGCCGGGGTCCTATATCCTCCAGGGTCTTACAACCTGTCATGATCATGGCCTGGATCAGTTCCCCCGTCATCCGTTCCAAATGGAGCTTTACCCCGGCAGCGCCCCCACCCACGGCCGCCACAATTAAGGGCCGGCCCACCAGCACGGCATCGGCACCCAGGGCCAGCATCTTTAAAACATCGACCCCCGTCCGGACGGCACCGTCGGCCAGGATGGTAATCTTCCCCTTTACCCGCCGGGCAATGGCCGGCAGCACCTGGGCCACACCGGGTGTATGGTCTAAAACCCGCCCCCCGTGGTTGGAAACAACTATGGCAGCAGCACCGGCTTCTACAGCCAGCTCTGCCTCATCGGGAGTCATAATGCCCTTTAAAATGAAGGGCAGGGGGATATCCTCTACCAGCTCCTTTAATTGGGCCGGGGTCTTTGGTTCTACATGCACACCCAGGAGGCGCATATTGATCAGGCCCGCACCATCTATATCGATGCCAAAGGCAACAGCTCCCCCTTCGGCCACCTTCCTGCCCCAGGCAATAATTTTTTCCTGCTCCAGGGGCTTAAAGATCATAATTCCCCGCCCCGACTGCCTTTTAATTTCCTCCAGGGCTATTTCCCCCACATGTCCCGCCATGCCCATGGTGCCAGCCAGAGAGCAGCCTTCCAAAAGGGCAGCGGTCAGCTCAGCGTCGCTCATTACCCCACCCAGGTTGGTCTGGGCACCGGCTATGGGGGCACCTAAGATGGGAGTGGCCAGCTTGCAGCCAAAGAGCTGCAGGGCTGGATCGGCATCCCTGGCCCCGTGTACAGTGCGCAGGTTTAACTTCCATTGGGCCAGGGCTTCATAGTTGGCCCTAAAGGAACTGCCCGTCCCAACACCGCCAAAACCGGGGACTTCACCGGCACAGGCCCGGCCGTCACACTGGGGACAAACCCGGCAGTAACCCTGTAACCTTTCCCGGGCCCTCTGCCTGATCTCGTTCCATTCCACCAGTTTTCCCCCCTTCAATCTCCCTACTAAATTTTACTTGAGCGGGATTACAGCCAACTAGAGGGTACCCGCACTATGGCAGGGCTAATTTCCCGAAGGTTCCTGCAGCCGGTCAGGATCATGGCCGTTCTTAAATCTTCGGCAAACTCTTCCAGCTGCAATTTTACCCCTTCGGCCCCGCCACCCACCGCCGCAATGACAATGGGGCGCCCGACCAGCGCCGCTTCTGCTCCCAGGGCCAGGGCCTTGAGGACATCGACACCGGTGCGGATCCCCCCATCCATGAAGACCCGAATCCTCCCCTTGACCGCCGCGACAATCTCCGGCAAGACTTCAATGGTTCCCGGCGTATGATCCAGGGCCCGGCCGCCATGGTTGGAGACGACAATTCCCGCTGCTCCCGCTGCGACGGCCGCTACAGCATCCTTTACCGTCATGATCCCCTTTAAAATAACGGGCAGCCGGGTACTGCCTATAATTTCCCGAAGCTGGGCAAGGGTTTTCGGGCCCACGGGTTCTCCCATGCGGTTCATGTAGCGGAAAGCAGCCCCATCGATATCGATCCCTACCGCCAGGGCCCCGGCCTCCTCGGCCCATTGCATCCTCTTGATAATCTCCTCCGGTTCCCTGGGCTTTATGATGGGAACGCCCAGGCCCCCGTGTACCCGCAGGGCCTCCAGCCCCTCCGGATAGAGGGTGGGGTCAGCCCCGTCTCCCACCATGGCCAGGGTGCCGGCCGCCACAGCGCCGTCCACCTGGGCCCTGATAAATTCCCTGTCGGTTACAATCCCTCCCAGATTTCGTGCCGTCCCACACATGGGGGCCCCTAAAAGGGGAAAGGCCAGCCTTTGCCCGAAGAAATCGTAGGTCAGATCTGGTTCGGCCGCCGAATGGATGGTGGACAGGTTCAGCCGCACCTGGGCCAGGGCACTGACGTTGTTGATAAAAGCAGCCCCCGTACCCTTGCCCCCCATCCCCGGCAGCTCCCCGGCACAGGCCCACCCGTCGCAGACCGGGCAGACTCGGCAGATACCCTGGAGCCTTTCCCTGGCTGCCTTGCGCACTTCCCTCAAGTCCATACTGGGTCCTCCCTTTATTTATTACATTAAAAAAATAACTACTATAACTACTATTTCTCCTCTTTGAGTAATTTCCCTCCTGTCCCGGGGAGTTAATAATCATGATTAGAAAAAAAGAAAAGGGCCCCCTGCCCTTCCCCTATCCGGATCATTTAATGAGGTAATAACAATAATCCAGCTGCTCCTCGTCGGCACTGCTCAGCCTTTCCGCCAATTGCTCCCTGGTTTCCCCGGCCAGGGGGGCATAATAGAGCCCCAGCATCTCCTTACAGACGGTCCGGCTGGCGTGGGATTCCCTGTTCCTCATGACAAAAGCCAGGATCTCGTCTATTTTCTCCTCCCTGCTTGCCGGCACAAGCTGCACCTCCCGACTGCCTTTCCCCTTAGGATGGCTGTGCCGGCCAGGGACTATTCCCTCAGGGAGCATAAATATAGTCCTTTAAGTTTTCGTAGGTTTTCTCACCAATACCCGAAACATTTTTCAGATCTTCAGGCCGCCGAAAGGGGCCCTGCTGCTCCCGGTAGGTAATAATCCTCTCCGCCAGGGTGGGACCAATTCCCGGCAGGGTCTCCAGCTCGGCCTTGGTCGCCCGGTTCAGATTAATTTTCCCCGTACCGGAAGCAGAATAGCTGCCACCGCCCCCGGCAGTCTCCTCCAGAGTCGGCACATAGTAGCGCTGGCCGTCGATGAGAATATCGGCCAGATTGAGAGCGTGGATATCGGCATCTTCGGTCCCGCCCCCGGCCGCCTCCACGGCATCGATAACCCGGGAACCCTCAGGGAGGCGGTAGACACCGCTCCTTTTCACCGCCCCGGCTACATGGACGACTACCTCTCCGGGCTCCAGATGCTCTCCCTCTTCTTCCCGGATCGGTTCCAGCGCCTCTACCACAGGGGGCTGCTGATACTGGCGCCACAGCGTCACACCGCCTCCCGCCAGCAGGACTCCAACCAGCAAGATAATGACATAATACTGCTTCGGGAGATTGAGCACCGCTGTTCCCCTCTCCTACAGGAAAGTTGCAAAGATAATGGTCTAAATCTTGCAGTTGGAGGGCTTCCCTCCTCGGCCTGTATCTGGCCTGTGAGAATCATATATTCTCCCCCCGCCGGCCTTTTCCTCCTTCCCCCGGGAAGGGAAAAGGGCGGCCAGGCGCCGCCCTATTTGACCACAATATTGACCAGTTTTCCAGGTACATGGATGATCTTCACAATCTCCTTGCCCTCTGTCAGGGCCCGGATCCTCTCCAGGTCCAGCACCCTTGTTTCCAATTCCTCCTGGGAAATGCCCACCGGAACCTGGAGGCGCTCCCGCAGTTTTCCGTTCACCTGGATTACTATTTTAACCTCCTCCCGAACAAGGGCAGCGGGATCATAGACGGGCCAGTCCTGCTGGTGAACACTGCCATCATGGCCCAGGATGCGCCACAATTCCTCCGTCAGGTGGGGGGCAAAGGGGGCCAGCAGGAGGACGGTCTTCTCCAGGACTTCCCGGAGCAGGGCCGGGTTTTGTTCTGCCAGCTCCAGTTTATCCTGATATCTATAGATGCCATTGACCAGTTCCATGATGGCACTGATGGCCGTATTAAAGTTAAACCTCTCAATATCCTCGGTGACCTTCTTGATGGTTTCATGGAGCTGGCGCCGGAGGCCAGTATCTTCTTCTGAGGCCGACTCCTTAGCCTCGCCTGCCGCCTTTATAAGATCGACATTATTGTTCACGAGCCGCCAGACCCGGTTGAGGAAACGCCACGCCCCTTCTACCCCCTGGTCGCTCCAGTCCAGTTCCCGCTCCGGCGGGGAGGCAAAGAGAATAAAGAGGCGGGCCGTATCGGCACCGTATTTTTCAAAGATCTCTTCCGGTGTCACCACATTCCCCTTGGATTTGGACATCTTGGCTCCGTCCTTGATCACCATCCCCTGGGTCAACAGGTTGGTGAAGGGTTCCAGACACTGGACGAGGCCGGCATCGTACAGCACCTTGGTAAAAAAGCGGGAATAGAGGAGGTGGAGGACCGCATGTTCAATGCCGCCGATATACTGGTCCACAGGCATCCAGTAGTTGACGGCTTCCTTCCCAAAGGGAGCCTCTTCGTTCCCGGCATCGGTATAGCGGAGGTAATACCAGGAAGAACAGATAAAGGTGTCCATGGTATCGGTCTCCCGCCGGGCCGGCCCACCACACTTGGGACAGCTGGTATGGACAAATTCCCCTACCTGGGAGAGGGGTTGAACAGCTCCTTCTTTTAAGACCACATCCTCCGGCAGCATTACCGGGAGCTCTTCCTCGGGCACCGGAACTGTCCCGCACTGGTCGCAGTACACAATGGGTATGGGCGCACCCCAGTAGCGCTGGCGGGATATCAACCAGTCCCTGAGCTTATAGCTGACTGCCCGCCGGCCGATACCCTTCTCTTCCAGGTAATCGGCAATGGCCTCCTGGGCCTCCGCCACCGGCAGGCCGTCAAAGGGACCGGAATTAACCAGGTAACCGTCGGCAGCATAGGCCTCAGTGAGCTCTTCCGGCACCGGTGCATCCTTCTCGGGAACAATGACGATCCTTTGCGGAATCCCATATTTTTTTGTAAAGGCAAAGTCCCTGCTGTCATGGGCCGGTACACCCATGACGGCACCGGTTCCGTATTCCATCAGGACATAGTCGGAAACCCAGATGGGTACTTCTTCGCCGTTGACGGGGTTGATGGCATAGGCCCCCAGGAAGATTCCCTCTTTCCCCAGCTCTTCCCCGTCCTTGCTTGCGTCCCGCCTCTTGATGGCCTTTTTGACAAAATCCCCCACGGCCTCTTCCCGTTCCGTTCCCCTTACCAGGTCCATGACCAGGGGATGTTCCGGCGCCAGGACCATGAAGGTGACCCCGAAGAGGGTATCGTGGCGGGTTGTGAAAACGGTAATTTTCTCTTCCCGGTCTTTGATGGAGAAGACCACCTCGGCTCCTTCGCTGCGGCCGATCCAGTTTTCCTGCATGATCTTAACGGGCTCGGGCCAGCCTTCTAAGAGCTCCAGGTCCTTCAGGAGGCGATCGGCATAATCGGTAATTCGCAGGAACCACTGTTCCAGTTCCTTCTTTTCTACCTGGGTCTCACAACGCCAGCAGCTCCCGTTTATTACCTGCTCATTGGCCAGGACTGTCTGGCAGGAAGGACACCAGTTCACAGGGGCTTTTCGCCTGTAGGCCAGGCCCCGGTGATAAAAGAGCAGGAACAACCACTGGGTCCAGCGGTAGTAATCGGGCAGGCAGGTTGTTACCTCCCGGTCCCAGTCATAGCTGGTGCCCAGCTGCTGCTGCTGCCGGCGCATATTGGCAATATTGGCGGCAGTCCATTTGGCAGGATGGATACCGTGTTGGATGGCGGCATTCTCTGCCGGCATGCCGAAGGCATCCCAGCCCATGGGATGGAGTACATTGTAGCCCTGCATTGTTTTGTAGCGGGCGACGACGTCGCCAATGGAATAGTTGCGGATATGGCCCATATGCAGGGCTCCAGAAGGATAGGGAAACATCTCCAGTACGTAGTACTTGGGTTTATCGGCAGTCAGGGTGACCTTGTACTGCTTTCTGTCTTCCCAATACTCTTGCCACCTGGCCTCTATGCTTTTAAAGTCATAGTGCCCCTCCATACTTGACTCCTCCTTTTACCACAAATATACAAAAACCCCTCGAACCTGACCTTTGCCAGGGACGAGAGGCTAATTTCCCACCCGCGGTACCACCCTGCTTGGTAAGAAACAAAATGGTGGAGCTGAGGGGGCTCGAACCCCTGACCTCCTGAATGCCATTCAGGCGCTCTCCCAACTGAGCTACAGCCCCATCTTGTCTTTACCCACTTATTATCTTCCATAACTCCAGGGCGAGTTCGGCACATCCTCTCTACCGGTTTCCACCAGCCACCGGCTCTCTGTCAAGGAGTATCTGCCTACTACTCCCCTTCATTGCCCGGGAACCCATATTTATTTACAGCCCATATTATAAAAGAAGTCCCGGGAAAAGTCAAGTATCGACTCAGGCAA
>LFSN01000085.1:0-3349 GCA_001513125.1 Clostridia bacterium DTU030
CTGTATGAGACCATGGGGGTTAATTTTCCTGCTGCTCCGTGAACCTTTTTCCTCTGGTGGGCTTCCTTTTACATGCTGACCACCTCCTCGCACTCTATGGTTACGAGGCCGGGATTTGGAAGCAGGGACCGGAGGCAAAATGAAGGTATTATTAATATTCATCCTTTACCTATATCAATCCTCCCATTATTATGAATTTTGTTTAAGTGCGGGAAGCGGGCTTCTTCCGTAGGCCTAGTTGCCATAAGCGAATTAATCGAGCGAAATATAGTGTATGGGGACAGGGTTAGATGAGCGTAATCCGGGCGACCGCAGGTCGCCCCTACCGCTTAATGAAAGGGAAAATAGGGACCGGTGAAAAACACCGATCCCTATTTTCAGCAAGTCCCTATCCTGACCAATGGGTTTTGAGGGTGTCCCCCTCATGTCCAGACTGAGGGGGACAGTCCCCGCCCCTAAACTGTCAACTGTCAACCGATGGAAACGCTCCATCCCAGACAATTTTCCGGTAGGTTACCGGGTCGGTGTCTCCTTCGGTGCTTATGATCAGTACTCTAGAGCTGGTGTCGAGCTGCAATAAATCCCGCATCTCCTTGAGTTCTTCCCTGGCTGCCAGCAGGCTCAAAAGGCCCATGCCTACGGCCCCTGACTCGCCGGAAATCACCTGGGGATCCCCGGGCAGGGGGCTGGCCAGGATCCTGACACCCCTGGCTGCCACATGGTCGGGGCAGGAGACGTACATGTCGGCATAATCCCTGAGGATTTCCCAGCTGATGGTGTTGGGCTCGCCGCAGGAGAGGCCGGCCATAATGGTGGCCAGATCGCCTCCCACGGCGTGGGGCTTACCGTCATTTATAACGGCCGATTTATAAATACAGGCGGCGGTTTCCGGCTCCATTATGATTGTAAAGGGGCGCTCCTCCCCGAAGCGAGAGACGAGGTAACCCAGCATAGAACCGGCAAAGGAACCCACCCCGGCCTGGAGGAAGACGTGGGTGGGCGGCTCCTCGCCGGAGGCCTCAATCTGATCCAGGGCTTCGGCCATTATGGTGACATAGCCCTGCATAATCCAGCGGGGGATATCTTCATAACCGGGCCAGGCCGTGTCCTGGACCACCACGCCGCCCATCTCTTCGGCATACCGGGCCGCGTGCCGCACCGTGTCGTCGTAGTTGTACTCCGTCACATAGGCTTCGGCCCCCTCCCCCCGTATGTTCTCCACCCGTATGGGAGACGCTCCCTTGGGCAGGAAGACCACAGACCTCTGTCCCAGCTGCCGGGCGGCCCAGGCGACACCCCGGCCGTGGTTGCCGTCGGTGGCGGTGACAAAGGTAAGGGTGCCCAGCTTCCCTTTTATTTCCGGGGACGAGAGCTGGTCAAAGGTCAGCTCTTCTATGGGCAGGCCCATCCTTTCCCCCAGGTATTTGCCTATGGCAAAGGAAGCCCCCAGTACCTTAAAAGCATTGAGGCCGAAGCGGAAAGATTCGTCTTTGATCCATATTTTCCCCACCCCCAAATCCCGGGCCAGCCTGTCCAGGGCATGGAGGGGGGTGACCCTGTACTGGGCAAAGCTCTTGTGAAAATTCCGCACTATTCTGATTTCTTCCTCAGAAAAGACTGGTGCCCGCCCAGCCCCGTCGCGCCTGTCCTTGAAAACATACCGGATCCGGGAAGCAACCATCAAAATACCACCCTTCTCTCTTATCTTCTCTTACCCCTCTTCCTTAACCAAAGGCCTCCTTCTGTTCCTCCCCAAAGAGCTCCAGGAAAACCTTCACCACCTCGGGATCAAACTGGCTGCCGGCGTTTTTCTTCAACTCCCGCCAGGCCTTCTCCCGGCTCAAGGCCTTCCGGTACACCCGGTCCGTGGTCATGGCATCGTAGGCATCGGCAACGGCCAGGATCCGGGCCAGGAGGGGAATTTCCTTCCCCCTGAGGCCCCGGGGATAGCCCCTCCCATCCCAGCGCTCGTGGTGGGATAAGATATAGTCGGCCACATTGACCAGCTCCAGGGTGTTCTGAGCAATGCGGCAGCCTATTTCCGGATGCCGCTTCATTTCCACCCATTCTTCCTCGGTCAGGGGGCCGTCCTTGTTGAGGATTTCCATGCTGATGCCCACCTTGCCGATATCATGGAGGACGGCCAATAGGGCCAGCTCATCCAGCTCCCGGTGGGTTAGATCCATGGCCTTCCCCATGGCCAGGCAGTACTTCTTCAGCCTCTCGGCATGCTGCTCTGTCTCCATGCTTATCTCATAAAGCACCTTCTGGAGGGTAACGATGAGGGCATTCCTGTTGCTCTTGCTGTTTAGAAACTTGTGCCGGTACATCCTTTCCTCAGCTGTTTTCAACACCTGCCAGAGACTTTCCTGCTTTTTTTGTTTAGTTGCCTGGCCTAAGGCAATGCTGATATTAACAGGCAGGCCCGTTACCTTCTTGCATTCATTCTTAATCCTTTGGATGACATGGCCGGCACCCTTCTCATTGGTCCCCGGGAGGAGGATGACAAATTCATCCCCACCCCAGCGGGCAATGATATCTTCCTTGCGGCAGTTGTCCTTGAGAACCTGGGCCGCCTTCTTCAAAAGCTGGTCGCCGACCTCATGGCCGAAGACGTCATTGGTCAGCTTCAGGCCGTTGAGATCCCCCATTATAACAGAAATGGGCAGGTTGTCCGATTTGTCCAACTGCCGCAATTTCTCTTCGGTATACCTGCGGTTGTAGAGGCCGGTCAGGGGATCGTGGTAGCTCAAGAAGAGGATTTCATTCCTCTGCTTCCTCTCCTCGGTAATGTCCCGGAAGACCATGACGGTGCCGTGGAGGCGCCCGTCCCTGTCCTTGACCGGGGCTGCACTGTCGGCAATGGGGATCTTTTTCCCATCCCTGGTAATCAGAACAGTATGGTTGGCCAGGCCCACACTTTTCCCTTCGGCCAGCACCTTCTCGACCGGGTTTTCCACCACTTCCCCCGTCTCCTCGCTGTGGAGTTTGAAGATCTGGGCAAAATCTACCCCGATGACCTCTTCCTCCCGCCAGCCGGTGACCTCTTCCGCCGCCCTGTTCATGCTGGTTATTAACCCCTGGTTGTCGGTGGTCACAACCCCATCGCCGATGGAGTAGAGGGTTGTCCGCAGCAGTTCCTTTTCCCGCTGGAGCATGGCCTTGGCCTTTTCCCGTTCCGTGACATCGAAGATAATGGAAAAGAGGAGTTTGCCCTGGGGGTCATCCAGGGGGCAGCAGTAGACGTCCACCAGCCTTGTCTCCCCACTGGCCAGGCGGTGGGGCACAACAATATACTCCTTCTTTTCCTGGGAGGCGGCCAAGCGGAGCTTATCAACCTCTTCCCCGG
>LFSN01000085.1:3390-8605 GCA_001513125.1 Clostridia bacterium DTU030
AAAGGATCTGCTTCTCCCTTTCCGCCCTCTTCTGCTCCGTTATATCCTTGCTGGAACCAACTATCTGCTTTACTTCCCCATCCATCACCACAGGATTGAGGGTGGTTATCCAGGTCCGCTCCCCGCCGGGCAGGGCAATTGTTTCTTCGTAGGTTATGGGGGCAGCCCTTTCTGCTACCGCCCGGTAGTTGGCGGTGATCCGCCCGCCTATTTCCTCCCCGGCCAGTTCCACGGGGGTTTTGCCAACGATGGCGGCCGGGGAAAAACCCGTCAAGTTCTGGTGGGCCACATTGGTCCGCCGGTAGCGGAACTGGCCGTCCTTGTGGTCAACGATAAAGACGGCATCGTGGATGCTGTCGAAGAGCTTGTCCATTTCCAGGAACTTTTCCTTTTCGGCCGTTATATCGACCAGGATGGCGGCAAAATCCAGATCGGAAACAGGGGCGGAGATAACTTTAAACCAGCGCTTCCGCGGCCGCAGATACATTTCCGTGATCAGCTTTTTCCCCGCCAGGACGGCCTCGCCGTAGGTTCTCACCCAGTCGAAGTCTTCATCCCTGATCCCGGAGATAACCTCCGTCGCCCTCCTGCCGACGATGTCCTGGGCCCGGACCCCCACTATCTCTTCAAAAACGGCATTAACTTCCAGGTAAATATAATCCTCCGGCTCCCCCGCTTCATTGAGCACCAAGCGGCGCAGGGCATAGCCGACGGGGAGCTGCTGCAGGATGTCCCGGTGTATCCTCCCTTCCATAGTGTCCAACCTCCTTTTTCAGCCCCGGCCAGGGCAGAGGCTGTTGCTCCAGGGTCCAGTATGACAAAGCCCAGTAATAAATTGACATCTTTACCAGAAAATATTAATTCCTCCACATGGCGGAGGAATTAATATTTTCAGCTGACAAGATTCATACAATTTCTCTAGTATAATATTAGCAAAATTATCATACTATGACAAGTAATACTTTCCCCTTTCAGAGAAGAGTTGATAATTTCTTACTTGAACCCATAGTCGTCAGCCTCAATGCTGCGCCGGCCCAGGGCTATGGAAACCGGCACTGAACCGATGGCAGTAACCAAGAGGAGCACAAAGCCCAACCAGCCCGAAGGATTCGGGGCACCGGACAAAAAGTCGAAGGCTCCCAGCATTAACGCCAGGGCGACAGCGGCCCCGTAAACCACTTCAAGAAACAGGCTCAAGAGGAAGGCCGAGATGGAAACCCGTTTCCTAGGGTCGAGGTTGTCAAATTTAGGATCGGCAGTGCCGGCGGCAATGTTCAAGGCTACCATACCCGGAGTAATAGAGAGGAGGAAAACGGCCATGGGGGAAAGGAAGCCCCGCCCCAAAAACCGCGTCAGAAAGAAAACAACGGCTAAGCCTGCGGCTAAAATCAGGGGGGTGATCCCCACTATTTTACCCCAAAGGATCTGGCTGCCGGTCAGGGGGCTGCTCCTGAGCACAGGCCAGCTCTTCCCCTCCCGGGCCACGGCACTCAAGGCCAGGGAAGAAGAGAGAAAAGCGACAAAGAGAAAGGTGAAAAAGAAAAGGGTCGGCAGCATCACCCCGTTATCGGGGTCCGAGAGGGGGCTGCCCCGGCCCACCATGGGAGCGAAGATGGCAGCACCCATAACCACGAGCATATAAATGGCCTGGGACCATTCCCGCAGATCCCGGGTAATCATTTTTATTTCCTTCCCGGCTACAGCCAGCACCACCGAGGAGGGAAGGAGGGATCCCAACCGCCGCCCCAAGCCCCATCCCCGGGAACCTACCTTTTTCCGCCGCCTCACCTCACCGCTGCCGGCCCACCCCCCATAGAAGGCCTCCTGCACCAGGAAAAAGGAGAGGCCGAAGAAGACCAGGGCCGATCCGGCCACAAGGGCGGCCCAGGAGAAAAACCCCGGCCAGTCTCCCCGGCCGGCGGCCAGGGTTGCCTGGGCCAACCACCAGGTTGGTAACAGATCGACCTGGGCCAGGCTTATCCTGCCCGGCATCTGGGCTATCTGCCCGGCATCGAAAAGTTTTACACTGCGGCTGCCGAACTGGATGGCGGCATAAATGAGGCCACCCAGCAGGGAGCCCAGGGCGACCCCTACTTCCCGCACCTGGTAGGGAGGCACAATCCGCATGACCAGGAGGTTGAGGGCGGAGCCCAGGGCCGTGGGCCAGAGAAGGCTGAATAGTGCCAGCAACAAGACGGCGGGATAATACTGCCACCCCGCCCCTACAGCGGCCCCGTAACCCAGCATAAGGGGGATGGTGAGAAAAAACATCGGGGTAACTACCGAAGCCAGTATCTCAAAAAATTTCACTGTAAAGACCTGTCCCACCGGCAGGGGGGCGGCAAATAACAGTTCCAGGTCTGAAGAGGAGTACATGACCACAAAGGCCGACCCGCAGGCCGTGAAAAGGGAGACAGCCAGACCGACCAGGTACAGCACCGCCAGGACCCCTTCGGCCAGGGGAGCCTCAAGGTTTTCCTCCCAACCAACCAGGAAGGCAAAGAAGGAACGGATGCCGGCAAAGGCCAGGATAATCCAAACCAGGAGCAAAAGAGCCACCATAACAGTGCCCACCCTCTTGGCCTCGGTGGCGGTGAGGGAGCGCCAGAGCAGGTGCAGTTTCCACTTAAGGAGGTTCATGGGCTCACCCCTTCCCCCAGAAAGCGGATAGTGTCCCTGTATTCGGCACCACCCGTCAGCTTGAGGAAAATATCCTCCAGGGAGGTTTCCTGGGCCTGACTGCGGAGTTGGGCCATGGTGCCGCAGGCAATCAGTTTTCCCTGGTTGATGATCCCAACCCGGGTGCACATATGCTCGGCAATCTCCAGGATATGGGTGGACATAAAGACAGCGGCGCCCCGGTCAACCAGGGCCCGCAGGATATCCTTCAACAGCCTGGCACTGCTGGGGTCAAGGCCCAGGGTCGGTTCATCTAAAAGAAGCACCTGGGGGTCGTGGATCAAGGCCCCGGCTATAGCTATTTTGCGCCGCATCCCCCGGGAATAGGACTGGATATAATCATCACCCCGATCACTCAAACCAAAGAGTTCCAACAGCTCGGGGATCCGTTCCTCCTTTTCCCCTTTCTCCACCCGGTACAGATCGGCCATAAAAGACAAAAACTCCCGGCCCGTCAATTTTTCGTAGAGAACCGGCTCATCGGGGACAAAACCCAGGCAGGCTTTGGCCTGGATGGGTTCCGTCTTAATGCTGTGGCCATTGATTAGGATCTCCCCCCTGGTCGGGCGCAGGAGGCCGGTGAGCATCCTGATGGTGGTAGTCTTGCCGGCCCCATTGGGCCCCAGGAAACCAAAGAGTTCCCCCCGGCTGATCTCAAGATTTAAATCATCCACAGCAGGGAAAGAGCCAAAAACCTTGCTCAAATTCTTTATTTTAATCACTCTTCTGCAGTCCACCTTCCCTTTTTGCTTTTGGCTGAGAGGNNCAGGTGGATGACCTCTTCCCCCTCATCCCAGCGCAGCACCAGGGTCCAGGTATCGGTCTTCTCGGCGGCGGCAAAGCTGCCTTCTATGACCGGCAGGACAATTTTTCCCTCTTCGTCGGGTTTATAGATCCCGCTCCCTGTGCCCTTCTCGCCGGTCAAATAGTATTCCACCTCGCCGATACTCTCTGGATCATCCCCCTTGTAGCAGAAGACCCGCCGGACCCTGGTCCGGCCTGCCTCCCGCCCACCTGCGGCCACCCTGGTCCATTCCTCTTTGATCTGGGCCGACCACTTGTCCCCTTCGCCCCAGAAAACCACTTCCCTTTCCCTCAGACCTCCTCCCTCTCCCACCACAGCGACAAGGCCCAGAATGAGGAGCAAAAGACCAAAACCTAATATTAAATAATGATTGCGCCGCACCTTTCCCCCTCCTTTACCAAAGAAAAACCAAATAACCCCCTCCTTATATATAACGTAATTTGGGGAGAAAAAGTTGCACTAAAAAAGAAGATGCACAGGAGAAATTTCCCTGTGCAACCTGGTCCCTCTTCTCCCGGCCAGGCACATGGCCGCGGGAGCCGGTCTCAGCAGCCGGTGGTGTATACCAGACGAACCACCTTCCGCCCCGCCAGCACCCGGGATTCCAGCTCCCCGGCCGCCACAGCGCCCATCCTTTTATAAAACCCCGCCGCCTCGGGGGCCGCAATTATTACCAGTTCTCTAATCCCCAACTCCCGGCACTTTTCTACCAGGTGCTTCCAGAGCAGAGTTCCGTATCCCCTGCCGATCCTTTCCCGGGCAATATAAAAATATTCCAGGGCGGGCTCCCCGTTGCCAAGGAGGAGCCCGTAGAACCCCTGTACCTGCCCGCTCTCCAGGAGGACGTACACAGGGTTTTCCTTTATAAAACCCGCCGTAACCCGGTAAATAGTTTTAAACCTTTCCATATATTCTGGAGCATAACCCCAATAGGCCTCGGAATCTACGGCCAGGGCCGACAGAATTTCCGCCTCCTCGGGCCTGGCCCGGCGAATAACGGCCATGCTGCCCTCCCCCCTCCTAGATCTTCACCTCATCCAGCTTCTGTAGATCATAGCGCCGGATAATGTCCATCAGTTTCAGGGGGTACTTGGAATCGGTGGCATAGCCGGCCCGCTTCAGGGCCCAGGCCCCCTGGGTGCTGTCGTGCATCACCGCCCGGAAGGGTTCGTACCGGCTGGCAGTGAGAAGGAGCTCCTTGTGGTCGGCCCAGCTCTCCTCGATGCTGTTGTAGGCCCGGAAGTTGGCGTCGACCCGGTAGGTCTGGCCGTTGTACTCCTCCCAGGTGTTGGAAATAACCGAGCCGGCAGGACCCGTCCCCTTGATGCCAAAGAGATTGAAGGAGAACTTGCCTGTGTATTTGTCCACGGGCACACTCTGGCCCCAACCCGTTTCCAAAATGGCCTGGGCCGTCTGGAGGGCGGCCGACATGCCCGTCTTCTGCCAGGACTGGCTGGCCAGGCCGGCGGCCAGGTCCAGGAATTTATCCTTTTCCACCACCGGGCGGGCCGCGTAAAGCTCACCCAGGTAAACCCGGAAGGGTACCCCTTCGCTGGTCACCCTCTGCCCTGCCGCCGTGGTCCCCTCGGCCTGGAGGTGCCACTGGCCCTCGGCGGCCGGTGTCCAGGTGTACTTTGCCCCCGGGTCATTCCCACCGGCGATGGCCTGCCGGGCCCCCGTCTTGGGGTTGATGAGGTAAAACTGAACACCCGTCAGGGGCACATTGCTGGT
>LFSN01000085.1:8702-12236 GCA_001513125.1 Clostridia bacterium DTU030
ATCTGGGCCAGGATCTTCTCCTGCCCGGTCCGGGGATCCCGGAGGACAAATTCCGTCCGGCTGACGGGGAAGTTCCGGGAAGCAAGAAGGTTAACGGGTTTGGTGATGGTTTCACCCTCCTTCACCCCCCGCAGGCCCAGGCTGGGTTCCGGGGCCACCAGGGCCGTCACCGGCTGGCTGGGATAGGCCCGGCCCCCCTGGTCATAGGCCGTCACCCGGAAAGTGACACTGCCCTTGTCCTCCAGCATGGGGGTCCAGGAGAAGGGGCCGAAGGGGTCCGCCTCTTCGGTAACAAAGGCCTTCCCCGTATCCTGGTTCACAATCTCATACTTGACATAGGCCGGGGCAAAATTCACCTCCGCCCCCAGGGTAACGGTATCCTTTATTAGGCCGCCGGGAGTCACACCCGTCAGGGAGACCCGGGGCTCCACGGCCACCTGTACCCCCAGGGCCGTTCCGGCCAGGAAATTCCCCGCCCCGTCATAGACGGCGGCCACCAGCACCCGTTCCCCCCGCTCCTCCAGGTCGGGCAGCCACTGGTAGGCAGCCGTCGGATTGCTGCCCCTGGCCACCACCCGGCCCCGTCCCGTCTCGGGATGCAGGAGGAGATATTTTATCTCCGCCGCCCCAGCCGGCAGCCCATCGGGGAAGACCGTCTGCAGCCGGGTGGCGCCGGTGATGACCTGTCCCGGCTGAAGGGTGGCTATTTCCAGGCTGTAGAAGGGGGTTATGCCGGCAGCCTGGCGGGAATCCACGACCACGGTCCGGCTGGCCGCCTCCCAGTCCACCGCCACCCCCAGGGCATTGCTCACCAGGCGCACCGGGACAAAGGTGCGGCCGTCCCGGATCCGGGGGGCCACATCGCTCAGGCCGTAAACCCTTTCCCCCTGCTGCTTATACGCCACCAGGCGGCTGTCGATGCGGAGCAGGACCTCCCGGCCGCCCTTTTTGATATGTACCGTCCTGTTTACCTCGTCCCAGTCGACATCGGCCCCCAGTTCTTCGGAAACAAGACGCACCGGAACCAGGGTCCGCCCCCCTTCCAGGAAGGGCGCCGGCTCTGCCTCGATCCGGCGGCCGTCTATCACCAGCTTCAGCTCCCCGGCCTTTGCTCCCCGGGGAAGGAAGCACTGGAAAAGAAAGAAAACCAACAGAAAGATAACCAGGGACTTGCTTCTGTCCTTGAACACCAGCTGCATATGCGCTCCTCCTTTTAGCTTCTTCCCTGCCACAGGCTTTCCCTGAAATATTCTTTTCGGGAAGGGAAAATCCTTGTTGACTATCCAAATAAAGGACGGTGGAAGGGGACAAATAGTTCCCCGGAAAATCGACCGGCATTATCTTGCCTGCAAGGATTTGCAGTATGCAACTTTTGCACGCTTTCTTCCCCCCTATTTCCCCGTCCAGGGCCAATAATTAAGGCATTTTTGGAAATAAAGTTGGTATAAATCTTGCGAATTATAAGGGTAAAGGGAAAAAAATGAAAGGGGGACTCTGCATGGGATTGTTTAAGGATATGGCACAGCAGGGGCACGAACAGGTTGTCTTCTGCTACGACCGGGTGTCGGGTCTGAAGGCCATCATCGCCATCCACGACACAACCCTGGGCCCTGCCCTGGGTGGGGTCCGCATCTGGCCCTACGCCTCGGAAGAGGAAGCTTTGTTCGACGTATTGCGCCTTGCCAAGGGAATGACATACAAGAATGCTGCCATGGGCCTAAACCTGGGGGGCGGCAAGGCGGTAATCATCGCCGACCCCAAAAAGGACAAGACGGAAGAACTCTTCCGGGCCTTCGGCAAGTTCATCCACTCCCTGGGGGGCCGGTACATTACCGCCGAAGATGTCGGTTCCACCCTGGATGATATGTGCATCATCAGGAGCGTCACCCCCTATGTGGGCGGCCTGCCCGAAACAAGCGGCGATCCCTCCATCAATACCGCCTACGGGGTCTTCCGGGGCATCCAGGCGGCGGCCATGCACAAGTTCGGCAGCAGCGATCTGGCCGGCAGGACGGTGGCCATCCAGGGGGCCGGCAAGGTCGGCACCTACCTCCTCTCCCACCTCCTGGAAGCCGGGGCCAAGGTCCTCATCGCCGACATCTTCCCGGAAAAAGTCGAGGCGGCCGTGAAGATGGGGGCCAAGGCCGTGGAGCCGGGGGAAATCTTCAGCGTCGAGTGCGATATCTTTGCCCCCTGTGCCCTGGGCGGCATCCTCAATGACGAGACCATTCCCCAGCTCAAGGCCAAGGTTGTCGCCGGTTCCGCCAACAACCAGCTCCTGGAACCGCGCCACGGCAAAGCCCTGGCCGAGCGGGGCATCCTCTATGCTCCCGACTTCATCGTTAACGGCGGCGGGGTCATCAATGTGGCCCAGGAATTCGAGCCCGGCGGCTACTGCCCGGATAAGGCCAAGGCCAAGGCTGGAAAGATCTACGACATCCTCCTCAACATCTTTGCCCTGGCCGAAGAGAAGGGGATCCTGCCCCACGAGGCCGCCGACCTCTACGCCGAGGAAAGGATCAGAAAGGCCCTGGAACAGAAGCGGCTGTATCTGCCCTGCTAAAAGCAAAGGAGCCTCCCCGGCCACTGAAGCCGGGGAGGCTTTTTTCTACTCTTTTTTCTACTCTAATATCACTACCGCTGCGGCTCCGGCCCGGGCCGGATAGGACATCAGGATGGCGCCGGACACCAGAACCTCCACCTCCTGGCCCACTGCCAGGTCGGCAGGGGTAACCTTTTCTCCTCCCTCCCCGCGGGTGATTTCGGTATCTTCAAAGAGGGTGACCCAGGTAAGACTCGCCTCGCCGCTGGCCATGGGCCCACCTTCGACCAGGATCTTCCTTTCCTCGGCCCTGATCTCCTTGATGGTACCGGTCAGCCTGCTCTCTTCCTCTGCCCCTTCTGCCGGCCGTTCCTCTTCCGCCGCTGCCGGCGGCAGGACCAGATTGACAGTATCACCGTCCCAAATCTGTATCCCAAAGCCCAGGACACCGGCCAGGGCATCGAGGGAAACCAGGGTTCTCCCCTCCCGGATCACCGGGGCCCCGGCCATTTCCACGGCGGCCTGCCCGGCTTCCGGGGGAAACTGTGCCAGCGGGCTGCCGATGGTGAAGAGGGCCGTCCGGCCGGCCACGGTGGCTGTGACGGTCCTGGTCTCTGCCTGCCATTCCACCCTGCCCCCGGCAGCCTCCACCACCGCCCGCAGGGGAACCAGCAGGATGCCTTCCGGGGTGACCACGGGCCCCTGATCAAAGGCAATTTCCTTGCTGGCAAAGGCTATGGTGACCTTGTCCCCCCATTTCACCTTGCTTGCGGGGGTAAACTCGAGGATTTCTTCCGGCACTGCCTCCACCGGCCCCGGGTCTTCCGGGGACTCCGGCAGCCCCGGGATATGGGAAACGGGGGTATCAGGATCCGAATGTACCACCTCCACCGGCAGGGGCTGCTCCGGCTCCCCGGCTCCTGCCGCCGGGGGCGCTGCCGCCGCCACCGCCGCTGCGGTCAGGACAATGCCCAGGGTTTTCTGCCATTGCT
>LFSN01000126.1 GCA_001513125.1 Clostridia bacterium DTU030
GGACCCTTCCTCCCTTCAGAACGGGCGGCGGCGGAGAAATTGATTCTCCAGTACAACCGGAGTTCCTGGGGCAAGGAGGAAAAAATCCTCCGGCAGAGCGACGCCATCGAGATCCAGTTCGGGCAAGGGGCCCTGGCCGGTGTGGGCCACCTGATGAAGGCCAGGGATATGGACGATAAACTGCGCCGGCAGCTGGGCCTAAAGCCGGGCCAGGATGCCGTCACCGAATCCCGCCAGGCGGGTATCGAAACAGCCGCCGACCTGCGGGAGCTGGTGGCATACCTCCGGGAGGTCACCGGCGGTGTCCCCATCGGGATAAAGCTCGCCCCGGGAAAATACCTGGAAAGGGACCTGGACTTTGCCCTCCAGGGCCGGATCGACTTCATAGCCATCGACGGGGCCCAGGCGGCCACCAAGGGAGGGCCTCCCATCCTGGCCGATGATTTCTGCCTGCCCACCATCTTTGCCCTCTGCCGGGCCGTGCGCTTTTTGGAGCAGAAGGGGGCAAAAAGGAAGGTGAGCCTCCTCATCTCGGGGGGCCT
>LFSN01000052.1 GCA_001513125.1 Clostridia bacterium DTU030
GGCAAAAATTTCAGTCGCCAGGATAGTTGTCCGGGGGATGGGGAAGGTCCAGACTTCCTCGCCGCCGGCAGCAGCTTGCCGGGTGGCCTGGCCGAGGAGGGTATAATCCTTTTCGGTTATCCCCGTCCCGGTGGGTACGGCCCAGATTTCCACCCGGGCCAGTTTTTTTCCCTTGATTACCAGGTCGGGTGGAGCGATAGTGAAGGAGTCGATACCGGCAACGAGGTTTTCCTCGTTGTTATTCGCCGGGGTGGGGGATTGTACCGGCATGACCGAGTTTACCCGCATGATGGCCCCCCGCATGTAAATATTAGACTCGTTGGTGAGGGTGCCGATAACCATCACCACCTGACCGGCGTATTTTTCCAGGTCTTTAGCCACGCCCGTGGAGCCTTCCTCCGGTAAAAGCACCAGGCGGCCAGTGCCGGTTTCCAGTTCAAAGTGACGACCTTCAACGTTGCTGACCACCAGCTTACCGGTGGCCTTAATTTTTTTATCCAGGTGATAGATGCTTATCCAGGCCGGGTAGTAATTGCCGTAGTAGCCGGCTGTGCCGCCTAAGTTTCGTACCAGCTCTACCGCCGGTCCGCCGTCCAGGGGCTGCCGGTACAGAGAGCCGCCTTGAGATGGGTCCAGGCGCAGGAAATAAAGGTCCTGCCCGTCCGGGGAGATGGAGGGGTAGTAGTCGGCGTTATCGGGTGTACTGGCTGTCAGGGGCCGGGCCTGGCCGTCGCCCGTTGCCAGCCAGATGCGGTGATCGCTTACCAGCACCCCGGATAGTTGTTTGCCTTCCCAGGCTGTCGTTTCCAGGCCACGGCAGAAGAGGACACCATCGTCCGGGGCGGGCAGCCATAGGGGCTGGCTATCCACCCGGCCGGGCTGGTCGTAAAAATCGATGTTGCCCTCCGGCAGGGTGACAATACACAAGCGCTTGTTGGCCGTCGCTTCCCGGCCGCTGCCCTGGATAAAAGCGAGTTTGTTGCCGTCCGGGGACCAGGCCAGCCACTGGCGGTAGGGCAGGCAGGTACCCAGGTTAAGAGAGCGGCCGGGATTATCTAAGTCCAGTACCTGGAGGGGCACCCCGTCAGTGGAGAGGGAAGCCGCGTTGTAGTGCAGGTAGTAGGCCAGGTAGCGGCCGTTGGGGGACCACTTTAACCCTATGGCATAGCTGAAATAGATCTCATCCACCGCTGTCCCGGCCTCACCCAGGGTAAGCAAATTATGGCGCTCGCCCGCTAAGGTCAGGCGGTCGATACGCAGGGGCTTATTTTCAGTGCGCGGCAGGGATATGGCCAGGCTCTTGCCGTCCGGCGCCCAGGCAAAGTCTTCTACCGTTTCGCTTCCGTCCGGTAGCAGAGTCGTAATCCGGGCACTGGCGTCGTCTTGGATGGCGGCCAGCTTCAAGTTCATGTCCGGGGCATAGCCTCCGCCGGGACCCTGGGTTGTATAAGCCAGGATATTGGCGACCGGTGACCAGGCCGCTTCAACCAGCACCGGACGCGGGTCAACCTGGAAGGCGTCGCTCCCGTCGGCCCTGACCACCCAGAGGTAGGGCTTGGCGGCCCCCTCTTCCTGTTTTTCCCGTAACATGAAGGCCAGCCACCTGCCGTCGTAGGACCAGCCCAGGATGGTTGCCACGGTGTCTTCTTTAGTTACCTGCACCGGTGCGGCCCCGGCATGGCTACCTTCCAGAAGATAAAGGATACCGCCACTGGTGAAGGCCACCCTGGCCGGGAAAGGCGCGGAGTACACCCGCTCCGCCAGTGCGGGTGACGGGGTAGTAATGGCTACCGTCAGAGTTATAGCATTCCAGGATACTTCGGCGCCCAGGGATTCCGCCAGGAAGCGTACCGGAGCCAAGACACGGCCGTTGCGTATCTGCACAGGTACGGCTAGGGATAACCGTTCCTTATTCCTGTATACGTCTCTGCTGTCGGCGACCATCTTAAGGGTCATTCGCGGCCCTGTGATTATTACCTCACTGGTCCCTTCGTTCCAGGTTACCGTGGCCTGGAGGGCTTCGGCCAGGGCGCGGACAGGAGCCAGGACATGGCCGTCCTGGATTATAGGCGGCTCATCCAGGGCCAGTTCCCGGCCGTCCACAGAAATATGGATGCCTTCGGCGCCGGCAGGGGCGGCACCGGTAAAGAGCCCGGCCAGCAAACCAAAGAAAACGGCCAGGGCCAGGAATTTAAAGGGTTTTAAAGGCTGGAGCACGGACAATACCTCCCTAATGTTTTCTCTATATTATTGACGACAGGGGGAGGTATTTGTTCCGGTTAAACGGTGATTATATACACGGTAGCGGCGATGGCGATAAGGGCTGCTTCAGGTAACACCAGCATCCGCAGAACCTGCCGCAGGTCGGCGCGGAAGAAATCGACCGTCAGGGACAGGCAGAGGTGCATGGGCGTAAACATGGCCCCCGTAAAACCGGCTATAAAAACAAATACCGCCAGGGGCATACTTATCTGACCACCGGTAGCAGCCATCACTACGGGAAAAATAATGCCCATGGAATAAGAAACTGTACCCGTAATTAAGCCCACCAGCAGGGCGAATATGCCTAAAACGACGAATTCCGGCACGGCCAGGGTCTGCAAAAAATAGGAAAGGCTGGCTACGGCCCCGGTTGTCAAAATCGTTTGTTTAAAGAAAAAAATGCCCAGTACGAGGAGGAGGATTTTTACCTGGACGGTTTCCCGGCAGAGGGATAAAAGATGACGCGGGGTATAGCGATGGCGCACCAGAAGCACAGCCAGGACCAGCCCTACGGCTATAAGAATCCGCACCTGGAGGAAGAGGACTACCGATGCCATCAAAGAATTTATTTACGCCGGAGCCGAAAACAGCCAGGCCGATGTACTGA
>LFSN01000031.1 GCA_001513125.1 Clostridia bacterium DTU030
AATTCTGCTTCCAGTGCTTCGCGGACAGCCCTGGAACCCGATGAGGTACAACCGGTACCACCACAAATCAGGATATGGGCACGAACCAGTTCCATTACCATCCCCTCCTCTACAAAATATCCCCTATTCTTCAAATCTGGCTACAACGAGATCTTCCACTACTCGTCCGTGCAAGACATGTTCGGCAACCAGGCGTTTAGCATCCTTGGGAGTAACCCGGCCATAGGTAATCCTCTGCTCACCGGGACGTACGATGTCCACCAGGGGCTCCTTTTCACACATGCCAATACATCCCGTTTGAGTCACTGTCGCGTTAATATTGCGGGTCCGGAGTTCATTGAGGATTGCGGCCATAACTTCCCTGGCTCCTGCAGCAATGCCGCAGGTCCCCATACCGACAATAATCTTGATCTCGCCGCCAAAACGCTCGTTTAAATCGTCCTTAACCTTCTCCCGCAATTTCCGCAAGTCTTCCAGATTCTTTAAGGCAGTCATTGCTCTTCACCTCCATACAATTCGGCCAGACCCCGGGCCAGATAATCATCTAACCAAGCCAGCACAGCCATATCATTGAGGGGAATATCCCCTCCCAGTACCTCCCTGATCTCTTCGGTATCCAGACGAAAGTGGCGTCCATCCACCCGGTGCACATATACCAGCTCCAGCTCAGGATTGGCCGCTATTATGGTCACCAGAGTGGTCTTTATATCGCCAAGGGGTGCCCGGTCCCAATGGCTGTATCGAAAAACAGCCCGGACCCTGGTACCTTTACCAGGCTCTGAATCTATTTCAACCCCGCCGTCGCACTGGCGGGCGGCCATATCCAAGAGAGAAAGGCCCAGTCCCACCCTACGGGTAGTGCGGGTAGTAGTAAAGGGGTTCAACACCTCCCGCACCAATTCCCCAGCCATCCCCTGCCCGTTATCCTTCACCTCAAAGAGGAAAAGATCCTCAGCTATATGCTCTTCAATCAGTATCTCTACCCGGGTGGCAGCAGCCCTTATAGAATTCTGGACTAAATCCAGGATATGAAGGGACAGTTCTTCCATTTCTGCTATTCATATTTGTCAAGAATCCCGGGAATCATATCAGGCGTCAAGCGGCCATGGGTGTCGTCGTTTACCATCATAACAGGAGCCAAACCGCAGGCACCAAGGCAGGCTACCGGTTCAATGGTAAAGCGCAGATCTTCCGTTGTTTCCCCAGGCTTGATGCCCAGTTCCCGCTCTACCCGCTCCAATATCTTGGCCGCTCCCCGAACGTGGCAGGCCGTACCCTGACAGACCCTTATTACATGCCGGCCCCGGGGTTCGAGGTGAAATTGGGCATAAAAGGTAGCAACACCATAAACCTGACTCAGGGGCAGTCGGAAATGTTCAGCTATCTTTTGCAGTACCGGTTCCGGCAGGTAGCCGAAAATATCCTGGGCCTGCTGCAAGACCGGTATTAAAGCCCCCCTTTGCCCCTTGTACTCCTCCAGCAGTTCTGCCAGGCGAGCATACTCGCTGTTAGGTTGCGGTTGATGATTACAATTGCATGCGCACATCTATCAACGACCTCCTTCTTTGATCAAAGGATAGAAATTTGGTTCAGCCACTGCCAGCTGCTTGCCTAATCACCACCTTTCTCCCTCCCTCTCCCTGCAAGGCCTTCTTAATCTCCTTAAAAGTTGGTTCCTTAAGATAAAAATAAGT
>LFSN01000022.1:0-3176 GCA_001513125.1 Clostridia bacterium DTU030
CCCCGCATCACCCGCCGCTATGCCGACAGGCTCATCATCAATGTGACCAACCAGTGTGCCATGTTCTGCCGGCACTGCCAGCGGCGGCGGAACATCGGTGAGGTGGACCTGCCGGCCAAAAAGGAAGAGATCCAGGCGGCCATTGACTATATCAGGGAGAATCCGGAGATACGGGACGTCCTCATTACCGGCGGCGATCCCCTCACCCTGTCCGATGAGACCATCGACTGGATCCTTTCCGAGCTGGATGCCATTGAGCATGTGGAGATAAAGCGCATCGGTTCCCGGACGCCCGTCACCATGCCCATGCGGATTACCCAGGAACTGTGCGACATGCTGGAGAAGCACCATCCCCTCTATCTCAATACCCACTTCAACCATCCCAAGGAGGTTACTCCGGCTGCCCTGGAAGCCTGCCGGCGGCTGGCCAAGGCGGGGATCGCCCTGGGGAACCAGGCGGTCCTCCTGAAGGGGATAAATAATGATCCCCATGTCATGAAGAAATTGAATCACGAGCTCCTGAAGATCCATGTCCGGCCCTACTACATCTTCCATGCCAAATCGGTAAAGGGGACCTCCCATTTTGTCACCACCGTCCAGGACGGCATGGAGATTATGGAATACCTCCGGGGCTACACCTCTGGACTGGCCATTCCCTGGTACATCATCAATGCCCCTGAAGGCCACGGCAAGACTCCCATTGTGCCCAACTACCTGGTTTCCATGGGCAAGGATTATGTCCTGATCCGCAACTGGGAGGGGAAGGTTTTCAAGTATCCCAACGGTTATCCGGATAGGGGTTAGGTCTGGCGGAAACCGGGCAAAGGGAGGTGGGAGGGGCTAAAGAGGGACAATGTTTTGTGGTTGTTCCTGGGAGAGAAAATTATCACTGAGGGGGTAGCGCGCGATGAAAAGAAGAAAGCTGGTGGTATTCCTTACCCTTGCTCTGGCGTTTATTTTGGTCATGGCCGGTTGCAGCCAACCGGCGGGGGAAGTTGAGGGCAACGGCGAGGCTGCAGGCGAGGTAATGGAACTCCTCATGGGGACCGGTGGTACCGGCGGCACCTACTATCCCCTGGGTGGGGCCATTGCCAACGTGATGAGTGAATGGGTCGAGGAAGTAAACGTGACTATTCAGGCCACGGGTGCTTCGGTGGAGAATATCCGGCTCCTGTCCAGCGGTGAGGCGGAATTGGGGATGGCCATGAATAATATTGCCCATTCGGCCTGGCATGATGAAGGGGACTTTGAAACAGAGCCGGTGGAGAAGAATTGGGGCGCCATGGGTGTGGTCTATCCTGAAATCATCCAAGGTTTCGTAGCCGCCGACAGTGGTATTGATAGCATTGCCGATCTGGCTGGAAAACGGGTTGCCGTAGGACCTCCTGGCAGTGGGACCGAAGTGACCACCCGGGCGATCCTGGCTGCCTACGGCCTTTCCTACGACGATATTGAGCCTAACTTTGCCACCTTTGCCGACGCTGTGGATCTCTTCAAGGACGGCCATATCGACGCTGCCTTCAACGTGCTGGCAGCACCGGCGGCGGCTATCCAGGACGTGATCACCGTCCGGGATATTAAACTTTTAGAAATTACCGGGGAATATCTGGAGAAGCTTCAAGAGGCATATCCTCTGGTAGCACCCCATACGATCCCTGCCGGGACCTACAAGGGCCAGGATGAGGATGTCCAAACCGTTGCCCTGCAGGCAGTGATGTACGTCCGCAACGATATTCCCGAAGATATTGTCTACAAACTGACCCAGGCCATGTATGAGGGGCAGCCGGAGATTGCCAAGGCCTACGCCCGGGGCGACCAGATCTCCTTGGAAAAGGCCGCCGATGGTGTTACGACGCCCTTCCACCCCGGAGCCGAACGCTACCTGAAGGAAAAGGGAGTTCTCAAATAAAAGAACCTTTTGGGGGCCGGCTGCCCTCACCGGCCCCCTCCTAGTGTTTTCCTGCGGCAAGGCAAGGTAGGAAGGCAAAGGCCATTGCCGATTTTGTTTAAGGATTACGCTGTAAAGGAGGTTGAAGTATGGCTGCAGAAGATGTAAAGATCCCACCGCAGGAGGGGGTAATAAATGAAGAAGAGGTTTTGGCTAAATATGACCGGGAGTACGATTACCGGCGGCTGACAGGGCCGGTGGGTAAATTTGTTTTTGTTGTGGCCGTAGTATGGTCCCTGGCTCAGCTGTACACTGCTGCCTTTGGTGTCTTTCCCCCCACCCTGCAGCGGGCCCCCCATGTGGGCGTAGCCTTGCTTCTTATTTTCTTACTCTATCCCATGAGGCGGGGCACACGCAGCAATACTATCCCCTGGTATGATTACATTATGGCCGCCCTGAGTGCTGTGGTAGCCATCTACCATGTAATTTACTATCGGGATTTGATAATGCGGGCCGGTGCCTTTACCAGGATGGACATGATCATTTCCATTATTGCCATCCTGCTGGTATTGGAAGCTACCCGCCGGCTGGCAGGCCCGGTCGTAGTTGTACTGGCCACCTTCTTTCTTCTCTATGGCTATTTCGGGCCTTATTTTCCCGGCTTCTTATCCCACCGGGGTTTTTCCATCCTGCGCATTACCACCCATAGTTGGATCAGTGCCGAGGGCATCCTCGGTGTTCCCATCAAGGTTTCCTCAACCTTCATCTTTCTCTTCATGATTTTCGCGGCCTTCCTAAAGAGCACCGGGATCGGAGATTGGCTGACGGAACTGGCTGTAGGGCTGACGGGATATGCCACCGGGGGGCCGGCTAAGGCAGCCGTTATTGCCAGTGCTGCCCAGGGAACGGTATCGGGAAGCTCCGTAGCCAATACAGTAGGTACGGGTTCCGTCACTATTCCCCTCATGAAGAGTATCGGCTATCGGCCGGAGTTTGCCGGGGCGGTGGAGGCGGCGGCATCCACCGGGGGACAGCTCATGCCTCCCATTATGGGGGCGGCAGCCTTTATCATGACTGAGTTTACCAATATACCCTACTATCAGATTGCCCTCGCGGCGGCCATTCCTGCCGTTTTGTACTTTACCGGCATTTTTATAACTGTTCATTTTGAAGCCAAGCGGACGGGGTTGGAAGGCCTGCCCCGACACCAGCTTCCCAACTGGCGTAAACTCTTGAAAGAAAAGTGGTTTTTGGCTACCCCTATTGTTGGTATTGTCTATTTCCTGGT
>LFSN01000022.1:3213-8750 GCA_001513125.1 Clostridia bacterium DTU030
TTGAAGGAGACCCGGATGAGCCTCTGGGATATTATAAAAACCCTGGAGACAGGGGCCCGGTCGGCCCTGCCCGTTGTGGCCGCCTGTGCTTCGGCCGGGATAATTGTCGGGATTGTAACCCTGACGGGACTGGGGGTTAAACTGGCCGGGGGGATTGTGAAACTGGCCGGGGGCAATATTTACCTGACCATGGTCTTTACCATGTTAACTTCCCTGGTTTTGGGCATGGGTGTTCCCACCACGGCCAACTATATTATCCAGGCGACAGTTTCCGCGCCTGCCCTCATTTCCCTTGGAGTTCCCCCCATTGCCGCCCATCTCTTCGTCTTTTACTTCGGCATTGTGGCCGACATTACCCCACCGGTGGCCCTGGCCGCCTTCGCCGGTTCTGGTATTGCCGGCTCCAATCCTATTCGTACCGGCTTTGAGGCCTTTAAGCTGGGTTTTGCCGCCTATCTGGTGCCCTACATCTTTGTCCTTTCCCCGGTGTTGGTGCTGGTAGACGTTACACCCCTTGGCATCATCAGGGCTCTCTTGACAGCCATTATCGGCATGCTGGGGATCGGTGGAGCGAGTACCGGGTTTTTCGTTACCCATGGTAAGGCCTGGGAGCGGCTGCTCCTCTTTATTGGCGGGGTCCTCATGGTGGATCCCGGCGGCTATACTGACCTGATCGGCTTTGCCCTGCTGGCCCTGATCTGGCTTGTGCAGAAGCGCCGGGCCCAGGCACAGGATGCGGCCAAGGGGGCAACGGCCTAAACCACAGGTGGAAGACTTGGTGATAATTCAAAATTCTTGACTTATCCCGGGCCAAGGGCCCGGGAATATTTTTTGGTGTGTCCAGTAGACACTATTGCCGCTCATTGCTTGCAATATTGCTATGCTAGCAATGCTGTTTTTAGCAAGGCTGGCCACTTTGTCGCCGGCTCCGCGAGCGCGGCCGCCCTTTGAACAGACGCCAAAAAACGTCGGGCGGCCGTGCTCAGTCGCCGGCTTTGCAAAGTGGCCAGCCCAATATGAAGATAGATAGAGTCATCGCAGTGTCGCTTTGCTTGAAGTGTTGGATTGTTAGTTTTCATCCTTTCGTTGGTGTTGTAAAGGGACGCATAGGAGGTTGTCAAATTGGCAAAGGAAAACTGCCCCTTGGGGTCGAAAGGAAGAGGGAGGAGGGATTGCCATGGGACTGCCGGTAGTAGCCAGAGTCTATCGGGGTAATATGGTAGAAAGCAGCCATTACGGCAGTGTGGTGGTTGTAAACCAAGGAGGAGAAATCCTCTACTCGGCTGGGGAACCGGCCCGGCTTACCTATTTGCGTTCCGGGGCCAAGCCCCTGCAGGTGCTCCCCCTCTTTACTTCCGGTGCGGCAGGAGCTTACAAGTTTTCCCTGCCCCAGGTGGCGGTCATGTGTGCTTCCCACAGCGGCCAGCCTGTGCACCAGGAACAGGTAGTGGCTATTTTGGAGCGGGTGGGACTGACGGAAGATCACCTCCAGTGCGGTGTTCACCGGCCCTTCCACAGGCCCACAGCCCAGGCCCTGGCAGCGGCGGGGGAAAAACCGGGACCGCGGCACAATGCCTGCTCCGGGAAACATGCCTGCATGCTGGCCATCAGCCGGTACAAGGGCTGGGACATTTCCAGCTACACCCGGCTGGAACATCCCGTGCAGCAGGAGATGCTGGCGGCCGTCGCCCGGCTGACGGGAGTGGCGCTCGAAGATATAATTACCGGGCTGGATACCTGCGGGGTTCCCGTCTTTGCCGTGCCCCTCTACAATATTGCCCTGTCCTATGCTAAACTTGCCCGGCCGGAGGGGGAGAAAGGGAGCTGGCGGGAGGGGATGGAGGCCATTGCCGCCGCCATGGCCCGGTATCCGGAACTTTTGGCCGGTGAAGGGCGCTTTACTACTGCCCTGCTGGAGGCCTGTGCAGGTAAAATAGTGGCCAAGGACGGGGCCGAGGCCCTCTTTTGCCTTGGGATTCCCGACCGGGGCTGGGGCATAGCCGTTAAGATTGAGGATGGTTCAGACCGGGCCCTGGCACCGGTGGTTATCCAGCTCCTCCGGGAGCTGGGCCTGCTGCCTGGAGATTTGCCCCCAGCCCTGGCCCGGTTTGCGCAGCCGGAACTCTACACCCATCAGGGGGAGGTAGCGGGGCGCATAGTGCCCGTTAAGTTGTTCTCGTAACAGGAGACGGTGATAAAAGGAACTTGAGCGTGCGAAGGCACGCTTTTTTCATTTTCTAAATGGACTTTCATATCGGTAACCGATACTAGTGCTTTGGTTCCTTGTTTAGCGAGTTCAGGAACCTTTGGGATTTCATACCGCCGTTTGCCGGAAGTACCCCTCCACGGGGTACTTCCGGCATTCGGCACCAAAGCTGTTTTTAGCACAAGGCTGGCTACTTTGCAAAGCCGGCGACAGCCTTCGGAGGTTGGAAGTTGGAAATTGGAACCTCCAACCTCTAACTTCCAGAAAGGGCGGCCGCGCTCGCGGTGCCGGCGGCAAAGTGTCCAGCTTTATCTAAGAAAGCATTTCTGGCGGAGCGTATTTAGGCAATGATCGATTTTATAGTGCTGCAACGATATTTGCAGTTACTGCTGGTAGCAGGCTATAGAGTGTCGGAAGTTATTTTCAGAGTATTATGGGACTTTTGCAGGGAAGGGATGGGACAAGTATATTGTCCGCCAAATTGGACAAAATATAGGCGGAGGTGAAAAATATGGCAATTAAAGTTAAGTATTTCCGGGAGTGGCTGGCCGACAGGCTGCCCTTCAAAGGCTACCGGGAAAGGTGGCAAAGGGGGATGAAGGCAGCCCGGGTCTCCCTCCGCTCCGTCTCCAAACGCCTTCCCTGGAGCAGGTCCTTAACCCGCAAGGGCATACTCTATCTTTCCCTGCTTCTGATGGCCGCCGTTACCGTGTCGGGAATCTTTTATCTTGCCTACGGCATCAGACCCATGGGTGAGCCAGAGCCCTGGGAGGATTTAAAGGAACTGGATGCTGTGACGGGAGCGCCCCCGGGACAGTTGGAACAGTCCGGGGAAGTAGAAGTCCAGCTGCCCCCGGAAGAAGGGGCGGCGACAGGGGGCGAGGAGGTAGAAGCTGTCACGGCTGAGCCTGTTCTTGTTTCCGAGGAGTCGGTGGAAGGGGAAGAAGAAGCTGCCGGGGAAGTAGCGGCGCTGGTCGAGGAAGAACTGCCTCCCCTGCCGGGGAAGCCCATTAACCCCGTCATCGCCCCCCTTGCGGCAGACTTTGGCTGGCGACAGCATCCAGCCCTTGGCGATTGGCGTTACCATACCGGCATAGATCTGGCTGCCCCCCTGGATACGCCCGTCCAGGCGGTGTTGGATGGGGTTGTGGCTGCTGTCTACCAGGACCCCCTCCTCGGCCAGGTGGTAGTCCTGACCCATGGTTCCCACTGGGAAAGCAGATACAGCCACTGCCAGGATGTCCGGGCAGAAGTCGGTAGCTATGTAGCCCAGGGGGAGGTAATCGCCCTGGTGGGGGAGAGCGACTTATACCCGGAATCCCATCTCCACTTTGAATTACGCTGCAATGGACAGGCTGTTGATCCCCTAGAGTACCTGCCGGACCCGGAGCGGATGGATGGGAGCTGATAAGGTCCTTTCCGGGATGCCGGCCGCAGGGGCGGGAGACATTATTTCCCTGCCCCTGCATATACATTAATTAAAGTTTGCGAGGGGGGAAAGGAGCCATGAAGGATCATATCTACCAGAGGGTGCTGGAGATAGCCAAATTTTTGGTGGCAGCACAGGCTACAGTGCGGCAGGCAGCCAACGCCTTTGGGGTCAGCAAGAGTACAGTCCATAAGGATCTGACGGAACGCCTTCCCATCATTAATCCCCAGCTGGCCGAACAGGTCCGCCACATCCTTGATATAAACAAAGCGGAACGCCACATTCGGGGGGGAGAAGCAACCCGGAAGAAATATCTGGATCTTGGCTCCTGAAAAAAGAGGAAAAGAAAGGAAAAGGTAGAATAGAATACTGGAAGAGGTGGGAATATGGAGGAAAGGGGTCGGATTGATGTTTTTTCCCATGGATATAGGCATAGACCTGGGGACGGCCAGCATCCTGGTCTATGTGAAGGGTAAAGGAATAGTCCTCCAGGAGCCAACGGTCGTTGCCATCGAGAAGGATACCAACCGCATGCTGGCTGTGGGTGAAGCCGCCCGCCGCATGATCGGGCGCACTCCGGGCAACATTGTTGCCATACGTCCCCTGCAGAATGGTGTCATCGCCGATTACGATATTACCGAAGGCATGTTGAAGCATTTTATCAGCAAGGTATGCGGCCGCCGCCTGTTTTTACGACCCCGGATCATGGTCTGTATTCCCTCGGGAGTGACCACGGTGGAAAAAAGGGCCGTGGTGGAAGCTGCTATGCGGGCCGGGGCCAGGAAAACCTATTTAATAGAAGAGCCCCTGGCTGCAGCCCTGGGTGCCGGTCTCGATATTAGCGAGCCCAGCGGCAATATGGTGGTGGATGTGGGTGGAGGCACCACCGATATCGCGGTGATGTCCCTGGGCGGGGTTGTCTTGAGCCAGTCCCTCCGCATCGGTGGCGATGATTTCGATGACAGCATTATTCGTTATGTAAAAAGGGTGTACAACCTTATGATCGGGGAGCGGACTGCCGAGGAAGTGAAGATCAATATCGGCACTGCTGATCCCCATGGCCGGGACGGCAGTATTGATATCAGGGGGCGGGATCTGGTCACAGGCCTGCCCAAGAATATCCGGATAACCTCGGAAGAAACCCTGGAGGCCATGGTGGAGCCCCTGGCCAGCATTGTCGATGGGGTGAAGGCAGTTTTGGAGAAGACCCCGCCGGAGCTGGCTGCCGACATTATGGACCGGGGTGTCATGATGACGGGAGGGGGAGCCCTCCTCCATGGTTTGGACAGGCTCTTGGCCCAGGAGACGGGGCTGCCCATCCATGTGGCCGAGGACCCTATTTCCTGTGTAGCCCTGGGTACCGGCAAGGCCCTGGATAGTTTTGAATCCCTCAACCTGCGGGGCAATGTCAGAAGCCTGCACCAGGTTGTGAGCAGCTAATTCGGAAAGTTTGCCTTTGAAAGTAGATGGTCCTTGGACTTTGTGGAAAGGAGGTGACCTGAGGGTGATTCGTGGCCTCTACACTTCAGCCAGCGGCATGGTAGCCCAACTCCGGGCCCAGGATGTCAGTGCCAACAATCTGGCCAATGTCAATACCCCCGGCTTTAAGAAGGATATCCCCACCTTTGCTGCCTTTCCCGAGCTGTTTTTGTACCGGCTCAACGATGGTGCTCCCAGTCCGATGGGGACAAGCCCTCCCCCGGCTCCCGTCGGCACCCTGGGGACGGGGGTTTTCCTGGAAGAGGTGGTGACGGGCCTAGGCCAGGGAAACCTGCAGGAAACCGGCCGGGAACTTGATTTTGCCCTGGATGGGGAAGGCTTTTTTGTCGTAAACACCCCCCGGGGCCGGCGGTACACGAGAAATGGCAGCTTTAAGGAGGGGCCCGGTGGTGAGCTGGTGAC
>LFSN01000022.1:8769-30318 GCA_001513125.1 Clostridia bacterium DTU030
GTGGAGCAGCTGCTGGTGGTAGACTTTCCCCCCGGGACAGAGCTCACCAAGGAAGGGGACAGCCTCTACACGGCGTCCACACCGGGATCAGCCGTAGACCAACCCCGGATAATTCAAGGGGCCCTGGAGCAGGCCAATGTAAATGCCGTCACGGCCATGGTGGAAATGATCGCCGGTATACGGGCCTATGAGGCCAACCAAAAGGCCCTCCAGACCCAGGACCAAACCCTGGAGAAGGCCGTCAATGAAGTGGGTAGGGTACGATAAGTTTGCGGGGCTGGACTGCTTGACAGAGGCCCCTCTGCTGCCGAAGGACGGAGGCAGCAGTTTCAAAATAGCGCAAAAATGGTGGATTTGGCTGTGAAGAAGGGAGGAAGGGGTTATGATGCGCGCCCTCTGGACGGCTGGTTCCGGGATGCGGGCCCAGCAGTTGAATATAGATGTGATTGCCCATAACCTGGCCAATGTCAATACCACGGGCTTTAAAAAGAGCCGGGTTGAATTCCAGGACCTCCTCTATGAAACCCTGCGGGCAGCAGGGGCGGGGGAGGGCATTGGCGGTGCCCCGGTGGGGCTGCAGGTGGGCCATGGGGTCCGCCCGGTGGCTACCCAGCGGTTATTCAGCCCCGGCAGCCTGCAGGAAACGGGGAACCCCCTGGATGTAGCCATCGAAGGGGTGGGTTTTTTTGAGGTGGAACTCCCCGACGGCTCCACGGCCTACACCCGGGACGGGAGTTTTAAGTTGGATGCCGATGGCTATCTGGTTACCAGCGATGGCTATTACCTGGTGCCGGAAATAATGATTCCCCCCGAAGCCCAGGATATCAGCATCGGCCCCGATGGCACCATAACCTACCTCCTGGACGGGGAGCGGGAAGAGGGGGATCAGATTACCCTGGTCACCTTCAGCAATCCCGCCGGCCTGGAAGCCATCGGCCGCAACCTCTACCGGGATACTGGAGCGGCAGGAACCATGGAAGAGGGTTTGATACCAGGGGAGAACTGCGGTACCCTAGCCTCGGGCTACCTGGAAATGGCCAATGTGCAGGTTGTGGAAGAGATGGTGAACATGATTATTGCCCAACGGGCTTATGAGATCAATGCCAAGGCCATCCAGGCCGCCGATGAGATGCTGGGGATGGCGAATAATCTCCGCCGTTAAGCATATAGATAAGGTAGTGGCCTTATCCCGAGGGTGAGCTAGCCGGTGCGATGCGAGGTGGCGGACGGTGAAGGCACAGTTTATAACCCGGACGGCAGTACTGGCGGCCATAACCCTGGCCATTCAGGCCCTGGGCCTTCCCCCCCAGTGCCGGGGGCCGGCATTGAATGCCATGCTCCTCTTAAGCACCATATTCGTGGGACCGGCTGCCGGGCTCCTCATGGGGGTACTGGCCCCCTGGGTGGCCCTGGCCTGGGAACTGATGTCCCCGGTTCTGGCACCGGCCCTACCCTTTCTGGTCCTGGCCAATGCCGCCTATGTGCTCCTCTTTGCCTGGCTCAGCCCCCTGGCAGGCCGCTATGCAGCCCTGCTGGCCGGGGGCATAGGGAAATATGCCATACTGGCGGGAGGGGTGAATTTTCTCCTGCACCTGCCCCGGCCTCTGGCCGCTACCTTGGTGACACCGGAACTTTTTGCGGCCCTGCTGGGTGGCGCCGTCGCCCTGGTAATTGCCCAGCTTTTGGCCAATGTGGTTGTAGGATCTGAGTTTGTCCTGGGAAGGAAGGTAAAAAACCATGACCGTTAATTTGCCACCTGCCCTGTATCCAGCCGGTGAAGGGGCAAAGGTTGCCAACCAAGGGGTGGACAAGCAGAGAAAGGGAAAGGAAAAACTCCTGGAAGCCTGCCAGGAGTTTGAAGCCATCTTCTGGCAGCAAATCCTGCGGCAGATGCGGCGCAGTATTCCCAAATCGGGCCTGCTGGATGGGGGAACGGGGGAAGAGATCTTTCAGGACTTCCTCGATGGGGAATACGCCCGGATCCTGGCCCGCCAGGGAAGCGGTTCCCTGGCCCACATCCTTTATGAACAACTGGGTTTGGGGGAAGAATAGGAGGAGGGGTTAAAGCTGTAGCTGGCCTGGGCCATGGTTGGCAAAGGCCGCTGACTGGAGCTTAAGATATAAGCAGCTCGAAGGGTGTAGTAGGGTTTGGGCGCCCGGGGCTGCTGCCTGACAGTGACCGCCCCCGGAGAAGGTAGGGCGGCCATGTTTTTCTTGCTGGGCTGGCGGCCGGCAGTACCTTCCCGTTCCATTGCTCCTTAAACTGGGAGGTTTTTTATTTATTTGGCTTCAGCCGGGAGGGAAGGGGCCGGCCAGTGCAGAAATGTAATCTGCAGCAATTGGGGAATATAGGGTGTAGTTTTTGGCCTTAGGGGAAGTAGAGAAATTTTGCGAGGGAGGTTTTTACCGTGGAACACAGGTTGGCAAGGAGGGCGAGGATGATCGGGGATTCCCCGACCCTGGCCATGAACGCCCGTGCCCAGGAAATGCGCCGCCAGGGAATAGACATTATTAGTTTTACCGTTGGTGAGCCGGATTTCGATACCCCGGCCCATATCGGCGAGGCGGGTATCAGGGCCATCAAGGAGGGTTTTACCCGCTACACGGCTGCCGCCGGTATTCCGGAACTGCGCCAGGCCGTCGCTAAGAAAATGAAGCGGGACCATGGCCTGGACTACGAAATGAACCAGATCATTATTTCCACCGGGGCCAAGCAGGCCCTGGCCAATGCCCTCCTGGTATTGGCCGATGAAGGGGATGAGGTTATTATTCCTGCCCCCTACTGGGTCAGCTATTCGGAGCTGGTCAAATTGGCGGGAGCCACCCCCGTCATCGTGGACACCCGGGAGGAGGACGGCTTTAAGCTAACCCCCGCCCAGCTGGAGGAAAATATAACTGAGCGTACCGCGGCCCTGATCCTCAACAGCCCCAATAACCCGACGGGGTCTGTATACAGCCGGGAAGAATTGGCGGGCCTGGTGGAGGTTTTGAAGGAGCACAGGGGTGTTTATATTATCTCCGACGAAGTTTATGAAAAGCTCATCTACGATGGCCTGGAATTTGTCAGCATTGCCCAGCTCGATGCAGAAATAAAGGGGCGGACGGTGGTGGTCAACGGGGTCTCCAAGAGTTATGCCATGACCGGCTGGCGTCTTGGCTATGCGGCTGCCGATCTGGAGATTGCCAAAGCCATGGGCAAGATCCAGAGCCATGTAACCTCGGGAACCAGTTCCATAGCCCAAAGGGCGGCCCTGGAGGCCCTGGAAGGGGATCAGGGACCGGTCGCTGCCATGGTCGAGGAGTTTGTGAAGCGACGGGATTACATGGTTGAGGCCCTCAATGCAATCCCGGGCATCAGCTGCATCCGGCCCCAGGGCGCCTTCTACATCTTTGCCAATGTCTCTGCCTATTTCGGGCGCACCATCAGGGGGAAGGAAATTACCGACAGCTTAAGTTTTGCCGAAGCCCTGCTGGTTGAAGCTCAGGTGGCTACCGTGCCGGGCGTAGCCTTTGGTGCCGATGCCTATATTCGTTTTTCCTATGCCACCTCCATGGAGAAGATTGTCGAAGGGGTAAAACGCCTGGCCGACTTTGTGGCCCTGGCCGAATAAGGGTCCGGAAAAGGGAACAGACTGCCCCGCTGCACCAGGGCCCGAACAGGATTGCCTGCTGGGCAAGGGTTTCCGTTGGGATGGGGAGAATTATCCTGGTGGCTGGGAAGCAAGACACCAGGCGAGGAGTTGGTAGCTGTGGCGCTTACCGGTGCCAATACCTTAATTGGCAGGCTGGAAGAACGGATGGCAGACAGTGGGCCGCTAAAGGGAGCGGGAAAAATTAAGGTGGGCGTTGATCTGGGAACGGCTTATCTGGTTGTTACGGTGTTGGATGAAGCCAATCAACCCCTTGCCGGTGCCATGACCTTTGCCCAGGTGGTTAGGGATGGCGTCGTCGTCGATTATTGGGGGGCGGTGGAAGGGGTAAGGGCCTTAAAGGAGGAAATAGAGAAGAAAACAGGTTTACAGCTGGGGAGGGCGGCTACAGCCATTCCCCCCGGTACCGGGATGGCAACCCACAAGAGCCACGCCTATGTGGTGGAAACGGCAGGCCTGGAAGTTACCACTGTGGTCGACGAACCTACGGCAGCCAACCAGGTCCTGGGGGTTGTGAACGGGGCGGTGGTCGATATCGGCGGCGGGACCACGGGGGTGGCTGTGTTCCATGGGGGAGAAGTTGTCTATGTCGCCGATGAACCCACCGGCGGCACCCACATTAGCCTGGTCCTGTCGGGCCGCTACGGCCTTTCCTTTACCGAAGCGGAGAAAATGAAGCTGGACCCTGCCAGGAGAAGGGAAGTAATGGCCGCAGCCACACCGGTCATCGAAAAAATGGGAACCATTGTCAGGGAACACATCCGCCGGGCAGGGGTGCCGGTAGAGGCAGTTTACCTGGTTGGCGGCACCAGCTGCCTGGCCGGGGCAGAGGATATCATTGCCCGAGAAACAGAACTGCCCGTTTATAAACCGAAGAATCCCCTCCTGGTGACTCCCCTGGGGATTGCCATGTGCTCCCAGACATAAAAAAGCGAGAATGACTTTTAAAGCTGCTCCCCTTGTGGTAAGATATCTATCTAGATTTTCTGTAACGGTGACATAATCTGGGCGTAGAATATTTAGGGAAGGGACACTGTCCCAGGAAGCATTTACTCCCCCCAGGAAAGGAATCGGGATCTTTCTGCAGAAGTATAGTAGCTAAAAGGGGAGTAACGGGGAGATTACCGAAGGGAGCGGTTGGTAATGAAGTGGGGGCGCAATGATCCCTGCCACTGTGGCAGTGGAAAACAATATATAGATTGTTGTCAGGAAAACAGGGTAGCAGATTTTCAGAAATACAAGTGGCAGCGGCTGGCCCATGATTTGCAGGATAAACTTTTGAATTATGCCGAAGAAGAACGGTTTATTCCCGATAGTGAAGAGGCCTTCCAGCTCTACCTGAACACTGTGGCCGATGACCTCTTTGAACCCCTGGATGAGCCGGTTTTTGTTTCCTTTGTCGATTGGTTTATCCATGATTATACCCTGAGGTCCCAGGGGAAGAGCCTGATTCAATGCTACCTGGCTGAGAAGGAAGGGGAATTGGGCCCTATGGAACGGGAGCTTTTGGAAGACTGGGCCGCCTCCCATATATCCCTCCTCCGGGCCCTGGCCGTCGGCGAGGAGTGGCTGGTACTGGAGGACCTTTTGGTAGGCGGGGAATACCTGATTGAGGAAAGACACCTGGCCCAGGGGATTGTCACCGGTTCCATACTGCTGGGCCGGCCCATCAAGGTGGGGGATGCTTACCAGCTTTCCGGGGCGGCCCTGGAGTTTACCCCCCTGCTCCGGGAGGAAATCCTCGCCCTGGTAACCAGCTATTATCTCTCCTGGCAGGAAGAAAAGGGAGAGAAGGCATGGAAGGAATTCCTGAAGCGGGAAGGGTATAAAATTCCCAGCCTCATTGCCGCCCTGATGGAGGATGAAGATATATCCCTGCCCCAGTTCGGGCTCCAGGGTCAAGATAAGGCCGGGGGAGGGGAAGAACAGGAATGGCCCCTGGCCCAGGAGTTGGTCAACCAGGTTTTGGAACAGTACTACCGCCGCTGGGTTGACCTGTCTGTACCCGCCTTTTCCGGCAAGACCCCCCGGGAGATGTGCCGTACCCCCGAAGGGAGGCAGAAGGTAGAAAGGCTCCTCAGGGACCTGGAACGGTTGGAAGAAGAAAGGCGGGACAGGGGGGAACCCTATTTTGATTTTGACAATGTCCGCAGCCTCCTGGGCATAAAGGAGAACAAAGGCAGCCGCCCAAGGCTTTTTGACCCCTCATATAGGGAAGTAAGCCGCCTGCTGGCGGAAAACGGGGCCAACAAGGCCTGGGTAACTACTGCCCAACGGGTCTGGTACGATTTTTGCCAGCAGGCCCGTCCCCAGGTGAAGAAGGCCAGTGCCTGGGCGGCGGCGGTGATCTATACCATTGCCCGCCTCTTTTCCGAGCAGGGTGTAACCCAGAAGGATTTGGCCCGCCGGTACCAGGTGGCCCCGGGTACCATCTCCAGCCACTACCGGACCATTTGGGAGACCTTAAACCTGGAAAGGTTTGATCAGCGCTATACCCGCTAATGGCTCCAGCGGGTCAGTCCCGGCCCGGCCAGGAAGGGGGAGGGTAGGATGGCCCATGGCTATATAGGGGATAAGGAGAACCTCCTGAGTCGCTTGCGGAAAATTGAAGGACAGGTGCGGGGTATTCAGCGGATGATCGATGAAGACAGGTACTGTGTCGATATCTTAACCCAGATCGCCGCGATAAAACAGGCCCTGAACAAGGTCAGTATTGCCCTGCTGGAGGGCCACACCAAGGGGTGTGTAGCCGATGCCATCCAGCATGGACATGGGGATGAGAGGATTGAAGAACTGATGAAGGTTATTTTCCGCTTTCTGGGGTAAACCTTTCTGGGCTCCCGTTTGTCTCCGATGAAGTATAAGGGCTGGGGGAGAGGAAGCCATGCAGATTATACGTACTTTCCTTGGTTTTATCGGTGGTGCCCTGGTGGCTGCCCTGGGGCTGCAGTATTACCGGACAGGAACCGTTGACTTTCCTGCCCTCGTCCAGTCCCTGCTTCCCTTTGTGGCGGGGGCTGCTATCTGGCTTCTGGTCTTCCTACTGGTGCCCGTCATCCGGGGCCGGAGAAAATGAGGCTGGCCCTATGGCCTTCCGGGGATAAAGAAGAAGGTGTGCGCAGGATTTCCTAGCCGGCACACTTTTTTACTATCTACCTATCCACCATAAGATTAAGGAGAAAGGGACCGGGTGGGGATTAATGTCATACAGGCAGGCAAAAAAGGGATATCCTAACAGGGGAGCCTGTGACCTTTTTGTCTTCAGGATAGTATTGGGGGAGTTCTCCCGGTGACTGCCCTTCTTGCAGGGCTGTGGGGGAGAACTTTCTCTCTTAGGAAGGGGGAGGAACTTGGCGCAACCTGATGTAAGGAACGAAGTAATTACTGCCCGCAAACTGCTCCTCATGGTCCAGGACGGCATCGCCCTCAGCCGGGGTAGGAATGCCGACGACTATGGGGTGGTAATCAGGGACTGTGCTCGGAAACGCTACTACTACCGGGTAGATAAGGCCCTGAAGGACCTGGAAAAACTCCTGATGCTTATTCCCACGGAGGTGCAGCGGGTAGCAGATAAATCGGAAAGTACTGTTATAAGGAATTTCCTTACCGACCTGAGCATTGCCCTGAGCAAGGAAAAGCCGCCGGCAGAGTTTTTCCGGGAGCAGCGCCAGAAGCTGGAGAAGGTGATAACGGAACTGCGCCTCCAGGCCCTGGAAGAAGCGGTCTTTGGCGGGGAAACGGCCGATTATTAAAAGCAAAGGGTGGGGAACTTTCTCCTTTCCCAGAAAGTATAATTTTTTCTCCCAGATTAGCAGGAAAAAAAGTTAGCACAGCAAATATAATGTAGTAGGAGAAATGAAACACATTAATGCAGCAAGTAGTATGTTAAAGTTACTAGAACAAGTTCTTTATGTTATCATAATCACGGGAAGGGGGAGGAGAAGTGGAGAAGGAAAAAATTACCCTGAGTGTGATTAAAGCCGATGTGGGGAGTTATACCGGGCACAGCAAGGTTCACCCTGAACTGCTGGCTATGGCCAGAACTTCCCTGCAGGAGGCCTGTGAGCAGGGGACCCTTATCGATTACTATGTGGCGGCTGTGGGTGATGACCTGGAGCTCATCATGACCCACCAGAAAGGTACCGACAACAGCGAGATTCACCAGCTGGCCTGGGATACCTTTTCCCGCTGTGCCGACAAGGCCAAGGAATTGAAGCTCTACGGGGCTGGGCAGGATCTTCTGGCCGATGCCTTTGCCGGCAATGTCCGGGGTATGGGACCCGGGGTGGCGGAGCTGGAATTTGTGGAGCGGGGCAGTGAGCCGGTTGTTATCTTTATGGCCGACAAGACGGAACCGGGGGCCTGGAATTACCCCCTCTTCAAGATGTTTGCCGATCCCTTCAACACCGCCGGCCTGGTCATTGACCCGAAAATGCACAAGGGCTTTGTTTTCGAAGTCCACAACCTGAAGGAGAAAAAGAAGATCCTGTTCTCCCTCCCCGAGGACATGTACACCATGCTGACCTTTATCGGGGCGCCCAGTGAGTACTGCATAAAGGCCGTGTACCGCAAGGAAGGCAATGGAGAGCAGGTGGCCGTCTCCAGCACTGAGAAACTGGCCTTTGTAGCCGGCCGCTATGTGGGCAAGGACGATCCTGTCTGCATTGTCCGCTGCCAGAGTGGTTTACCCGCCGTCGGCGAGGTACTGGAGCCCTTTGCCACTCCCCATCTGGTGGCAGGCTGGATGCGGGGTTCCCACTGTGGTCCCCTGATGCCCGTCGGGCTCGAAGATGCCATGCCGACCCGCTTTGACGGCCCGCCCCGGGTAGTGGCCCTGGGCTTCCAGCTCAATCGGGGGAAATTGGTCGGCCCCGTCGACTTCTTTGCTGATCGGGCCTTTGACCGGGCCCGGGAGCTGGCCAACAAGCTGGCCGACTACCTGCGCCGTTTAGGGCCCTTTGAGCCCCACCGTCTGCCTTCGGAGCAGATGGAGTATACCACACTCCCAGTCTTGTTAAAGGAACTTGATGCCAAGTTTACCGATATTTAAAATAATACCAGCGAGTTCCTCCCTAAAGCGTTGGCACCGCCCTCCGGGGCGGTGCCTATATTTTGGTGTATAAGCCCTGGCCAGGTGGAAATAATAACCACTAGGACGGGTAGAGCAAGGGAGGGATTTTATGGCCAGGGTGCTGGTATTTTTCCTCATAATTGTGGTGGTATTGGCCGGAATAGGGCCTGTCAACCAGTCCGGGCAGGAGGTGCCCCGGGATGTCCTCCGCCTCCACATCAGGGCTAACAGTGATGCCCCCCAGGATCAGGAAACAAAGCTGGCCGTCCGGGATGCTGTCCTGAAGGTCCTGGCTCCCACCTTGAGCCAGGCTACTTCAGCCGCTGAAGCCTGCCGGCTGGTAGAGGAGCAGATGGATGCGATAGGGGCAGCGGCAAGGAGGGAACTACAGCGCCGGGGTCATGGGGGGCCCGTTGCCCTCTGCCTGGGTCCCACCTACTTTCCCACCCGGGAATACAGGGGCATTCCCTTTCCCGCCGGGGAATACCTGGCCTTGCAGATCTTCCTCGGAGAGGGTGCAGGGAGCAATTGGTGGTGTGTTCTTTTTCCTCCCCTCTGCCGGGTGGACGGAACCTCGGCCAGGGAGGTCAAGGCCGAGGAGGGTCTGGTTGAAGATGGGGAGGATGCCCCTTCAACCCCCGAAATCCGTTTCAAAATTGTCGAGTGGTTTTGTTCCCTTACAGGAAAATAGGTCGGGGCAACCCGACCTATTTTCCTCTCCTTATGGTATAATTGGGGAAAAACAAGGGGTGGTGTTCCTATGCAGTTTCGGGTAGCTCCGGAAATCTTTGCCCAGTTCCCAGAGGTTTGCATAGGTGTTGTGGTTGCCCGGGATGTCGACAACCAGGGAGAATCTTCTCCGCTAAAGGAATTGCTGGCAACCCAGCTGGAGGCGGCCTACCGGGAACTGGCCGGCGGTGATGTGCGCCAGCACCCCCTCATTGCCCCCTGGCGGGAGGCCTTTCGCAAGCTGGGGTATAACCCCAATCGCTTTCCCCCCTCCATCGAGGCCCTGGCAAAGAGGGTGGCCAAGAAGCCTGTCTTGCCCTCCATCAACAAGGCGGTGGACCTGGTCAATGCCCTTTCCCTCAAGTATATGCTGCCCATGGGAGCCCATGATCTGGATCGGCTCCAGGGGGACATGCAGGTCCGTATGACTGTTGGGGGGGAAGTCTTTACCCCCTTTGGGAGTCAGGAGGCCGAAGTGGTCGAAGCTGGCGAGGTGGTCTATACCGACGACCTGGAGATCCGTACCCGGCGCTGGGTCTGGCGGCAGGGGGAAAAGGCCAAGGTGGTACCAGAAAGCCGGACCATCTTTTTCCCCATCGACGGCTTCCGCGGCATCAGTGATGAGAAGATCCTGGCGGCCCGGGACGAACTGGCGGAACTTTTGACCCGGCACCTGGGGGCAGAGACCCGCTGCCTGTGGGTTGATGCTGATACTCCAGCCGTTGACCTATTTTAAAGCTATTCTATGGCCGGATTGCTCATGGTTTCCAGGTATAGCTCCAGCCTGTAATGGGGGTTATTCTCCCGCTGCCTGATGGCGTCTTCCTCCCAGGCCCGCAGGAGCTCAATAATTTCTTTAATATTATCAACTTCAGGCAGGATGAGGGTATCACCCTCGTCCTCGATTTTTATGGCCAGTTTCTGGTTGGCCAGGAAATGGATCAAGCGGAACTTGAATTCCATTCCATGGGGGTCGGTGTAGCCGATAAAGATGGCTTCCCGCATGGTGCATATCTCCCTTCCTATAGTTTTCTAAGTTAAATCCACTATTTCTCCGCCGGTTATGGTGGCCAGCTGGTCTAAGGTTATGGGCAAGGCCGAATGGGGGGTTCCGGCCGCGGCGTAAACCACATCGTATTTGCCCAGGCTGGTGTCCAGGAGAATCCGGACCGGCCTGGCCAGGGCAAAGGGGCAGACGCCACCCACCGGGTATCCCGTTACCTCTAATACTTCCTCGGGTGTAGCCATTTTGGCCTTGCCCCCGGCCGCAGCCTTGAGCTTACCGGCCTTTATTTTGACATCCCCCGCTGCTACTACCATTACATATTCTTCTCCCACGCGAAAGAGCAGGGACTTGGC
The DNA here is from genome assembly GCA_001513125.1 of Clostridia bacterium DTU030. Taxonomy (GTDB): domain Bacteria; phylum Bacillota; class DTU030; order DTU030; family DTU030; genus DTU030. The sequence goes on from LFSN01000022.1 coordinate 19,579, forward strand.
AATCTGTCCCACCTCGACTCCCAGGGCCTGGGCGGCCAGCTTGGCCGTTGCCGTATCTTCGTCCAGGGCAATTACTTTAAGGCCCATATCAAACTGGTCTACATAGGCCTGCACCCGTGCATGGGCATCCATAGGTTTTCAACCTCCTTTGCCATTCCCCTACACTATACCCCAAAAAATCTGGGCTGGCAATCGGAGACCCAGGTTGAGGCGAGGACACAGGAGCAAAAGGGCAGAGACCCTCCCCTTATGGGGTACCAGAGGGTCTCTGCCCTTGGAGCTGGGTAAACACCGGGAGTATTTTACTGGCTGCTGGGCAGGGGGCCAGAGATGGCGGCTTCGGCGAAGGTAGCCATCTCGCTGAGAATTTTTAAAGAGGCCTCCACCAGGTTCATGGCCAAGGCGGCACCGGTCCCCTCTCCCAGGCGCATGTCCAGGTGGAGGAGGGGCTTGAGGCCGAGATACTCCAGCATGGCTCCATGGCCCGGTTCCGCCGACAGGTGGGAGCAGATGAGGTATTCCTTGACGGTGGGGCAGAGGCCGGTGGCAATGAGGGCAGCGGCGGTGGAGATGAAGCCATCGGTGATGACGGGAACCCGCCTGGCGGCGGCGCCCAGAATGACTCCGGCCAGGGCGGCGATTTCCAGCCCGCCGACCTTGGCCAGGACATCCAGGGAGTCTGCCGGGTCAGGCCGGTTGACAGCCAGAGCCTTTTCAACAACCCGGATTTTTAGTTTCAGCCCCTCGTCGTCTAAGCCTGTCCCGCGGCCGACCACCTGGGCTACCGGCCTGCCGCTGTAGGTGGCAATGATGGCGGTACTGGGTGTGGTGTTGCCAATACCCATTTCCCCCAGTCCAACCAGGCCGGCACCCCGGGCAATGCGGTCCTGGACCACCTCGATGCCCACCTCCAGGGCGGCTACGGCCTCTTTGCGGCTCATGGCCGGCCCGGCCGCCATGTTGGCGGTGCCATAGGCGACCTTGCGTTTTATGAGCCCGGGCATATCGGGAAGATCTGCCGCCACCCCCACATCGACGATGAGGAGCTCACTGCCCACATGGCGGGAGAGGACATTCATGGCTGCCCCTCCCCGGAGGAAATTGAGGATCATCTGGACGGTAACCTCCTGGGGGTAGGCACTGACGCCTTCGGCTACGACGCCGTGGTCCCCGGCCATCAGGATACAGGTTTTCTTGGGCAGGGGGGGACAGACCTGGCCGGTGATGCCCGCCAGCTGGCGGGCCAGCTCCTCCAGGACCCCCAGGCTGCCCGGCGGCTTGGTCAGGCTGTCCAGCCGTTCCTGGGTCCTGGCCACGACCTGCCGGTCCAGGGGCTTGATCTGGGCCAGGGTCGCCTGCAGTTTTTCCATACTACCAGCCTCCTTGGAGTAAATATTTTGTCACCGGGGTATTACCTTTCGCTAAAAAAAGTCCCCAGCCGCAATGGGCTGAGGACTTTTCCATCATCCTCATCATGCTTGGCCCCTGGACAGGGCCGACATGATACACAGACCGGCAGGTTTCCTGGCTTCCGGCTCCTTGCGCCCCTGCCCCTTCCCATTTTCCTTACCCCGCAGGGATGAAAAACAGTGGTTACATGCAGGTTTGCTCCCCGGTTACAGTGGCGGGACCGCTGGGGACTTGCACCCCATTCCCTTTTACCCCCTATTCGGGCACCGGCCTGCTCTATTCAGCTTTAGCCCTATTTTAGCAGGAAAAAACAGGGCCTGTCAAGAATTGGTTCCCGCCCCTGGAACAAATTACCGCTGCTGCCACGTCTAAACCAGTAATGGAAGGGAAGGGAGAAGGGATCTGTGGGGAGAAATATGGTTACGAAGGGATTAACTAGCAGAGGAGGTAGAGTATGGGGAAAAGAAGCATTATGACAGCAAAGCCTTGGACAGCAGTCCTTGTCCTTCTTCTCCTTCTGGGACTGGCAGTGCCTGCTGCTGCCGGTGATGTAATCTATGAGGAAAGTATGTCGGAACCGGTAGGCAGGGGGGTAACCTACCGGCAGACCTGGCGTTTTACCAGGGATGGCTGGCTGCGGGTCCATGTCCTGGAGGTAGATCTTAGCGATCCCGAGGTGACCCTCGACCTCTTGTATAACGATGAAGGAGTGGCGGTTCCCCGCCCCCTGACGGAAATGGCAGCCAAAAGGGGAGTTGTGGCTGCCATAAACGGTGATTTTTTCTACCGGCAGGGCTCCTACTATGCCCCGGTGGGCCCGATGGTCCAGGAGGGCAGGCTGGTGACCAGCCCCGGTGCCGACGGGAGTATGGGGGTCTTTGCCCTGAACAGCGCCGGGAGGATAGAATTTGGCCCCTGGCGTGGTGAAGGCTATGTATACCATCCCGGCGGGGAGTCCTTCCGCCTGGCCGGGGTCAACAAGCCTGGCACCGACTACGCCTGGCCTATCCTTTACACAGCGGACTGGGGCAAAACCAGCCCGGCTACACCCTCCGGTGTTGTCACCCTGCTGGGGATGGATGCCCGGGTAGTCCGGGTTTCGGAAACGGGGGAGCAGGAGATTCCAGAGGGGGGCTTTGCCCTGGTGGCCGGCGGTGCCGCCGCCGATTACTTCCGGACTCTGCGCCCTGGTGATGTCATTGAAGTTAGCTATACCACCGTGCCCAACTGGCAAAACTACCTCACGGCTATGGGGGGAGGGGGCATCCTCCTCAAGGACGGGAGGATTGTAACCGACGGGCATCAGGTGGAAGGCCGCCATCCCCGCAGCGCTGTAGGGGTTTCGGCCGATGGCAAGACCCTCTATCTGGTGGCTGTAGATGGCCGGCAGGACGAGAGCCGGGGGATGGAGCAGGTAGAACTGGCCCGGCTGCTCCTGGAACTGGGAGCGGCCAATGCCATTAACCTGGACGGGGGCGGCTCCACTACCCTGGTGGCCAGGCCCCTGGGTCTTTCCCGGCTGGCCGTAAGGAATAAACTGTCAGGAACCAGCCAACGGCCTGTTCTCAATGGCCTCGGTATTCGTACCGCCCAGACCCAGGGGCCGGCGGCGGGACTGGTCTTGTCCGTCCCTGGGAAAAATGTCCTCCTCAATGGCACCAGGAGCCTTGACCTCCGGGCCTATGATGCTGCTTATAACCCGGTGCCTTTGCCGGCCGGGGAGCCGGTGTGGGAGGTAGTGCCCGGGGATCTGGGCCGGGTGGAAGCCGGCCGCTTTGTACCCCGGCGCAGCGGTTCAGGCCAGGTGCGGGTGCGGCTGGGAGAGCTGGAGGCAGCGGTTGACGTCCGGGTTATTGGACCGGCGGTGGAACTGGCAGTAAGCCCGGAAAGGATAAACCTGGAACCGGGCAGCCGGCAGGCCTTTACCGTGGTTGGTACCGATGCCCGGGGCTACCGGGCCCTGGTGGAGGCGGAAGACATGAGCTGGGAGGTTAAAGGGGAGATCGGAAGCCTGCAAAGGGGGATTCTCACGGCGGCCGGCAGTGGCGGCAGCGGTGCCGTCCTGGTCTATCTCGACGGCATCGGGGCTGGGGCCCAGGTCACCGTGGGCAGAAAAGAGCTGCTTTTAGATCAGCTGGTTTCCCCCGCCGGGGTAGATTTCCTCAGCTGGCCCCAGTGGGTAGGGGGAGGTATCGGCTTTGCGGCGGCGCCCCAACCCCTGCCGGCCCGGGAAGGTCCGGTCCTGGCCCTGCACTATGATTTTACCCCCCTGGAGCCAGCTACCCGGGCGGCCTATGTGGTGCTGGACGAGGCCGGTAAAGAACTGCCCCCAGAAGCCCAGGCGGTGGGTCTATGGGTGTACGGCGACGGCAGCGGTCACTGGCTGCGGGGCCTGGTGGAGGATGCCCAGGGGCAGCAGTTCCCCATGGATTTTGCCCGCCAGGTCGACTGGGTAGGCTGGCGCTATGTGCGGGCCAATCTTTCCACCGATGGGGCCAGGCCCCTGACTCTAAAGCGAGTCTATCTGGCGGAACCCGATGCCAGTTCAGGTGGGAAGGGAACTATTTACCTGGCCAATCTCACAGCGGAACTGCCCCTGGCCTGGCCGACGGACCTGGTGCCGGAGGCGGTGAAAAGGGAAGACCCGGCCCAGCTGGCGGCAGGGAAACAACTGCCGGCCGGGACCAGGCTTTTGGTGGTGGGCAATATTGCTGCCGAAGTGGATAAGGAAGCCCTGGCTGCAGCCCTGACGGCGGAGAAGGAGGGCCAGGGGGCCGCCTTTGTCCTGACGACGGGGGCTCTGGCGCCGGCAGAGGCGGGCTCCCTCCCGGTCCTTACCGGCAGCCATCTACCCACAGCCCTTCAGGGGAAAGGATTTTCCGCCCTGCACCTCAGGGCAACCCAGGGGGGCTTGCGGGAGACCGATTTTAACCAGTGGCACTACTTGAAAGGGGAGCTGGCCAGGGTGCCGGCTGCTTCCCCCCTCCTGGTTCTCCTGGACCGGGCCCCCTTCAAGGGGGATGTTCCCGGCGCCGGCTTTAACAACAGTGCCGAAGCCGCCCTCCTCCGGCGATACCTGACTGCTTTTCATGAGGAGACCGGCGGGGAGGTCTGGGTCCTTTGCGGCGGCACTCCCGCCGGGACCAAAGGCTGGAAGCGACTGGAGGAAGGGGTACGCTATCTGGGACTGCCCACCGTTACTTCTGCCGAAAGTTTCGACTACCTGCTGGTCACCCTGGGTCCCGAGGGCCCGGTGTACAGCTGGCACCAAGCTGGTAAATAATCATTACGCCGGGGGAAACAGGTAGATCCTGCTCCCCCGGCTTTTACCTTACATTTTCCGTTTTTGCCATTAAGGGGGGCAAAGCTGGCGAGGATAGAGGATATTCCCCCTGGATGTCCAATAATACTCTATTGAGGGGAAAATTTCTGTTATCAGGCCCCGGGTGAAGGTAAACCTCCCCGGCAGTGCCCGGGTATCGGGTCGGCCGGGGTTGGTCCCTTTGTCGGGGCGGCAAGGGGGAGACGGAAAATGGCAAAATTAAGGGGCAAGTATGGCCCAGTCCTGGCAGTGCTCCTGGGAATTATCCTGCTGCCCATCCAGGTCCTGGCGGCAGAACTGCCCTTGGAAGCTGACCTTCAGGAAGAAATGCTGGCCCTGATCAACGGAGAGAGGGAAAGGGAAGGGCTGTCCCCCCTGTTTTTACAGGACGAGCTTACGGCCGTTGCCCTGGCCCACGCCCGGGATATGATTGCCCGGGACTATTTTTCCCATATAAGTCCGGACAACCTCTCCCCTGCCGACCGCCTGCACCAGGCGGGCCTTACCTTTAATGTGATGGGGGAGAACCTGGCCGGGAGCACCTCAGTGGGCCGGGCCCACGACCTGCTGATGAAGAGTCCGGGGCACCGGGCCAATATCCTGGATGCCCGCTTTCGGGAAGCCGGCATTGCCGTGGTCAGGGGCGGTCGCTACGGGCTGATGATGGTTATGCTCTTTAAGGATTAGGGAGGTTTGTCTACACCTTCCTTTTCTTTTCCCCAGGAAAACAGGGACAGGTTGCCTTAACTTTAAGGCACCTGTCCCTGAGTGTTGTCGGTGGTTGTTGCCAGTGTTGGGTGAAATACGGGAGCTCAAACATGGTGTCGCTGCTTTTCCTCACCCGCCTGCCCTCTTTTATCCTGTGTCTCAATGCTGTTTTTGGGGTACTTCCGGCGGCACCCGGCACCCAAAGCTGTCTTTAGCAAAAGGTTGGCCACTTTGCCGCCGGTCTCCACGAGCGAGCTGCCCTTTCTGGAGGTTAGAGATTGGAGGTTCCAACTTCCAAACTCCAAAGGCAGTCGCCGGCTTTGCAAAGTGGCCAGCCTTGTGCCAAAAACAGCATTTCTTGCGAAGTAGGGTTACAATGAGATTAGTAGCCTTTGTTGTCCCCATCGTTTGAGCAGTTGCAGCAGTTACCGCTCAACAACTGACTTCAGACCACTGTTATTTGGCTGGAGATTGGGAAGGCCGGGTCCTGACAAAATCCTCGGTCCAGTGGCCGGCAGCAAAGCGGTGCATGATTAATCCTCCCCGGAGATAGGCCTCCAAAACGGCGGCGGCCCACAGGCCGGGCAGTCCCCAGCCGAGGGAGAGGAAAAGCAGGGTCAGGGCAAGGCGCACTCCCAGCATTCCCAGGGCAGTGACATACATGACGTAGCGGGTGTCACCGGCGCCCCGGAGCCCTCCGGCCAGGATCAGGGCCGTGGCCAGGGCCGGCTGGGCAAGGCCCAGGACCCGCAGGGTTTTACTGGCCAGGGGGATGACCTGCTGGTCTGAGGTGAAGGCCCGGATCACATAGCCGGGTGCCAGGAAAAATAGGGTGCCGACCAGGGCCGTAAAAAGGACTGCCCAGCGCAGGGTTTCATAGCCGCTGGCCCGGGCCCGGTCGATGTTCCCGGCTCCCAGGTTTTGTCCCACCAGGGTAGTGGAAACGGCGCTGAAGCCGATACAGGGGTGGGTGATTATCATCTGGGCCGTCATCATGATCTGATTGGCGGCAGTGGCCATGTCACCCAGGCTGGCGGCCAGGACCGTGTACAGCATTTGACTGCCCTGGACAACGGCCTGCTCCAGGGCGGCCGGGACTCCCAGCCCAAGGATATCCCTTATCACCGGCAGCCGGATCCGGAAATCATCCTGGAGGGAGAGTTGGATTAGGCACCGGGGGTGGAAGAGGCTGGCGATGCCCAGCAGTCCCCCCAGGACACCGGCCAGGGCGGTGGCAATGGCTGCACCGGCCACCCCCAGCCGGGGGAAGGGGCCAATGCCGAAGATAAGAAAATAATTGCCAACGGCATTAAAGACATTGGCAAATATTACGATAAAAAGGGGGGTTTTCATATCCCCTGTTCCCTGGAGGATGTTGCTTATCACCATCATATAGAAGCGCAAAAAGGCGGAGGTAGAGACTATCCGCAGGTAGGTGGTCGCAAGGTGCAGGATCTGGGGATCGGGGTTATCGTTGAGGATCAGGGCAGCGTTGATGAGGCTTTCGGCGCCGAAATACCCGACCAGGGTAAGGATAAAGGTAGAGATGCCGGTGAAAATCAAGGCCTGGCGGGCTACCTCCTTGCCCCGGGGTATATCGCCCGCCCCTACAGCCTGGGCAATGAGGGCAGTGGCACCGACGCCGAAGGCTGAAACTACGGCAATGGCGAGGAAAAAGATCTGGTTACTTACACCTACGGCGGCAATGGCTGCAGCCCCAAGGCGGCCCACCATGATCAGGTCCACGACCTGTACCAGCATATTGAGGCTCATCCGGGCTACGGCAGGCCAGCTCAGGGAAAGGACAGTCCGGCGCAGGTTTCCTTCGGTAATAGCCATAGAATCACACTTTCTCATAAAATAAATAAAGGTGCCGAACCGGTGGTCGGAACCCAAGAATCGGTTTCGTCAATATTATAATTAATATTGAAGGCCTTGGCAATGGGAAGGGTTCCTTAGGCGGAATACCCACCCCAGGCCTGGCAACAGTCCCCTTTGTCTGTTATACTAACAAGCAATGATAACTTGACAGGGAGGATAACCCTATGCTCTGGCGTGGAACAGTCTATGTCCTCATGTCGGCAGTTTGTTATGCCTTTCTCTCCATCCTGGCCAAGACAGCCTACGGGATGGGTTATACCCCCCTGATGCTCCTCTTTATGGAAAAGTTTCTGGCAGGGGCTGTCCAGTGGGTAATACTTTCCCTTTTTCAGAAACGGCTCCTTAAGGTCAGCGCCGGTCAGTTCAAGCACCTTCTCCTCATGACCCTCTGCGGCTCTGCCTTCAGTTCCCTGGGCTTTTTTTATGCCCTCCACTACCTGGATGCCTCGGTGGCCACCATTCTCCTCTTTACCAATCCCGCTGTGGTTATAATCCTGGCGGCTATCTTTTACCGGGAGCCCTTCAGACCCCTTCAACTTTTGTCCCTGGCGGCCTGTATTACTGGGGGGATCCTGGTAGTTGGCCTGTCTTTTTCCGGTGATCTGGCCCTGCCGCCCGTGGGAGTTGCCCTTGGTTTATGGGCCAGTTTTGGTTTGGGTTTCCACACCTTTTATGCCCAGAGGGTCCTCGGGGAGGGCTTGCACCCCTTAACCATAACCACCTATACCAATTCCATCGCCTGCCTGCTCTTTTCTTTCCTGGCCCGGCCTGTCTTCCTCTTCAATGGCCAATTGACTGCCTCCATGTGGGGGCTGGCTGTGCTCCTTGCCCTCCTTTCCTCGGTTTTGCCCAACTTCTTAAGCCTGCAGGGGATCAAACTCATTGGCGCCAGCCGGGCTGCCCTGGTGGCTTCCTTTGAACTGCCCTGCAATGTCTTCCTTGCCGCCCTGTTTTTAGGAGAACGGTTGACCTCAACCCAGCTCTTGGGTGCTCTGCTGGTATTGGCCGGCGTGCTGTTAGTCCACTGGGATAAGGATTGGCCGGTGGTCCGCCCTGCCGTCGGCACTAAGGTGGAAACCTTTGAAATACCAGAGGGCAGGTAGCCCAGAGCTAACCACAATTAACAGAAAATGGCGAACAAATTTTAGAAAAAAGTTCTGGCTGGCAGTTTAAAAAAAGAAAACCCGGGCATACTGTAGATAGAAAAAGCCTTGGGAGGTAGTCGGGATGTCCGGGAGGGCGACGACGGCGAGGGAGATGTCCAAACGACTGCAATTATATGCCCTCTGCCGCCGGGTGGCAGCGACGATGGAGGGCAGCCATAAAGGACAGGGATTGAAGACAGGTAGGGTTTAGCTTCCATGCGCCAGAACGGAGGGGCCTGGTAGTGACCCATTGGATCCGCTATTGAGTCCCACAAAAAAGAATAGCCAGGTTNNCGGCTTTTGCCTTTCCTAACGGGGATCCCGCCAGTTTCCCCTGGGCCGCTGGTGTTTTTCGCAAAAAAAACCTAAAAACCTACAGGTTACCATTGACCATCCCTTTTGTAAATGATATCTTAGGGCAAAGAGCGCGAAAACTGTAAAAAAGGGGTGGCAAGGTGGCGGAAAAGATTGCTTTATTAACGGACAGCACCAGTGACCTGAATCCAGAGGTAATCGAGAGATATAATATTCATGTTTTGCCCCTCAAGGTGGTTTATGCCGACCGGCAGTATGACGACAGGGTTGATATTACTCCGGAAGAGGTTTGTGCCACCTTGGATGAGGAAGCCCCAAAAACTTCTGTGCCTACTCCCTACGAGGCCCAGCAGATGTTGGCCAGGCTTCAGGAGGAAGGCTTTACCCATGTCCTGGCCGTTCATATTTCCTCAGGTTTGAGTGGAACGGCAGAAATGGTTAGGATGGTGAGCCAGGATTTTAAGGATTTGGTGGTGGAGGTAATCGATTCCCGCTCCCTTTCCATGGGCTTGGGTTTCATTGTCCACCAGGCAGCCTGCTGGCTGGAGGAAAAAAGGCCCTTTGCCGAGCTGGTGGAAAAGGCCCGGGCTTTGGTTGACCAAATGAAGATCTTCTTCGTCGTCGGCACCCTGGAATACCTCAAGCGGGGTGGCCGGATCGGCAAGGTATCGGCGACGGTGGGTGAATTATTGAATGTGAAACCCATCATATCTATTAATTCTGAAGGCGTCTACTATACCTACCGGAAGGTACGAGGACGCCGGCGTTCTATTGACGAATTGTTTGAGATAGCGAGGACCTTTATTGAAAAGGAAAAATGCTGGGTGGCGGTAATGCATGGTGCGGTTCCGGAGGAAGCCCTTTACCTGAAACAAAAAGTAGAGGGCCTGGCCAATGTGGACAAGCTGGTTACAGGCCAGATCGGCCCCGTCATGCTGGTCCATGCCGGCCCGGGGCTTCTGGGAATTGCCGTCTGTCCGGCACTGGACTAAAATAGGAAAGAATTTTTGGGGGCAGTCCGCGGTGACTGTCCTTTTTGCTAGTTGACAATTGACAATTATGGGGCCTCCGGTAGCAACTGGCAGTGTGGTGAACCATTGGCTTACACACCGATGGACAAGGAGAGACAGTATACTCTGCGAGGAGTATTGGGTTCGAAACCAGGAGTGCAGCCTGTGTGATTTCATAAGTTTACCGCTGTCGGCTATACAGGAAAAACCCCTTTAGGTCCCGAATAAATCAGTATTTGGATGAATTCCAGTAGGGAAGAATATTCCTGGTAAGAAAGGGAAATTTGGAGGTAAAGCATGGTAGTTAAGGGCATTGGCATCGACCTCATCGAGGTGGAAAGGATCCGCCGGGCCATCAACCGGCGGCCGGTGGGCTTCCGGCGCCGGGTCTTTACCCCGGCCGAATGGGAGTACTGCCACGGGGGTGGGAAGGTTGACTATGCTGCCCTGGCAGCCCGTTTTGCTGCCAAAGAGGCGGTTTTTAAGGCCCTGGGGTGCGGCTGGCGCCAGATCCCCTGGCGGGAAGTAGAGGTCCAGAAGGGGGCCCTGGGGGAGCCCCTGGTCCGGCTGGGACCCCGGGCCCAGGCCCTGGCCCGGGAAAAGGGAATTGAGGAGATCCTCATCAGCCTTTCCCACACCAGGGAATATGCTGTAGCCCAGGTCGTGGCCCAGGGGAAGGAGTGATACCATGTGGGTGGTAACGGCAGCCCAGATGCGGGAACGGGACCGGTGGGCCATCGAGGAAGTGGGCCTGCCGGGCCTGGTGCTGATGGAAAATGCCGGGCGGCAGGTGGCGGCCCTGGCCCGGCGCCTGCTGGATGAAGGAGGAGCAGGAAAGAAGGCCTGGATCTTTGCCGGCAAGGGCAACAATGGCGGCGATGGTCTGGTGGCAGCCCGTTATTTGGCCAGGGCCGGGGTGCAGGTGGAAACCTTTCTGCTGGCCCGGGAA
>LFSN01000022.1:30394-31633 GCA_001513125.1 Clostridia bacterium DTU030
GACCTTCCCTCCGGCTTGGAGGCCGACACCGGCGTCTGCCCGGGGCCGGTGGTCAAGGCCACCGATACCGTCACCCTGGACCTGCCCAAGTGGGGCCTCTGCCTTTACCCGGGGGCGGATCGGGTGGGACGCCTGTGGGTGGCAGATATAGGGATGCCCCCCGGGGCTCCCCTGCCGGAGCCGGGGGTTTTCCTCACTACTCCCCGGGAACTGACGGATCTCCAAACAGCTCGCCCTCCTGAGAGCCACAAGGGCTCCTGGGGCAGGGTTCTGGTGGTGGCAGGTTCCCAGGGAATGGCCGGGGCCGCTGTTTTGGCTGCCCGGGGAGCCCTGCGCAGTGGTGCCGGACTGGTTACCGTGGCCTCCCCGGCAGGGGTCCAGCCGACGGTGGCAGCCCATCTTGCCGAGGCCATGACTTACCCTTTGCCCCAGACGCCGGCGGGCGGTCTGGGCCGTGCTGCCGAAGATGAGCTGTTGCCGCTGCTGGAATGGGCTAGTGTCCTGGCCCTGGGCCCCGGCCTGGGGCGGGAAGGGGAAACCCAGGAGCTGGTCTGTTCCCTCCTTCCCCGGCTGAAGATGCCGGTGGTTATCGACGCCGACGGCCTCACTGCCCTGGTAGGGAGGACGGAGTTCTTACGCCGGGTGCCGGGGCCGGTGGTGATCACTCCCCATCCGGGGGAGATGGCCCGCCTCTGCGGCATAACCCCAGAGGAAGTCCAGGCAAACCGGCTGGCCCTGGCCCGGCAGAAGGCGGCCGAGTGGCAGGTAACCCTTGTCCTCAAGGGAGCCCGGACTATAATTGCGGCCCCCGACGGCAGGGCGGCCATCAATCCCACCGGGAATCCGGGCCTCGCTACCGGCGGGACGGGGGATGTGCTGACGGGCATAATTGCCGGCCTCCTGGGCCAGGGTCTGCCTCCCTTTACCGCAGCCGTGGCTGGGGCCTTCCTCCACGGGGCTGCCGGTGATCTGGCTGCCCGGGAAATGGGGGAGGCGGGTTTACTCGCCGGTGATGTGGCCCTTTACCTGCCGGCGGCCTGGCAGGCCCTGAAAGAGGGCATAGATCTCCTTCCCTTCCTGGAGGAACTGCCCTAGCAGCTCTTCCTTACCAGTAATTGGAACGACCCCTGCCTTGTAAAATGTTGACAGGGTATTGTGCCCGTTTATATAATGGTACTAGCCAAACAGCTATACCTGGGTATATATTGGAGGTGCCTATGGGGTGGCGGATTATAAGCG
>LFSN01000098.1:0-8305 GCA_001513125.1 Clostridia bacterium DTU030
GTCCTTATCGTCAATAGAGGAATCTGAACACCGTCGGAAAAGGTGGGTCAGTTTTACTTGACGATCTAGGGTCAATTCTATTTTACGATCTATAGTCATGGAGGAATGTGAACCGGCGGCAGTCTCCCCTAGCAACAACGCAACTTCAGCAAGAGTTTTTGTCGTCTAGTATGAGAACACTATTCGTTATTATTATTTATCCACCCAGAAGGTTTTTCGCCCTTGTCATGGAATACTTTCCTAACGCTATAACACGCCAAGGGGGGATGGAGCATGGAGTTTGTAGCCAGGGAGATTATGACTGCCCCTGTCATTACTGTTGGGCCGGAAGCAAAGCTGGCAGAGGCTGTCAAGGTTATGGCAGAGAAGAATATCAGCGGCCTGCCGGTGGTGGATGAGGATAACCGGGTGATCGGCATCATCAGTGAGGCTGATATTGTGGATTATGCCGGGAAAACCCAGGCCGTCCGCCTGTTCGGTTCTTCGGGCTGGATTTCTCCTTACGACGACAGGATCGGGAGCACCAGCTACCGGAAGGGTTTTGAGCTCCTGGCCAACACCCCCGTGGAGAAGGTGATGGCCAGAAAGGTAACAACGGTGAAGGAAGATACTCCCGGCCTGGAGGTGGCCCGGGTCATGAACAGGAAGAAAATCAACCGGGTCCCGGTGGTAGATGCCAGTGGCAGGCTCGTGGGCCTGATTACCCGGGCCGATATGGTGCGGGCCCTGGCGGAAAGGGGATAGGGGTAGTTAATCTTTATTGGCAGTTGCGAAAAAGTATAGCTGTTGGCATGGCACCAGGTCTGGCACCTGGTGTTTTTTTGTGGGCCCTGGGGGGGATCTGTAACAAAATAGAACACAGCAGGCAGGACTTTTCCCCTTTGTGACAAATAAAAAGAGATACAAGATGGGTAATTGCAGAAAATGTCGGACAGGGGGGAGGGAGGAGTTCTGGTGATCATCGAGGCTATTGTCACTACCCTGGATGCAGGGGGTAGATGCAACCCAGCTCCCATGGGGGTGGTGCCTCTATCCGGGGAAGGGGGCCGGATCCTGCTGCGGCCCTTCAAGGCCACCCATACCTTTCGCAATCTTAAGGAAACAGGCTTTGCCGTAGTCAACATGAGCTGGGATGGAGCTCTATACGTCTATACGGCCCTGGGGGATCCGGAACTTCTCGTTTTCCCGGCTGAGAAGATACCCGGCCGCGTCCTCCGGGACCACTGGGGCTACTGGGAGGTTGCGGTGGAGGAATTGAAGGAAGCAGGGGAACGGGCGGCCGTGACCTGCCGTATTGTCAAGGAGGTGGCCCGGGAAGGGATCGGAGCCTTTAACCGGGCCCAGGCCGCCCTAATAGAAGGGGCCATCCTGGCCACCCGCCTTCACCTTCACTCCCCGGCCTTTATAAAGGCGGAGCTGGACCGCCTGGCCACTATCGTAGCCAAGACAGGGGGCCAGCGGGAAAAGGAAGCTATGGATTTTCTCCAGGACTATGTAACAAGGGCAAGAAAGGTTGGTGAGAAAAATGCTGCAGATTGAAGCACCGGCCCGGCTGCACCTGGGGCAGATTGACCTCAACGGTTCCCTGGGCCGCCTATACGGGGGTATCGGCGTTGCCCTGGAGGGGCCCAAGACGGTCCTGCGGGCCGAACCCAGTCCCCGGCTGGTAGTCGAAGGTTTGGAAAGGGAAAGGGTAAGCAAAATCGCCCGCACCTTCCTGGAGCGGACGGGGATTACCGGCGGGGCCAGACTCCAGGTGACGGAGGCCATTCCCTCCCATGTGGGCCTGGGTTCGGGCACCCAGCTGTCTCTAGCCGTGTCCCTGGCCCTGGCCAGGCTCCACAAGCTGGATCTGACCCTGGACGACCTGGCCCGGATTACCGGCCGGGGCCACCAGTCGGGGGTGGGCATCGGGATCTTTTGCAGCGGGGGCTTTGTCGTCGACGGCGGCATTCCCCGGGAGTACGACCGGCCCGATGTGGAAGGCTATGTGCCGCCCATCATCTTCCAGCATCCCTTCCCAACTTCCTGGCACTTTCTCCTCATTACCCCGACCAATACCAGCGGCTACAGCGGCAGCAGGGAACAGGAGGCTTTCCAGGCCATGCCCCCCATTCCCCCGGAGGATGTGGGCCTGGTCTGCCGCCTGTTGGTAATGCAGCTTTTGCCGGCCCTGCTGGAGGAGAACATCGAAGCCTTCGGCCAGGCCCTGTCGGAGATCCAGTGGACCATCGGCAAGCAGTTTGCCCCCGTCCAGGGAGGCCTCTACAGCCACCCGGCCGCCGAGTGCATCGTCCGCTTCCTCCTCAATTCCGGCGTTGCCGGTGCCGGCCAGAGTTCCTGGGGACCCTCCCTCTACGGGGTGGTGGAGGGGGAAGAGGCGGCCCGGGAAATCGAAAAGGCCCTGCGGCGCTATTTAGAGGCAGAAAACATCCCCGCCCAGGTCAGCTGTCTTCCCGCCCGGAACCAGGGGGCCAGGTTATCCTGGTCCGAGGAGGCGTAGGGAGCCAATGAAGGGGGATGCCATGAGATTTGCCTGGGAGCAGTTTGCTGCCGGGGAAAAAATCCCCGGGAGTGTAAGGGGACCCATCGCCGCTTCCTGGCGCCGCTGCCGCCGCCGGGGCCTCGATCCTCACCAGAGGCCCTCGGTAGAAAGGCTGGTGGGGGAGGAGCTGGAAGAACACTGCCGCCAGACCCAGCCCATTGCCAGAATCGGCCAGCCCTTTATGGAGAAGATCGGCCGCTACACAGTTCCCAATTCCCTGGTCTTTCTGGCCGATGCCGAGGGCTATATAGTGATGATCGAGGGGGAGACGGGCTCCTTTGCCGTTCACACCCCCTATTTCCAGGTGGGAACCTACTGGGGGGAGGAAGCCCAGGGGACCAATGCCGTCGCCCTGGTGATGCGGGAACAGCAGAGCTTCCAGGTGGAGGGGGCCGAGCACTACTACAAAATCCACCATTCCCTCGCCTGCGGTGCAGCCCCCATCTTCAGCCCCGAAGGGGAATTCCTCGCCGTCCTGGGAGTGGCCACCCCCCTGCCCGCCGCCCATCCCCATACCCTGGGCATGGTTGTGGCGGCGGCGGCAGCGGTGGAAAACCAGCTGGGCCTGGAGAGGGCCTCTGACCAGCTCTATTCCGTGGTCCAGTCCATTTCCGACGGCCTCATCGCCATCGACAACAATGGTTTGATCACCCATATGAACGGGGTGGCCGGCAGCATCTTCGGCCTCTTGCCCGAGGACTGTATCGGCAGGCCGGTGGAGGAGATCTTCCGGGATTCCTTTGCCCTCCTTAGAGTGATCAAGACGGGCCGGGAAGGCTTTAACGACCGGGAACTGGCGGTGGACATCAACGGGCGGCGGGTCCGGGTGACCGTCACCAGCCGGCCCATCTGTTCCCAGCAGGGGAAAACCTTCGGCGTCGTCCTCACCTGCCGGGAAATGAAGTCGGTGCAGCGGCTGGTCAACAGGATGGTGGGGGCCCAGGCCCGCTTCACCTTTGCCGATTTGATCGGCGAGGACCCGGAATTTACCGAGACCATTTCCATTGCCCGCCGGGTGGCCCGGACCGATTCCACCGTCCTTATCGTGGGAGAGAGCGGAACAGGCAAGGAGATGTTTGCCCAGGCCATCCACAATGCCAGCCCCCGCCGCAATGGCCCCTTTGTGGCCATCAACTGTGCCGCCCTACCCCGGGATCTGGTGGAGAGCGAACTTTTTGGCTATGAGGAAGGGGCCTTTACCGGGGCCAAGCGGGGTGGACGGCCGGGTAAGTTTGAGCTGGCCAGCGGCGGCACCCTGTTTTTAGATGAGATCGGGGACATTCCCCTGGAGACCCAGGTGAGTTTGCTTCGGGTCCTCCAGGAAAGGCAGGTAACCCGCATCGGGGGCCACACGGCCATTCCGGTGGAGATCCGGGTCATTGCCGCCACCAACAGGGATATAGCCCGCCTGGTGGAGGAGGGGCATTTCCGCCTCGATCTCTATTACCGCCTCAATGTAATCAACCTGACCATACCCCCCTTGCGGGAGCGGGGCGAGGATGTGCTCCTCCTGGCCCGCTACTTCCTCCAGCGCTTTGCCGAGCAGCTGGGGCTGCGGGAGATCACCATGGACCCGGAGGTGGAAGAGCTCTTCCTGCAGTACCAATGGCCGGGGAACGTCCGGGAGCTGCAGAATGTCATCGAACAGGCTGTCCACCTACTGGAAGATGACATCCTCCTGCCGGAACACCTCCCCGAAGAATTCCTGACTGCCTCCAGCGGGGAGGGAGAAGTTTCCCTGCCTGCCAGGGCCAGCAGCCTGGCCAAGCTGGAGCAGGCGGCAGTTCTGGAGGCCCTCCGTTCCGCCCGGGGCAATATATCCCAGGCGGCTCGCTGGCTGGGGGTGGGCCGCACCACCCTCTACCGGAAGATCCGCCTCTACCGGATTAATCTGGAGGAGCTGCGGAAAAGTGTACCATAATGAAACATAAGCCAAAATGAAACAATTGCGAAGATCCCTGCATTTTACTGTCCGACAGGGGATAGTAGGGAAAAAATCATCGGAATGTTTCAAAACAATACAATGACCAATGTGTCGGCAGGGGCAATTTATGGCTACAAACCCTGATTTTATGCGGAAAGTCATATTTTGCCTGCCTTGGCATAGACATTGCGATAGGCAGGTAGTAGAAGTATGGGTGACTTTCTGCAGAGGGGGGATGCCTTGGGAAGACCTTGAGGACCTTCAAGTAGGTGGTTGGCGGGAAAAAACAAAAAAGGGGGAAATGCGATGTCTAAGGCACTGCATGAAAAGATGATTAAGGAGGCCCTGGCAGCCCAGAAGGCCGATCTCGGTGTCATTAAGGAAAAGCGGGGGCAGGAGTTCACCCTTACCGATGCCCAGCCCTATGTGGATGCAGTGAACGGCATGACGGCAGGGGAGGGCCAGTGCCAGAACGTCATTGACCTGCACGTCAAGTCCGTCAATGCCCATTACGAAGTTCTCCAAGAACTCACCGACTTTATCCGGCCAGAAGACGACCCCTTTGTTGAACACTATCAGACACCTGCCATCCTGGAAATCCTCTATGAAGCCGACCCTGAATTCAAGAAGTCCATGGACGTCTTTGTAGATGCCATTGCCGAGAACGAAGCCCTCATCGGCAGGGAGTCCGTCCGGCGTTACGGCGGCTTCTATGGCCCCACCTGCGTTGTTGACTTTGCCTTCTGCCCTGGCTCTGTCACCAACGTAGTCACGGAAATCCTCAAGAAACTCGACATTCCCAAGGATCACAAGAAGGCCATCCTCTCCGCAAAATCCTGGGGTATGAATACTTCCTACGGAATCGGCGCCACCTTCACCGCCTCCCTGGAAGCCGGCAAGACGGCGGCCGAGGCTGTGCAGGACGAGATCGAAATGCTGCAGCTGGTCTACAAGGATCCCATCGCTGCCCAGGACAAACTGATGACCGATGGCGGTCACAGCTCCTTTGTCGTCAAGGAGTATATGGAAAAATATAAGGAGCGGATGAAGGACGTCGTCCTCAAGGCCGTGGAAGCCGGTGTGCACTACGGCAACGTTGTGACGGTCCCGGCCTACTGCGTCGGCGACATCGGCCACCACATCGCCCAGTCCATGTTCAACATGGCCAAGGATGACGTGGTCATGGGTGTCCTGGAGGCAGTAACCGGTGTTATGGAAAACACCCTCAACCGGGGTCTGGAAAAAGGTTTTGAAAGCCCCTGGGATGTCTTGAGCGTGGCCACAGGTTCTACCGCCGCTGCCACTACCTACATCCTGGAAATGGACGGCTTCACCGTGCCCATGGTTGTGGACCTCTTGACCAAGCGGTTCACCAACTATGTCCAGAAGTATCCGAACCGGGGTGCTGCCGCAGAACTCCACAATGTGGACTTCATGGACATGATCCACCGGGGTGCCAAGATTATCGAAGTTGAGCCCATTGGCAATGGCGGCAAGGTCAAGGGTATAGAAGTGGACTTCAGCCCCATTGAAAACCACGAAGTCCTGACCAATCCGCAGCGCTACACCTACCCGGCCTGTGCCATCACCGTCCGCTTCTCCGCCCTGATGCGCCTGGCAGACTTCCCGTGCCTCCTGACCAGTGAGCCTGTAACAGCCACCCTGATGACCAACCTCATTGCCCTCAATCCCGACAAGCCTGGCTCGCCGGCCCGGGTCTGCAAGGACTGCGCCGTCTGTGCCTTTGTGAAACGGCACCACTACTGCAACTGGAATAAGAGCGTCTAAACCCCAGTCTAAGGCTCTTTAGGGCCTGGGGAATACCGGGCTCCCGGTCCCGGACTGCGGGGCCCGGTATTTCCTTTTCCAGACAAAAGGCTATGCAGATAATATGGGAAGGGGGTTAGGGCGTGAAAAAGCTCCTCTTGCAATTGGACACAGACCCTATGCCCAGCGTCTTTGATGGGATTGTTGCCTATGATGCCGGCGTCGACCATGTCCTCCCCTATGGGGGTGTGACCCCTGAGAATGTGCAGGATCTGGTTTATGGCGCCATGTTTACCCGGGGTGGAGACAAGCTGAAACACACCGCCATCTTTGTGGGCGGTTCCCGGGTAGAGGACGCCCAGGCGGTCCTGGAGAAGATCCAGGAGACCTTTTTCGGACCGGTGCGGGTCTCGGTCCTCATGGATGCCAACGGCTGCAACACCACCGCCGCCGCAGCGGTCCTGAAGATGAACCAGGCCCTGCCGGTGCAGGGAAAAAGGGCCCTGGTCCTGGCCGGGACGGGGCCGGTGGGGATGCGGGCGGCGGGGCTCCTGGCCCTGGAAGGGGCCCAGGTGGCCCTCACTTCCCGGAATAAGGAGCGGGGTGAGCACACCTGCCGGCTCCTCCAGGAACTCTACGGCGTTGAGGTTACAGCCTATGAGCTGGACCCCCGGGACCAGGGGGCTGTGGAGGAACTCCTGGCCGGGGTGCAGTTGGTGCTGGCCGCCGGCCCGCCGGGGGCGGTCCTCCTGGAGGAAGAAACCTGGACCAAGCTCCCCCAACTGCAGGTGGTGGCCGATATCAATGCCGTGCCCCCAGGGGGGATTCCCGGGGTTAAACCTACCGATGACGGGAAGGAAAGGCATGGTAAAGTCTGCTTTGGAGCCCTGGGGATTGGCGGCCTGAAGATGAAACTCCACAAGAAGGCTCTGCAGAGCCTCTTCACCGCCAATGACCTGGTTTTGGATGCCCGGGAGGTCTATGCTTTGGGTAAAGAGCTTTAGGCCCGAGGGGGAAACAAGGGTGAAGTTACTACTGCTGGGGTTCAGCATCCGGGGAATGGCCGAAAGTATAGCCAGGAGCTGCTACAGGGACTGGCAGCTGGTGTGCCTGGACTACTTTGGCGACTACGACCTGGCCCAGTGGGGAAAGGTGTATTCCCTTCCCCGGGACTTCGGGGTGGAGAAATTTTCCCCCCGGGCTTTACTCCAGATCGTCCGGAATTTAGACTATGATGCCGTCGCCTATACCTCCGGGATTGAGGCTACCCCGGCCCTGGTGGAAGCGGTGGCGGCCGGCAAGGAACTCCTGGGCAACGGGGGAGGAGCTCTTGGTGCAGCCCGGTACTGGGAAGGGCTGCACAGGTTTCTTAGGGACCAGGGGATAGCCTTTCCCCGCACCCTTTACAGCTGGAAAGGTCCCCTGCCCCCGGGCCAGTGGCTCCTCAAACCCCGGGATTCGGGGGGCGGGATCGGGATTACCTGGGCCCGGGAGGGAAACCAGCTCCCGGCCGGCTACCTCCTCCAGGAGTTTCAGGACGGCATACCCGCCTCTGTGTCCTTTCTGGCCGACGGCCGGGATGCTGTCATCCTGGGGATGAGCGAACAATTAATAGGGTGGGGTGAATTCGGCGCCAGGGGCTTTGCCTACTGTGGGAACATTGTCCCCCTCTGGCGGGAGCACTGGAATCAGGGCGGAATCCCCCCCTTTCTTTTTCATAAGATCAAGGAAATGGTCAGGCTCCTGACCAGGAAGTGCGGCCTGCGGGGCCTCAACGGCATCGACTTTCTGGTGACCCCCAAGGATGATCTCCTTTTTTTGGAGCTCAATCCCCGCTACTGTGCTTCCATGGAGCTCCTGCAGGAGGCCTACGGCCTGGATCTCTTTGCCCTCCATGTCCAGGCCTGCCGGGGTCGGCTGCCCAGGCAGCACACCCTGCTGGAGGAGGGCCGGGAGCAGGCCAGATACTGGGCCAAGGCCATCCTCTACGCTCCCTGGAACCTGCGGACAGGAGATACCAGGGGCTGGTATGCCGCTGGGGTCAGGGATGTCCCCCATCCGGGGGAAAG
>LFSN01000098.1:8352-43643 GCA_001513125.1 Clostridia bacterium DTU030
CCTGGATCTTGGGGCAGGTATACCCCGAGACGGGAGGCGAATTGGTAAGTGAAGATTGAAGTTGTTTTGATTACAGGGAGAACTATTAAACAAGGGATGGGTATATACACGGGCAAGGATTCCGTCCTCTACCGGCAGGAGACGGAAACAATTGAGCTCAACGCTGCGGTGCTGGAGGGCCTGGGGGTCGAGGAAGGGGACCGGGTGCTGGTCAAAACCGCCTTTGGCCAGGGTGTCTTTACCTGCCGCAAGGGCGAGGTGCCGGAGAATGTAGCCTTTATTCCCTACGGCCTGGCGGGCAACAGCCTCATCGGCGCCGGCACCAGCGGGAGCGGCATGCCCAGCTACAAGGGGATAACTGCGGTGGTGGGGAGGTACGAAGATGGCTAAGGTAGTAAAGAATGTGGTCTGCACCTTTTGCGGCTCCCTCTGCGACGATTTGGAAATCCACATCGAAAATGACAATATAACCGCCGTCAAGAAGGGCTGTGCCCTCTCCCGGACTAAATACCTTAATGCCCGGGAAGAGGTGGTACCCCTGGTGGAGGGGAAGGAAGCAAGTTTTTCCGCAGCCCTGGAGGCGGCGGTGGAAATTTTGGCCCATGCCCGCCACCTCCTCGTCTACGGCCTGTCCAGCACCTGCTCCGAGGCCCAGGCGGCGGCCGTGGCCCTGGCCGAGACCCTGGGGGCCAGCATCGATTCCACCTCTTCCGTCTGCCACGGCCCCGGAACCCTGGCCAAGCAGCTGGTGGGCATCCCTACCTGCACCCTGGGGGAAGTGAAAAACCGGGCCGATGTCCTGGTCTTCTGGGGCTGCAACCCGGTGGAGGCCCATCCCCGCCACTTTGCCCGCTATTCGGTCCTGGCCAAGGGCTTGAAGGTGGGCGGCCGCAGGGAGCGGAAGGTGGTGGTGGCCGATGTCCGGAAGACGGCCACGGCCAGGGGGGCCGATCTCTTTTTGCAGCTTGAACCCAACGGGGACTTTGAAGTCCTGACGGCCCTGCGGGCCCTGATCAACGGCAAGGATATTGTGGGGGAAGGGGCCGGGGGCCTGACCCGGGCCCAGCTGGAAGAGTGCAGCCGGCTCCTCAAGGAGGCCAGCTACGGCGTCTTCTTCTTTGGGATGGGCCTGACCATGAGCCGGGGAACCCACTACAATGTCAGCCAGGCCCTGGCCCTGGTCCGGGATTTGAACAAGTACACCCGCTACTCCGTTATCCCCATGCGGGGCCACGGCAATGTGGCCGGGAGTGAAAATGTCCTGGCCTGGCAGACGGGCTATCCCTTCGCCGTCAACTTCAGCCGGGGCTATCCCCGCTACAATCCCGGGGAGTTCACCGCCGTGGACCTCCTCCGGCGGGGGGATGTGGACGCCGCCCTGGTGGTGGCGGCCGACCCGGCGGCTACCTTCCCGGGTCGGGCGGCAGCCGTCCTGGGGGAGATTCCCACTGTCGTCATCGATCCCCACTATTCGGCCACGGCCAAGTTAGCCCGGGTCTACCTGCCCTCGGCGGCGGCGGGAATCGGGGCGGCGGGCACCGTCTACCGGATGGACATGGTGCCCCTGCCGGTGAAGAAGTTGCTCAACCTGCCCTATCCCAGTGATAAGGAGATCCTGGATATGCTGCGGGAGGGGGTGAAGAAATGCTCCGGATCAAGGGAGGCCGGGTCTACGACCCGAAAAATGGCTGGAACGGGGAAATAAGGGATATCTGCATCAAGGATGGAAAGATAGTGGAAGATCTTCCGGCCGCAGAGGAGGTCATCGATGCCACAGGCCTGGTGGTCATGGCCGGAGGGGTGGACATCCACGCCCACATAGCCGGGCCCAAGGTCAACACCGGCCGGGTCATCTGCCCGGAGGACCACCGGAGGGATCCTGTGCCCAGAACTGCCCGGACCAGGAGCGGTTCCGGCTTTACCACCCCTTCCACCTTTGTCACCGGCTACCGCTACGCCCAGATGGGCTACACCTCCGTCTTTGAAGCGGCCATGCCCCCCCTGGAGGCCCGCCACGTCCACGAGGAGCTGGCCGACACCCCCATCCTGGACAAGGGGGCCCTGGTCCTGGTGGGAAACAACCACTTTGTCCTCAGTTTTATCCGGGAGGGGGACCGGGAGCGGCTCAAGGATTACCTCCTCTGGGTCGTGGAGGCCAGCGGCGCCTACGGCCTCAAGGTGGTAAACCCGGGGGGAGGGGCCAACTGGCGGCGGCACAGCAATGTCCGGGGGCTGGACGATGCGGTAATCGACTACGGCGTCACCCCCCGCCAGATCATCGAGACTCTCCTGGATGTCAATGAGGAACTGGGCCTGCCCCATGCTCTGCACCTTCACTGCAACAACCTGGGCCAGCCCGGCAACCTCCCGACGACCCTGGCCACCATGGACCTGGCCGCGGGGCGGCGGCTCCACATCACCCACCTCCAGTTCCATGCCTACGGGGAGGGGAAGAAGGGCTACCCCCTCCTTTCGGGGGCCGAGGACCTGGCGGCCGTGGTCAATGCCAATCCCAACATCACCATCGACGTGGGCCAGGTGGTCTTTGGACCGGCCACCACCATGACGGCCGATGCCCCCCTCCAGTATGAACTCTTCCAGAAGGGGGGCGGGGACCGCTGGGTCAATAAGGATGTGGAGCTGGAGACGGGCTCGGGAATTGTGCCCATAACCTACAGCCCCAAGAGCTTCGTGGGGGCCTGCCAGTGGCTCATCGGCCTGGAACTCTTCCTCCTCATTGAAAATCCCGAGCAGGTCTTCCTGACCACCGATCATCCCAACGCCGGGCCCTTTACCGCCTATCCCCAGATCATCCGCCTCCTGATGGACCGGGATTACCGGGAGGAAAGGATTGCCCAGCTGCCCAAGAAGGCGGTGGAGGCCACCGGCATCAAAAACCTGCAGCGGAAATACACCCTGGGTGAGATCGCCGCCATGACCAGGTCCGGCCCGGCCCGGGTCCTGGGCCTGGAAAAGAAGGGGCACCTGGGAGTGGGGGCCGATGCCGATGTGGTCGTCTACCGGCCCCAGGCCGACTACGAGGCCATGTTTGCCAACCCCCTCTATGTTTTTAAGGAGGGCCAGCTGGTGGTCCAGGAGGGGCAGATCGTCGCCGCCCCCCGGGGGAAAACCTTTGTCCCCGAAATAAGGGGGGGGAAGGACGTCACTTCCTGGCTGGCGCCCCAGTTTGAACAGTTCTACAGCATTGCCCTGGAGAACTACCCGGTGGACCGGGAGTGGTTCTCCCCCTGGGAGGTGGTTCCATGCAAATAGAGGGCGTAAAGATCAAAGACACCTTTGCCGAAGCCTTTTCCCTCTACGGCACCCGCCTCATCATCACTGCCATAAATCGGAAGTGGGTCATGGAAGCGGCCCGGAGTGTCACCGGCTTTGCCACCTCCATCATCGGCTGCGGCTGTGAGGCGGGCATCGAGATGGAACTGGCAGGAGAAGATACCCCCGACGGGCGTCCCGGGGTGGCCGTCCTCATCTTCTCCGTCTCCCCGGAAGAACTGGAGAAGCAGCTGGTGGCCCGCCTGGGCCAGGCCATTATGACCTGCCCCACCACGGCCTGCTACAACGGCCTGCCCACGGAGAAACGGCTGGAGGTCGGGGCCAAGATCCGCTTTTTCGGGGACGGCTGGCAGGCCAGCAAGCTGGTGGGGGAGACCCGCTACTGGCGCATCCCCGTCATGGACGGGGAGTTTGTGGTGGAGGAAGGTTTCGGCTACTGCAAGGGGGTGGGGGGCGGCAACTTCCTCATCCTGGCCGAGAGCCAGGAGGCAGGCCTGGAGGCCGCAACTTGTGCGGTAGAAGCCATGGGGCAGGTGCCCGGGGTAATCCTCCCCTTCCCCGGCGGGGTGGTCAGGAGCGGCAGCAAGGTGGGGTCCAGGTACAAGTTCCTGACGGCTTCCACCAACACTCCCTACTGTCCCACCCTGGCAGGAAGGGTGGCTTCGGAGCTTCCTCCCAATGTCAACTGTGTCCTGGAGATCGTCATCGACGGCCTGAACCTGGAAGCGGTGGAGGAGGCCACCCGGGTGGGGATCAGGGCCGCCTGCCGGCCCGGGGTAGTGGAGATTACCGCCGGCAACTACGGCGGCAAGCTGGGGAAATACCATATCCATCTCCACAAGGTTATGGGGTGAGAAAATGGCGACACTGCATTTACAACTGAAAGCACAACCGGAAGTCCCCTTGGAAGCCGACTGTCTTTCCCCTTCGGCCCTGGCGGGGAAGACCCTCAAGGAGATTGCGGCCCAGCCCCTCCTCTACGGCAACGGCCGGGCCCAGCTGGGGGATTTCTTCAGCCTGTCCGGGAGCCTGGCCGACGGGCACCTGCACCTGGAAGGGGACCTCTCCCGGGTGAAATATATCGGGGCCGGCATGGAGGGCGGCCTCCTGACCATTGATGGAACCGTGGGCATGCACCTGGGCTCCGGGATGGCGGGGGGAGAGATCCGGGTCCAGGGGCAGGTGGGCGACTGGCTGGGGGCCGAGATGAAGGGCGGCCTCATCTGGGTGGAAGGAAAGGTGGGCCACCTGGCCGGGGCCGGCTACCGGGGAGAAAAGATGGGCATGACCGGGGGGACCATCATTATTAAGGGGTCGGCGGGAGACGAGGTGGGGGCCCGGATGCGCCGCGGCCTTATAGTAGTCACCGGGGACTGCGGCGATTTTCCCGGCGTCGAGATGCGGGCGGGGACTATCATGGTCTGGGGTAAGGGGGCGGCCCGGCCGGGGGCCAACATGCGGCGGGGGACCCTTGTCCTGGCCCACCGGCAGGAGCTCCTGCCCACCTTTGTCTACAACTGCACCTACCGGCCCGTATTTTTGCACCTCATCTGGCGCCACCTGCAGGAACTGGGGCTGGCCGTGCCGGAACACCTCCGGCAGGCCTTCTACGAGCGTTATCTCGGTGACATCAATGAAGTGGGGAAGGGGGAGATCCTCCTGTGCCAGAGCTTAAGCTGAACGAAAGGGCCCAGGCTATGGTCCGCCAGCTGGTTGCCGATAGGGAGAGCCTGGGGATAGAAGTTACCAACCTGCCGGAGGGGAGCCTTCTGGTAGATGCCGGCATCAACTGTCCCGGGAGCCTGGAGGCGGGGCGCCTCCTGGCCGAGATCTGCCTGGGGGGCCTGGGACGGGTGGAGCTGGTTCAACTCTTCTTTACTGACTTCTGGCTGCCGGGGGTCCAGGTCACCGTCCAGCAGCCGGCTCTGGCCTGCATCGCCTCCCAGTATGCCGGCTGGGCCCTGAAGGGGGAGGGCTTTTTTGCCTTGGGTTCGGGGCCGGCCCGGGCCCTGGCGGCCAAGGAAGAGGTATTCCAGGCCCTGGGTTACCAGGAGAATAGCCCGGTGGGGGTTTTGGTCCTGGAGACCCGGAAAGTCCCCCCGGCCGCTGTGGTTGAGAAGGTGGTGGCGGCCTGCGGCCTTGGGCCGGAGAATCTTTCCCTTCTGGTGGCCCCCACCGCCTCCCTGGCCGGTTCCGTCCAGGTGGCGGCCCGGGTGGTGGAAACGGGCCTTCACAAGCTGATGGAGCTGGGCTATGATCTAGGCAAGATAACGGCGGCCTTTGGCACCTGCCCCCTGGCCCCCCTGGCGGCGGAGGATTTAGCGGCCATGGGCAGGACCAACGACGGGGTTTTGTATGGAGGCCGCTGTTTTTATACCGTGACCGACCCAGAGGAGGAGATCGTCGAGATCCTGCCCAGGGTACCCTCCCTGGCCTCCCGGGATTACGGGACACCCTTCTTGAAGCTCCTGGAGCAGTACGGGGATTTTTATAAGATCGATCCCCTCCTCTTCAGCCCGGCGGAAGTTGTCATAAATAACACGGCCACCGGGAAGGTCCACCGGGCCGGACGGGTGGCTCCGGACCTCCTCAAGGAGTCCCTGCTGGGGGTGGCAAAGGATTGAAGATCGGGATAATAAGCGGGGGCGAGGGCTGGCATGTGCAGAAACTGGCCGGGGCCTTCCGGGAGCGGGGGGCGGAGGTGGGAACCTACCGCATTACCGCCCTGACGGCCCGGGAAGGCCGCAGGCAGGGGCTCTACTGCCGAAATCAAACCCTGGATGACTGCCATGCCCTCCTGGTGCGGACCATCCCCGGGGGCTCCCTGGAACAGATCATTTTCCGGATGGATGCCCTCCACTGCCTGGAAAAGAGGGGGGTCTATCTCTTCAACCCCCCCAAGGTGGTGGAAAGGACCGTCGACAAATACTACACCACCTCCCTCCTGGCCACGGCGGGCCTGCCCACCCCGCCCACAGTGGTGACGGAAAACTATTCCGAGGCCATGGCCGCCTTTGCCGAACTGGGGGAAGATGTGGTGGTCAAGCCCCTCTTTGGCTCCCTGGGCCGGGGGATGGTGCGGGTGACCGACCCCGACACGGCCCACCGGGTCTTCCGGGCCCTGGATCTGGGCCGCTATGTCTACTACCTGCAGCAGTTCGTTCCCCATGACAACCAGGATCTCCGGGTCTTTGTCCTGGGGGGCCGGGTGGTGGGGGCCATGCTCCGGCGGGGGGATTCCTGGAAGACCAATATCGCCCTGGGGGCCCGGCCCCAGGCCGTGACCCTCCGGCCCGAAGAGGAGGAACTAGCCCTGGAGGCGGCCCGGGTCCTGGGGGCGGCCTATGCTGGGGTGGATCTCCTCCGGTCCCGGGAGGGGGAGCTCTATGTCCTGGAGGTCAACGGGATTCCCGGCTGGCAGGGCCTGCAGGAAGTGTGTGAGGTGGACGTCGCCGGGGAAATCGCTGACTATGTCTTAAAGGAGTTGGCAGGGAGAAGGTAAAGGGGGTAAAGGGTGTGAAACCGGAGGAAGTGGCCAAGGCTGTGGAGCTGGCCTGCATGGTGGAGGTCCTGGCCCCCAAGCCGGGCAATGTAAACCGCTATCAGGACTTTGTCGATACAACCTGCGAAGATTTTCTCCTCAGTGCCTGGGCCGTCGGCCCGGTCTTTGCCCGGGCCGACAGCCTTTCGGTGGGGGAGTTGATCTATCAGGCCCGGCGGGCTGTCCAACGGTATGTGGCGGCCAATACCAATCTGGGCATCATCCTCCTCACGGCTCCCCTGGCCAAGGCGGCCCTCCTGCCAAAGGACTTACCCCTGCAGGAGCGGCTCCGGCAGGTCCTGGCGGGCCTCACAGTGGAGGACAGCAGATGGGTCTTTGCCGCCATCAGGGAGGCCGGAGCCGGGGGCCTGGGGAAGGTGGACCAGCAGGATGTCGGCGGGGAACCCAGCCTGCCCCTGCTGGCCGCCATGGAACTGGCCCGGGAGCGGGATACCATAGCTGCCGAGTACTGCACCGGTTTCCACCACACCTTTACCACCGGCTATCCGGCCCTGCAGGAAGCCCTGGCCCTCCTTCCCGACTGGCGCCTGGCGGTAGTACAGGCCTTTTTAGTTATTTTGGCCGCCCTGCCCGACACCCTCATCGCCCGCAAGGTGGGCTGGGAGAGGGCCTGGGAGGTGTCCCGCCGGGCGGCGGAGGTTCTGGCAGCGGGGGGCGTGGCCACAGCGGGGGGGCGCCGGGTCCTGGCCGCCTTCGACAGTTTCTTGCGCCGGGAGGGAAACAAGCTCAACCCCGGTACCACCGCCGATCTCACCGCTGCCTCCCTGCTGGTGTACTTTTTGGAAGAGGGTTACGATGGCTTTTTCAGGGGAGGGAAATGCTATGATCTTGGCTAAAGACGTGCAGAACAGCAAACCACGGGTCCGTGTCAGCCTGAACCGGGTCGGCATCACCGGGATTACCAAGATTATTACCATCGGCAGCGGGGAGCGGGCCAACCTCTTTTATTCAGAACTGGATCTGTACGTGGATCTTCACCCGGACAGGGCCGGCGTCCACATGTCCCGCTTCGGCGAAGAGATCATTGCCGCCGTGGACGAGGTGGTGAAACAACGGGCCCTGGATATTGAATCCTTCACCAGCGGCCTGGCAGCGGCCGTCCTGGAGCGGCAGGAGGCCTTCCGGTCCGAGGTTCTGGTCCGGGCCAAGTATCCGGTAGAGAAGAAGACACCCGTCTCCCGCCTGGCCACCCAGGACATCTGCACCCTCATCGGCATGGCAGCGGCCCGGGAGGGCCGGGGTCGGGTCCTGGTGGGCGTGGAAGTTGCCGGGCTGACGGCCTGCCCCTGTGCCCAGGAGATGGTCCGGGCCTACACCTGGGATGAGCTCCTGAAGGCGGGCTTTACCGTCAAAGAGGTGGAAGAGGTTTTAAAGGTGGTCCCCCTGGCCTCCCACAACCAGCGGGGGAAGGGAACCCTCCTTTTGGGGACCAAAGAGAAGATCGAAGCCCAGGACCTGGTGGCCATCGTAGAAGAATCCATGAGCTCACCCATTTACGACCTGTTGAAGCGGCCCGATGAGTTCCATGTAATCAAAGAAGCCCACCAGCAGCCCCGTTTTGTGGAGGATGTGGTCCGCCACATGGTAGAACAGGTGGTGGAAAGGTTCCCCAATCTGGAAGATGAGGCCTTCCTTTTGGCCAAGCAGGTGAATTATGAGGGGATTCACAGCTATGACGTCTTTGCCGAAAAGCACGGGACTTTGGGTGAGATCAGAAGGGAGGTGCTCCAGGGAGAGCATGTGACCAGGTCCACGGATCTGGCTGCCTGGCTCGATCCCTGGAATTGATATGGCGCGGGTGGTAGGGATAGATCCCGGTACCGTCAGCTTTGATCTCTTCGGCTGGGAAGAGGGGGAGGTTTTCCTGGACGCCTCCATTCCCTCCCGGCAGGTTGCCGAGGACCCGGAAGGCATCCTGGCCCTCCTGGAGGAGGGCGGCCCCCTGGATTACATTGCCGGCCCCTCGGGCTACGGCCTGCCCCTGGTCAGTGTCCGGGAGGTGGGGGAACGGGAAATGTTCCTGATGACCCTGGTGGAGGCCGAGGAGAGGAAGGAAATCCCCGTCCTGGCGGGGATGGAGAGGATGATCAACTTGGCCCGGGAGCGGGAGCTGCCCCTCTTTTTTACCCCGGCCGTCATCCACATGCCCACCGTTCCACCCTGGCGCAAGGTAAACCGCATCGATATGGGGACCACCGACAAGCTCAACTGTGCCATCCTGGCCATTTACGACCAGGCCCGCCAGTATAATATACCCTATGGGGAGACCTCCTTTGTCCTGGCCGAGGTGGGCGGTGCCTACACCACAGTGGTGGCCGTCCAGGGGGGCCAGGTGGTGGACGGCATCGGCGGCTCGGTGGGGGCGCCGGGCTTTCGCTCCCCGGGGGCCCTGGACGGTGAGTTGGCCTACCTTTTGGGGCAGGTCACCAAGGGCACCCTCTTTAAGGGCGGGGCCCTGGATGTGGCCGGGGATGCAGAGCTCACCCCGGCTGAATTTGCCGCCCGCCTGCAAGGGGGGGATGGGCGGGTGCGGGAAGCCTGGGAAATGCTGGTAGAAGGGGTGGCCAAGTTTGTGGCCGCCGAGCTGACCCTGGTTCCCGGCGCCCGGGAAATAATCCTCTCCGGCCGTCTGTGCCGGGAGCCCCTCCTCTTACAGGACCTGGAGGAAAGGCTCCGGCTTCTGGCCCCCGTCCGGCGGGTTACTTCCTTGGCGGCCGAGGCCAAGGAGGCGGCCCAGGGGGCTGCCCTGCTGGCGGCAGGGCTGGTGGGGGGCGAGACGGCGCCCCTGGTGGAGAACCTGCGGATCCGGGAGGCGGCCGGCACCGTCCTAGATTATATTTGTCCCTGGGGCAAAGAGCTCAAAGGGAGGTTTGGGATTTGACAGACCGGATTATTTTGGCGGGGATGAATTTTTGGGGTTACCACGGGGTGCGGCCCGAGGAAAACAGCCTGGGGCAGCCCTTTATCATCGATCTGGAACTCTACTTGGATTTGCAGCAGGCCGGCCGGAGCGATGACCTGGAGGACACTGTCAGCTACAGCCTGGTCTACCGGCTGGTAAAGGAGATTGTGACGGGAAAGCCCCGCCGCCTGCTGGAGAATATTGCAGAGACCATAGCCGCCAGGGTCCTG
This sequence comes from Clostridia bacterium DTU030, assembly GCA_001513125.1. GTDB lineage: Bacteria > Bacillota > DTU030 > DTU030 > DTU030 > DTU030. Next base: position 18,341 of record LFSN01000098.1, read on the forward strand.
GAGGAGTTCCCGGTCCAGGAGGTGCTGGTGCGGGTAAAAAAACCCCACGTCCCCCTGCCGGGGATAGTGGACTATGCGGCGGTGGAGATCCGGAGGGGGAGGACGAGGTGAAGGAGGTTTATCTCGGCCTGGGGAGCAACCTGGGGGAGCGGAAGGGCTATATTAAGGGGGCCCTGGCCGGGCTGGCTCGAGCCGGTGTGGCCATTGATGGGGTTTCCTCCCTCTATGAGACGGAACCGGTGGGCTATACCGACCAACCCCCCTTTTACAATGCCGTGGCCCGGGGCCTTACCGGCCTGCAGCCCCGGCAGCTTTTAAATGCCGTCCTGGCCATCGAAAAAGAACTGGGCCGCCGGCGGGACATCCGCTGGGGGCCCAGGACCATTGATATCGATATCCTTCTCTACGGCCAGGAGGTCTTCCAGGAGGAAGATCTCTTAATACCCCACCCCCGCCTGGCCGAACGGGCCTTTGTCCTCATACCTCTCTTGGAACTGGCTCCTTCCCTCTCCCTACCCGACGGGCGGAAGATAGCTGATCTGGTCAAGGCGGTGGATAGCAGAGGGGTAAAAAGGATTGGTAATCTGGGCTGGCTCCCTTGACCTAACAATTATTACAGCTGCGAGTGGTAGGGGCGACCTGTGGTCGCCCGCCAGGGCATGATAGGAGAGATAAGGGGGACTGTGTACCCATACACCATGGGCCACTTACCCTGTCCCCCTGTGACCACTCTGTGCCCTTTTTGTAAAAGAAAAAAGGCTCGATTTAGAGCCTATCATGTATACCAAGATACTCTTTTAGGGCTGCCTGAAGTATTTGCGAGAAATTGACATGGTGTTCTTCCGCGATCTTGTTTAACCAAAATGGAATAGTTAACGTTTTTTTGACTGATTGATTTTCCAAAGCTTCCCTGTAAACAGGCATAAAGACCTCCACTAAAACCGCTATCTGGTTTGGTTTTAATTCAATTTTATCGATAGAGGTTGGTTCGGGAATGGGTTCATTATCATTTTCTATACCCCATAGATGAAGAGCCATTGCTTCTTTAGCGTTTTTAAGAGCTTCTTCATTTGTCTTACCACAGGGTAAACAACCGGGTAAATCAGGAAACTCTATTGTAATGCCATCTGCAGCATAGCTAAATATAGCTGGATAGATATATCGATCTTTTTTCATAATATCACTCCTAAAAATTAATGGGGAAGTAGCAGGCTTATTTGAGTTTTATACCTGCCTGTTTTTCAATGCTCTTTAGCGTTCCTATTGGTATATCCTTAACAGGGTGTGTTATTGTTACTCTGCCGGGTTTGGACGTGTGCTTGTATTGATAATGGCTACCTACTGAACCTACCAAATACCATCCGTCTTCTTCAAGTATTTTTATTATTTCTCTTGATGAGTAGGACTTCATTTAACACTTCCCCTTTATATTTATATAATAACACGTATCTAAATACGTGTCAAAGATATTATTTCTCCGGGCACTTTTCTTTTTGCTTGCCGGGAAATGGGAGGAAGGGGACAGTCCCCTTCCAATAATTGTCAATTGCCAACTGTCAATTGTCAATTGATAAATAGCCCCATGCCAGCTCCTGCTCCTGCAAATACTTCTTCCCCAACTGCAGGGCCAGCTGGGCCTTGTAGAGCTCCCGGCCCAGGTAGAAGGCGTGGCCCGGATCGTCTATTTCCAGCTGGGAAAAGAGCTCATCGGCTTTAGTTCCCGTAAGATAAATATCCCGGTTAAAGAGGTGGATTTTCCCCTCAGCGGTAAAGATGCGGAAATTGCGGTCCTTTACCAGCCGCTGCATAGCCGCAAGTTCCTCGCCGCTGTAGCCATCCAGCCGCCTGTCCTTACAGGTAACCAGGTCGTTGGAGAGGTTCTTCGGGGGAGAACCCCTCTTTTTTGCCCGGTGGACGAGGCGGCGGGCCAGGGCCGCTTCCCGGACGGCACCCCTGGTCCGGTGGGAGGCCTCGGTGGTCAGGACATAGTCGATGCCCAGCTCCACAGCCACCCCCATCAGGAGGGCGTTGATCCCGGTGCTGTCGGCATCGGTGAGTTCCGTCACATTGCCGATGCCCATGAGGAAGGGCTTGTCCGGGTATTGCTGGCGGGCTGCAAAGATGCGGTGGAGGGAGGCGGAAAAACCAAAGTTGATGGGATCCAGGATGGGATCCAGGATAATGGAGGCCCCCGCCCCCTCGGCGGCGGCCGCATTGGCCACCAGGGAAGCCAGCCCCTGGCCAAAGTCGGGGATGACCACCACGGGGCAGGAAAGCTCCTGGGCCAGGTGGAGGTTGGTAGAGTTGATGCTGAGGATCATGTCGACCCCCATCCTGCCAGCCCTGAGGATTTCCTCCTCCCGGAAGGAATCCAGGCTGACCCGGAAGCCCTCTTCTTTGAGGGCGAAAATTACCTCCTCCAGGTGCGGGAATTCCCTTTCCACACAGGAGCCCAGGTCGATGATATCGGCCCCTTCCTCCCGGTAGTAGCGGGCCCGCTCCCGGATCTGGTCGGTGGTAAGGTAGGGGGCGTCGACAATCTCGGCCAGGATCTGGGGCACCGTGGGCTCCTCCTGGTTATCTTCCACCTTCTCACCGTAAAAGGCCGGCAGGTCCTTAAGGTCCTTAGGTCCCTGGACCACCGGCACCCCCAGGTGGCGGGAGAGCTTTTCCAGATCCACCCGGCAGAGGCCGGGGAGGACCACTTGGGAATACTCCTGGCAGGGGGGGAGGTTGTGGCAGAGGAAATCGGTATTCATCAGGGCCGCCACGCTGATGTTGAGGGTGACCACCGTGCCCCCCAGTTCGGCGGGCATCTGGGCCAGGGTGTCCTTGAGGGCCTGGGATGCCAGCCTGCCGGTTACAAATAGGCGTCGAGACATTTTTCCAGTTCCTCCATTCCGGAAACTACTATTACCCCGGGAAAACTTTTCAGCCGGGCGGTATTTTCCAGGTCGATGGGCCGGGGAAAGAGCTGCACCATGCCCCGGGGCCCGGGGGAGGTCACCTCCTCCTCCTGATCGCTGGGCAGGACAATTATGGGCACCCGGCATTTCCCGGCGTGGGCAAAGAGGTTCGTGACGAGGGTGTCGGAGATCCCGGCCACAAATTTGGCAACGGAATTGGAGGTGGCCGGGGCGATGATCAGGACCTTATAGTAGCCGTTGTAAAAACGGCCGATGACCGGTGCGCTGTAGGCCCCTTCCCGGTAGAGGCGCACCCCGGGGCCATGGAGCTGTTCCGGGTCAAATTTGTAGATTTTCATAACTTCCACGGCGGCCCGGGAGAGAAAAACATCCACCCGGGGGAGCTTCCTGATCAGGGCCAGGTTTTCTTCCAGGAAATGGCCGCAGCCCGTTATGCCCCAAGCAATGGTCACAATTGATCACTCCTTAGAACAATTTAGAGATATTTCTCCTTCGCCCCCATGTTTTCCTCCCTCCCCCCCGGGGCGGCAAAATTTTTAGGCAGGAAAAAGAAAAGAGATATTGACATATGACCATTACTCCACTATAATGGAAATGAACATAAGACCATAATGACCTAATATCTGGAGGAAAGGGGGTTGGAGGATGCCAGGCTTTGACGGAACTGGACCCATGGGCCATGGCCCGATGACAGGCAGGGGAATGGGTTTCTGTGTCGGCTATGCCGGTGGCCCCTATGGCTTTGGCCGCAGGCGGCACCGGTGGTTCAGGAGGATAGGGCGGCCGCGGCGTTTTGCCTGTGGCCCGGCTTGGTACCACCCCTATCCGGCAGCCATGCCTGAACCTACGGCGGCTGAGGAGGCGGCCTTCCTGAAGGAGCAGGCCCAATTACTGGAAGAGGAACTGAAGGAAATCAAGGACAGGCTGAAAGAGCTGGAAGAGGATAAGGAAGAGTAATGGGGAATTAGTTGGGAGGAGGAGCTATTCTTCCTCCCATTATTCTTTGAAGGGAGTGGATCTGGTGCTGGCAGGAGAAGTTGCTGACCTCCGGGTAATTGCCCTGCTGGACGATTATGCCGGCTTCGAGACCTCCTTGTATGGCCAACACGGAATTGCCCTCCTGGTCGAGCTGTATTCAGGGGGAGAAACCAGGCGGATTCTGCTGGATACCGGCCAGGAAGCCGCCCCCATACTCCACAATATGGAAATTCTGGGGATCGATCCGGCTGCCATCGACTGCATCTTTCTCTCCCACTGCCACTACGATCACACGGGGGGCCTGGCAGGTATCCTCCGGGCCATAGGCAGGGAAATCCCTGTAGTTGCCCACCCGGAACTCTTCCGGGAAAACTACATCCGCAAACCCTTTCTCCGGCACATTGGGGTCAGCCGGGAAAACAGTCCCGAAGCCATAAGGGCAGCGGGCGGGCATCTCCTCTTGACTGGGGAGGCCTTTGCCCCCATGCCGGGGGTTTTTTCCACCGGCGAGGTTCCCCGTCGGGTTGCCTTCGAAGATCAGGCCATAGGAACCTATAACCTGGAAGGGGGCCGCCTTACCCTCGATAACCTCAGGGATGACATGTCCCTGGTGGTCAATGTATCGGGCCGGGGACTGGTTATCCTCACGGGCTGCGGCCATGCCGGCATTATCAATATAATCAACCAGGCCCGGAAAATTGCCGGCATCCGGAGGGTGGCGGGGGTAATCGGGGGCTTTCACCTCATTGAAGCCGGGGAAGAACGCATAAGGAAGACAGCCGCCGCCCTGGCCAGGGAGGTGGAAGGGCTGGTGGTAGCAGGCCACTGTACCGGCCCGGCTGCCTGCAGCGAGCTGGCCCGGGTTCTGGGCGACAGGTTTCAATTGCTCCATGCGGGCAAGACGGTGGTGTTTTCCTAGGGCCCTCCGCCAGGCTGGGGAGGACATGGCCGCAAGGACCCGCCATTTCCGGAATAAGGATCCGGACGGCGGGTTATTCTTTTGCCAAAGGCCTTGACCGGGGGTTGGGTTAGGGATATAATGTAATTGAAAATGGTTCTCAATGAAGAGATCTGATTTTTAGCCCAGTTAATGAGAATAATTCTCAATGAATAGGAGGCAGAGAATATGACCCTGGACCAGGCCCAGCGCGGCCAAGTTTTGCAGATCAGAGACATTAAAGAACAAAGGATGCGGGTACAAGCCCTGCGTTTTGGTTTGACCCCAGGCTGCACCATCCAGTGTGTGGAAACTCTGCCGGCAGGTCCCGTTATTGTTCGGCGGAACCGCCAGGAACTTGCCCTGGGCAGGGGCCTCGCCAGGTTGGTGGTAGTAGAACCGGCCGCCGCCGAGGATTCGGGAAGGAGTTGAAGCATATGTCCCACTGCCACTCCCACAGACCGGCCATAGAGTTTCCGCCTGGGCGCAGGGTGGTTCTGGTGGGAAACCCCAATGTGGGGAAATCGGTCTTTTTTAATTTTTTAACCGGCATGTATGTAGATGTGTCCAACTACCCGGGAACCACCCTGGAGATAGCCCACGGCAGATCAGGGGAAGATGTCATAATAGACACCCCGGGGGTCTACGGGATTTCCTCCTTTACCGATGAGGAGCGGATTGCCCGGGATATTATCCTCGGTGCCGATGTTGTCCTCAACGTAGTCAATGCCGTCCACCTGGACAGGGACCTCTTCCTGACCCAGCAGATCATCGATACGGGGATCCCGGTGGTTGTGGCTCTGAATATGGTCGATGAGGCCCGCCGGGAGGGCATTGCCGTCGATGGGGCAGAACTCTCCCGCCTTTTGGGTGTCCCGGTGGTGGAAACGGTGGCCGTCGCGGGCACCGGCCTGGAGGAGGTAAAGGCGGCCCTGAACAGGGCCACTTCGGGCCGGCCGACACCGGGTCTGCCCCCTGCCCTGGCAGAATTGGAGGCCAGGGTGGGGTGCCGGGGGGAGGCCCTGCTGATCCTGGAAGGGGATCCCGTCATCGCCGGCAGGTATGACCTGCCCCCGGGAGAAGATCAGGAAAAAATCTATGCCGCCCGCAGGGATAGGGTGAACCAGATCCTGGCGGCGGTAGTTTCGGAAACGGAGCAGGGAGCCAGCTTTGCCACCCGGCTGAGCCGCTGGATGATCCGGCCCCTGACGGGCATTCCCATCCTGGTTCTGGCCCTCCTCCTCATGTATTATGGGGTTGGCTATATAGTTGCCCAGAATGTGGTGGACTTTCTCGAAGGTGACATCATGGAGGGGATTTACGTTCCGGCGGTCAGCCAGCTGGTGGGCCGCTTTGTTTCCCTGGACTCAGTTTTGGGCACCATCCTGGCAGGGGAATTTGGCCTGCTGACCATGACGGTGACCTATATCCTGGGTCTTCTCCTGCCCCTGGTGGTGGCCTTCTACTTTTTCCTCTCCCTCTTTGAAGATTCTGGGTATCTCCCCCGGATTGCCACCCTGGTGGACCGGGTGCTGATGGGGATCGGCCTCAACGGCCGGGCCATCATACCCATGATCTTGGGTTTCGGCTGTGTCACCATGGGTGTGATAACCACCCGCCTCCTGGGTTCTGATCGGGAACGGCGGATTGCCATCTTCCTCCTGGGCCTGATCATTCCCTGTTCGGCCCAGCTGGGTGTCATCACCGGCCTTCTGGCTGGGATCGGGCCCCTCTATGCCGTTGTCTACCTTATCATCATTGTCTCGGTCCTGGTTATAGTCGGCACCCTGCTCAACGCCCTTATCCCGGGAGAGTCTACGGCCCTCCTCATAGACCTGCCGGCCCTGCGCTGGCCGCGGCTGGGGAATGTCCTCAAGAAGACCTTTACCAAATCCTACCACTTTATCCGGGAAGCAACGCCCCTCTTTGCCCTGGGAGCTTTGATCATCAATCTCCTCCAGCTGACCGGTGCCCTGGAACTTATCCAGAATGTAGTGGCACCCATTACCGTGGGCTGGCTGGGCCTGCCCCGGGAGACGGCTACCGTCTTTATCATGGGGGTCATCCGGCGGGATTTCGGCGCCGCCGGCCTCAGCGCCATGGCCCTGACACCCTTCCAGACCCTGGTGGGCCTGGTTACCATCACCCTCTTCGTTCCCTGTATTGCTTCCATCATGATCCTCTTCAAGGAGCGGAGCAAGGAGGAAGCCCTTATCATGTGGCTGGGAACCTGGGTGATTGCCTTCATCACCGGCGGCCTATTGAACCAGCTGGCCCGGATCAGGCCCTTCGGCAGCCCTATGGAGCCCAATTTTGTTCTGGTTGTCCTGGCCTTTGGCCTGATGGTGCTGGGCAGTATCTTCCTTGCCCGGCGCCTGCGCCCGGAAACCGCCTGGGAAGGGGGTAATGCCAAATGACAGGTGGGGAGAAGAAAAAGTGCTCCCGCTGTGGCCTGGTGCTGACATCGGCAGATCTTCTCCGCTGCCCCCGCTGCCAGCAACTGCTTTATGAACCCGGCTGCAAGGGCAATTGTTCCAGCTGTGGTAGTGGAATGAGAACCTGCCTTGTAAAGGGGTAGGAAGGTTCCTCTCCGGGGCCTTGAAAAACTTCTTGCCAGAATGGCCGACGGACACTACAATATAAGCAGACGGAAAAGCTGATAATTCCTGTCTTCGGGGCAGGGTGAGGGGATAGAAATTGTCCCCAATTCCCGACCGGTGGTGATGCCCCCATGGGGGACGAGCCCAACAGCCTCAACAGCCGATCCGGTGTGAATCCGGAGCCGCCCGTAAAGTCGGATTGGGCGAAGACAGAACCGTATCAGGGTTCGTGCGATCCACAAGCCCCTGATACGGTTTTCTCCTCTTTGCCTGCACTGCCCCGGACCAACCGGGGCCTAATTTTTTCTATACAAGAGGGGAGAGTTTTCATGGCGGGAGAAAATTTGCGGAAACTGGTCCTGACAGCCCTGTTCGTCGCCCTGGTGGCCGTGGCCACCATGGTGATCAATGTCCCCATGGTGGCCACCCAGGGTTTTGTCAATGTGGGTGATACCATGATCTTTGTAGCCGGGGTTTTCCTGGGACCGGTGGTGGGCCTGCTGGCCGGGGGAATAGGTTCGGCCCTGGCTGATCTTCTGCTGGGTTATGCCCACTGGGCCCCCTGGACCCTGGTCATCAAGGGGATAGAGGGCCTGGTGGTGGGGCTTTTGGCCCACAGGCCCTTCCAGAAGTACCGGCGTCTGGGCTTCCCTGTCCTTGCCGCCCTGCTGGTGGCGGCGGCCTGGATGGTTTTTGGATACTATATTGCCGGGGGGATCATGCGGGGTTTTCCCGCCGCCCTGGCCAGCGTGCCGGGCAATATAGTCCAGGGCCTGGGAAGTATTGTCTTAGCTTTACCGGTGATTTATGCCTTCCGCAGTTTGGCCGACAGGTTTGCCGGCTGGTTCCATTAAAAGGGGTAATTTATAATTGCGCATCAATAAACGCCCGGAAAAAGTGGGTGGGGACAGTCTAGTCCCGCCCTCTTTTTTTTGCCGTTTAATTTTCGCCCCTGCCGGGCCTGGTGTGCTGCCGGCGAAGAATGCTGCATTGCATTATCCAACTATTATTTTCTACATTTATCGGAGAGCAATTGAGGCGGCTGCATTAGGGGAAAGGGGCTATAATAATGCATTTTGGAAGCGGTATGATGCGGCACCGCATTGATTTAGAGCTCCGGGACTTGGAAAAAGGCTAACACATTGGGGAAAAAGGAGGGTAATATGGCAAATATATGACAAATAAATAATGGCACAGTAATTGCAAGCATATGTCCAATAAAAAGAACAAAGCAAATATAGCGTATATTAAAATATCTGCCCTCGATGGGAAAACCTGTTGAGAAGCTCTATGAAGCCTCGGCAACGGTGTACTGGGCCGGCCTCGGCATCTGCACCATCTTCCCAGGGCCCAGGCAAGTGTTTACTGCAAGGACTGGGTTAAGTACTGCCTGACCGGTGAAATCAGCACCGACGAGACGGATCTATTGGGCATCAACAACCCTGAAACCCGTACCTATTCAGAAGAAGTAATTAAATTAATCGGAATGGAAGATTACAAACACCTGCTGCCGCCCATTATCCGTTCCCATGAAATAGCCGGCTATCACGGCAGAGGCTGCCGAGGCCACCGGCCTGAAGAAGGGCACCCCCGTTGCCTCCGGTGCCTGGGACTGTTCCTCCACGGCCCTGGGCGTGGGCGGTGTTAACCCCGGGGATGCGGTATCCATCCTCGGCACCGCCGGTATCCACCAGGCCGTAGCCGGTGAACCTATTGCCAACAAGGCCTACAGCCTGTATCTCCACGCCGTACCAGGAACCTACCTGATCAACTCCATGGCCATGATGGCCGCTTCCTGCCTCAACTGGTTTGAGCGGACCTTCTGCCAGCCCGAAGTCCAGGAAGCACAGGAAAATGGTATCAGCAAGTATGACATCATCAACGAAAAGGTAGCCCAGGTTCCGGTGGGGTCCAATGGCGTCATCTTCCTGCCCTTCCTCCAGGGAGAGCGGGCCCCCTTTGTCCGGTCCGACGCCCGGGGTGAGTTCTTCGGCCTGGGCAACTGGACCACCAAGGACGATATGCTGAGGGCCGTCTACGAGGGGGTTGCCCTGGCCACCCTGGACAACTACAATGCCATTGAACAGGGAATTAAGATCGGGGAAGTCTGGCTGGCCGGGGGCGGGGCCAAGAGCAAGGTCTGGGCCCAGATCGTCTCCGACTGCACCGGCAAAGTCATGAAGATTCCCTACGGCACCGAATTTGGCTGTCGGGGGGCAGCCATGAACGCCGCCATCGCCGCCGGTTTCTTCAACAACCATGCTGAAGCAGCCGAGGCCATGGTAAAGGTGAACAGGGTCCATGAACCCAACCTGGAAAACACCGCCAGGTACCAGGAGCTCTATGCCATTTACAAAGACCTCATCAAGGGTCTCTGGGAACCCTGGCGGGACATGTACAACTTTGTGGAGAAGTACCGGGAGGAATAAAACGGGCATTATAAAGAGGCCGGGGCGGCAGCCCCGGCCTCTGGGATTCAAGGGATTACAGCTTATTTAGGCGGCTGCAGGGCGTCGACCTTGGACCAGAGCTTGAAGATCTCGGCCACTGGGCCATTGATAATTTCCTGCCGGACTTCGAAGAGCTTGTTGTAGAATTCCACATACTCGGGCCTGGGGGTGAAGGTCTTGGTTTCTTCCGTCCAACCCTTGACCGTGGCGATCATATCGGAGACATAGCCCGTGCCGTGGGCGGCCAGGAGGCAGTTGCCCAGGGCGCCGGTGTCCTGGGTGGTGATAAGGGTGTAGGGCAGGTTCAGCATGTCGGATTTGATCTGGTTCCAGACGGCCGACTTGGCGCCGCCGCCGACCCCGATGACCCGCTCATAGGTGACCCCCTGCTCTTCCAGGGAGCCCAGGTAGAGGCGGTATTCAAAGGCCACCGATTCCATCATGGCCCGCCAGAGATGGGCCTGGTTGTGGCCGGGAGTCAGGCCGAGCCAGGCTCCCTTGGCCTCCGGCCAGGAAGGAGTCATGGCGCCGGTGAGGTAGGGGACAAAGAGGGCCGACATGGCTCCCGCCGGCACGGTGGCTGCCAGGGAGTCCATCATGGGATAGGCGGCAGTGATGCCCTTCAAGTTCAGGATCCCATCCCGGTACCAGCCCCGGGCCAGGCCGCCGGAGGAGAGGCAGCCCCAGAGGATGAGTTCATCCCCAAAGACGTGCCTGCTGGTGACCAGGACCTTGTTGTTTATGGCTGCCTGGAGATCGTCGGTAATAAAGGTCATGATGGAGGCGGTTCCGGCCACGTCGAAGGCCTGGCCGGGCCCAATGACCCCGGCACCCAGGGTGGAGACCATCAGGTCCCCGGCACCGGCAACTAGGGGAGTGCCTTCCTTGAGGCCGGTACGGGCAGCCATTTCCTTGGATACCCCGCCGATTACCTCCCAGGGGGCTACAACCTTGGGCAGGATATCGGTGGGGACTTCGTAAATTTCAAACTGGCGCTCAGACCAGTTGTTGGTCTTCAGGTTGAAGCCAACGGTCCAGCCGGAGGCGTGGGACCAGTCGACAAAGGCATCCTCGGCCTTGAGGCCAGCCAACCTGCCCAGGACGAAGGGGGCGATGTTGCAGAATTTCTTGGCCTTCTTGACGTAGGGCACGTTGTTCTTATAGAGCCACCGCAAAACCATGGGAACACAGTCGGGGCCCATGCCGTGCTTGGCACTCTCTTCCACCCAGATGGGCTCCGCCGTTTCCTGAATGTAGCGGGCTTCCTCCTTGGCCCGCATATCCAGGTAGGGGATAAAGGGACCGACGGGATTGAAATCCTCATCGATGGGGACCGTGCCGTCGACAATACCGCTGGCCGAGATCCCCTTTATTGCTTCAGCGGGTACTCCGGATTTTTCGATACACTCGGCGATGCCGTTAACGACGTTCTCGAAGAAGACCATGGCATCCATTTCCACCCAACCGGGGTTGGGGTAGGAAAAGGAGTTCTCGGCAAAGGCTTCTGCCAGGCAGTTGCCGTCAACGTCGTAGAGAGCCACCTTGGTTCCCATGGTTCCGCAGTCGAAACCAATGAAGCATGCCTTCATGTTTGTCCCTCCTGTTAATTAATAATCGCCTTTGGCAAGGGTAAATGATTTGGTCAAAGACGGAAATTCCTGCCCTCCTTTCCAATGCGACGATTATGGGTTTAATTCTGCCGGAATAATTGGCAGAATATTAAAACACGGGGGACTATGATTAATATTAATATACAATAAATGAATTAAGCCGTCAATAATTATAAATTAAGGAATTATACCTATTATTTATGCAAGAATAGTACCAAAGAGTTGTAAAAGTATTGCCGATGATTCTGCCTGGAGGAAAATACCAAGGCCAGGGAGAACCCTATTAAGAATAACTGTTCCCATCTTTGCCACTTTGTATTAAGAGCAAAGGGAGTACGAGGAAACAATTGCTAGGGAGAAAGGGAGGTAAGGGAAATGGTAAAGGAAAGGGAGCCGGCAAAGTTTGACAACTGGGCCGACAAGTATGACCAGTGGTTTCAAACCCCCCGGGGTGCCCTGGTTTATGCCCTGGAAGAGGACCTGATTATGGCCATGGCCCGGCCCCGGGCGGGGGAGAAGGCCCTGGATGTGGGGTGTGGAACGGGGAACTTCACCCTGGCCCTGGCCGAAAGGGGGCTGGAGCTGTACGGCCTCGATGCCTCGGAAAAGATGCTGGCCGTCGCCGCCCGGAAGCTCACCGCCGCCGGCCACCAGGTGGTATTGCAGCACGGGACCATGGAAAAAATTGCTTTAGATGACAATTCCTTTGACCTGGTCCTCTGCGTCTCAGCCCTGGAAATATCCCCGCAACCGGAACAGGCGGTGGCAGAAATGTGGCGGGTCACCAGGCCGGGGGGCAGGCTGGTCCTTGCCGTCTTGAATGCCATCAGCCCCTGGGCCGAAGAGCGGAGCCAGCGGGAAGAGGGCTCCATCTGGGACGATCAGCACTTTTACAGCCCCGAGGAGTTATTAGAGCTCCTGGCCCGGGTGACGGGAGTCCCGGCCGGGGAGATAGAGTGGAATTCCTCCGTCTTTTTCGGCCCCCGGCCCACCGATGCTGAGCTGGATAGGGCCTGGGAATTGGAAAGGGAGGGGCGGGAGAAGAACCCCGGAGGCGGGGCTATGCTGGTCGCCCGGGTTGACAAGCCTCGGAGCAGGGGGAGGTGAAAAGAATGCGGGTCACCTGTGAATTTTCCCTTTACCCCCTGGGAGACGTAAACCTGGGCCAGGAACTGGATAAGGCCATGGCAGCTGTGGGGGAGACGGGCCTTGCCTACACGGTGGGCAACATGAGTACCTACCTGGAAGGGGAAGCGGGGGAAGTCTTTGCCGCCCTGGATAAGGCCTTCGCCGCCATCGCTAGGGAGCAGCGGGTGGTGATGACGGTTACCGTCTCCAACGCCTGCCCGGCAAAGCAGCGAGGCCAGTGTCCCCTTTAACAGTGGACATTGACGGCTTTAGCAATTGACAATTGACAGTAATAAAGGCGATAGGTAAGGGGTTACTACAAGGGTTTTACTTGCAGCTTTCGAACTTCTAACCTCTATATTCCAAGGGAGGGTGCGAAGCATATGAAGTTAAAAATTGGCCTGGCGCAGATGGACACCGTCCTGGGCCGGGGAGAAGAAAACCGCCGCCGCTTTCAGGAGCTCCTGGAGGAGCTGGCCGGAGAAGCAGACCTGGTCCTCTTTCCCGAGACCTGGAACCTGGGCTTCTATCCCCAAAAGGTATCCCAGCTGGCAGAGGGGGAAGGGGAAACCACCAAATCCTTCGTCGCCGGCCTTGCCCGCCGGCACCGGGTGAATATCTGTGCCGGCTCCATTGCCGAAGGGGAGGATGGCAAGCTTTACAATACCAGCTATGTTTTCGACCGGCAGGGGGAGCTTATCGGCTGCTACCGGAAAATCCATCTCTTTACCCACGGCAAGGAACACCATCATTTCTCCGCCGGCTCCCGCCCGGGCCTCTTTACCGCCGAAGGCATTACATGGGGCCAGCTCATCTGCTACGATATCCGCTTCCCGGAACTGGCCCGGACCCTGGCCCTGGCCGGGGCCCAGGTTTTGCTCATCCCCGCCCAGTGGCCCTATGCCCGCCTCCACCACTGGCGCACCCTCCTGATGGCCCGGGCCATAGAAAACCAGCTCTATGTCATCGGCGTCAACAGCTGTGGCACTATGGTCGGGGGCAGGAAGGCCTGCGGCCATTCCCTGGCCGTCGACCCCTGGGGAGAAATAATGGCCGAAGCCGGGGAAGGGGAAGAAACCCTCCTTGTTGAATTAGATTTGGCAAGGGTGGAGGAGGTCCGGCGGGAATTTGGCGTTTTTACCGACCGGCGTCCCCAACTCTATGCTTTAGAAGAAGATACTTTTTTATGAAATTAAAAGGGGTGGAGAAACAGTGGAAATCAAGGAATTTATGGTAGAACGCTGGCTCAACACCTTCGAGCTGGGTGCCCACTACAACCTGGCCGAGACCGATGCCAAGCCCTTTACCCTGGAGGAACTCCTTTCCCTGGGCGACCGGGAAAGGCTCCTGGAGGATTTCCTGGCCATAAAGCTGGGCTACAACCCCACCACAGGCTCCGAGGACCTGCGCCAAACTATTTCCCGCCTCTACCAGTCGGTCACCCCTGAGGAGGTCCTGGTTACCAACGGCGCCATCGAGGCCGACTTTCTTCTGGCCAACGTCCTGGTGGAGCCGGGGGATACGGTAATTGTCCAATTCCCGGCCTACCAGGTCCTCTACTCGGTGGCCGAGGCCCGGGGGGCCAGGGTCAAGCGCTGGACCATGGACCTGGACAAGGGGTACAGACCGGATCTGGATCAGCTGGCCGAGCTCATCGACGACCGCACCAAGCTGGTGGTCATCAACACCCCCCACAATCCCACCGGGGCCGTAATCAGCCGGGAAGATCTGGAGACCATCCTGGGCTGGGCCGAGGAAAGGGGCTTCTGGGTCTTGTCCGACGAGGTTTACCACGGCCTGGCCTATGGGGAGGACCTGCCGCCCCTGGCCAGGGATCTCAGCCCCCGGGCCATCAGTGTGGGGAGCATGTCCAAAACCTTTGGCCTCTCGGGCCTGCGGCTGGGCTGGATAGCCGGACCCGAGGACATCGTCCAGTCCTGCTGGTCCTGGAAGGACTATACCTCCATCAGCTGTTCCCCCCTCTCCGACTTTCTGGCCCGCCTGGCCCTGGCCAATGTCGACAGGATCTGGGAGCGGAACCTGGCCGTAGCCAGGGAGAACCTCAAGGTGCTATTAGACTGGTTTGACCAGCACCAGGATTATATAGACTATGTGCCGCCCCGGGCGGGCCTGGTCTGCTTCCCCCGCCTGAATCTGCCCATCTCTACCCAGGAATTCTGCCGCCGGGCCTATGGGGAAAGGGGAGTCCTTTTGGTTCCCGGCGAGTGCTTCGAGATGCCCGGCCACATCCGCTTCGGCTTCGGCGGCGATCCCGCAGAATTTGCCGCCGGCCTCCGGGAGGCGGGAGAACTCCTCAAGGAGGTAACGGCCGGCAGGTAGGTGGCAACTGGCAGGAGACTTGAAATGGGGGAGGAGTAACTATGACAGGAAACCATGTTTTCGCTGCTACCATGTACGGCATGCTGGCAGGTGTGGTGGGAACAGGCCTCGGCGGGGTTATCGCCTACTTTTTACCCCGCATACGGGGAAATTTCTTCAGTGCCATTCTGGGCTTTGCCGCCGGGATCATGCTGGCCGTCACCTTTTTGGAGCTGCTCATCGAATCCCTGGCCGGAGCCGGCCTCCTGCCCACTGTTATGGGTTTGGTCCTGGGCATGGGGGTCTTTTTCCTCCTGGACTGGCTGCTTCCCCACCACCACCCGGTGAAGCCGGAGAGGGAGGACAGCAAGGAAGACGAATACCTGCGGAAGGGCCTCCTCCTGGCCGTGGGGATCGCCCTCCACAACTTCCCCGAAGGGATGGCCATCGGGGCCGGCTACGCCGTGTCCACCAATATGGGCTTGATCTTGGCCCTGGTCCTGGCCCTCCACGACATCCCCGAAGGTTTGGCAGTGGCGGTGCCCATGCAGGCGGCCGGGCGGCGGAGTGCCGGGGTGTGGGCGGCCTTTTTATCCGGCGTGCCCACGGGTATCGGGGCTTTCTTTGGGGCATACATTGGCGCCATCTCTTCCTTCTGGCTGGCCATATCCCTAAGCTTTGCCGGCGGGGCCATGCTCTACATCGTCTGCGATGAACTTATTCCCGATGCCTACGAGAGCGGCGACAGCCACGTTGCCATACTGGGGATCGGCGCCGGCCTTATCCTGGGCCTGCTTTTGATTGCCATATAGTTGGGCCTGCCCAAGAGGGTGGCCAGAAAAAATAATCAGGGCCTGCCAGTGCTTGCCAGGACCGGGGACTATCTGATAAAATAGGGAGAAAAGAATGTGTACAATATTGTGCACAAAAGGGGAGATGGCAATGCAAGAAAAGATCTACACCCTGGAGGAGGCCCTTTCCCTGGGCGCCAGGGCCAATCTTGCCAACCACGAAAGGTATGTCAACCCCGCCCTGGCCAAAATGATGAGCCTGCTGGCCTTTGACCGGCCCTTTGCCCGGGCGGAAGGCATGTACGTTTGGGATCAGGAAGGGAACCGCTACCTGGACTTTCTGGGGGGCTACGGCTCCCTTAACCTGGGGCACAATCCCCCGGCGGTGGCGGCCGCCCTCGAGGCGGTGGGGGAGATGCCCAACCTCCTGCAGGCTTCCCTAAATCCCCTGGCCGGGGCCCTGGCCTACAACCTGGCCCAGATCACCCCGGGGGATCTCCGCCAAACCTTCTTCTGCAACAGCGGCGCCGAAGCCGTGGAGGGGGCCCTGAAAACGGCCCGGATCGCCACGGGGAAGACCAAAATCATCTACTGCGACGGCGCCTTCCACGGCAAGAGCATGGGGGCCCTGTCCGTGACGGGGCGGAAAAAGTACCAGCATGGTTTCACCCCCCTGGTCCCGGGCTGTGAGAGCGTCCCCTACGGCGACCTGGCGGCCCTGGAGGAAAAGCTGGCCGCCGGCGATGTGGCCGCCTTTATCGTGGAACCCATCCAGGGGGAAGGGGGCATCATCTGTCCCCCGGCCGGCTACCTTAAGGGGGCCCGGGAACTCTGCACCAAATATGGGGCCCTCCTCATTGCCGATGAGATTCAGACGGGCTTTGGCCGGACGGGGACCATGTTTGCCTGCGAGGCGGAAGGGGTGGCCCCCGATATCATGTGCCTGGCCAAGTCCTTGGGCGGCGGCCTGATGCCCATCGGGGCCTTCATCACCACCGCGGCCGTCTGGAACAAGGCTTACGGCAGCATGGAAAAATGCACCCTCCACACCTCCACCTTCGGGGGCAACAGCCGGGCCTGCGCCGCCGGGCTGGCCGTCATCGATACCATCTTAAAGGAAAAGCTGTGCCAGAATGCCGCCACCCTTGGGAGCTACTTCCTGGAGCAGCTGCGGGCCCTCCAGGAGCGTTACCCCATCATCCAGGAGGTCAGGGGCCGGGGGCTCTTTATCGGCCTGGAGTTTAAGCAGCCCGAGGGAGGGCTGGTGAACCGGATCACCGGCGGCCTGGTCAACAAGTTTGCCCAGGAATACTCAGGGGCCCTGGTGGCCGGGGAGCTCCGGAACAGGCACCGGATCATAACCGCCTATACCCTGAATAACCCCAATGTGATCAGGCTGGAACCGCCCCTAATTGTCACCAAAGAGCAGATTGACGAAGTACTCGCCGCCCTCCAGGATATCTTTGAGCGCAACAAGAGCATCTTCAGCCTGGCCCTGGCCAGCAGCAAGACGGTGGTGGGCTCCTTCTTGCGTTAGAAAGGGAAAACACCGGGATCATTCCCGGTGTTTTTTGTGTGCCCAGTTGGGGCTCCTTTAATCCTGGGGCTGGGAAGGGTGGGGGAAGTATTCCTGGAACAGCCTCCCTATTTCCTCCTCGGCTGCCCGGTGAAATTCCTCGAATGCTTCCAGCAGCTGGTATCCCTCTTTGGTCAGCCGGGAGCCGCCGCCCCCGGCCCCGCCGACCTGTTTGGAAACCAGCAGGCAGCCCAGGCGCTTTTCTGCCTTCCTTATCCGGGCCCAGGCGGTGCGGTAGGACATCTGGAGCTGCTCGGCGGCCTTGTTGATGGAGCCCGTCTCGGCCACGGCCTCAAGGAGCTGCTCCAGCCCCTCACCTACCAGTGGGTTTCCCCTATCATCCTCGAGCCAGATCTTAAAACCAACTTTCATTTCCCCTGCTGCCCCTTCCTCTTTATGCGCCAGACAATCCTAGTAGAACATCTCCCCGGCCAAGAACTCCCTGGTCCTTTTCTGGCTCGGGTTGGTGAAAAAGTTCTCCTTATCGTTGATTTCTACCACCCGCCCTTCCTCCAGGAGGCAGATCCGGTCGCCCACCCTTTTGGCCTGGAAGTGGTTGTGGGTAATCCAGACCACCGTCGGTTTCTTTTCCATGTATTTGGTCATCATGTCTTCGATTATCCTGATATTATTGGGATCCAAATTGGCGGTGGGTTCATCGAGGAGGATTACCCGGGGCTTAAAGACCAGGGCCCGGGCCAGGGCCACCCGCTGGGCTTCACCGCCCGACAGGGTGGTACAGGGCCGGTGGAGGAGCTGGGCAATGGACAGCTCCTCGACAATGGCCATTACTTCTTCCCTATCCACCTTCTGCCCCCTGATCTTGAGGGGGTAGATGATGTTATTCCACACGCTCTCCTTCAACAGGGCCGGGCGCTGGAAAACCGTGGTAATCTCCCGCATTATTTCCAGGGGCGGGTTAAAGTTTTCCTTTGTATACTTTACGCCGCCGTAATACACTTCTCCTGCCGTGGGCTCCTCCAGAAAATTGAGGATGCGCAGGAGGGTGGTTTTCCCTGCCCCGCTTGGGCCCAGCAGGCAGAAGATTTCCCCCCTGTAGAGGGTAAGGTCGTCGATTTTCAGGGTAAAGCCTGGGTATTCCTTGACCAGCCCTTTGATCTGGTATGTTATCATCTTCTCCATGATCCTATCCTCTGCTGCAAGATTTTTACCGGGCAAATAGATCCCTTTCCTGGAGCTGGAGCATGGCCAGGTTGGCCAGGAAGGTGATGGCCAGCAGGATGATGCCAAAGACAATGGCCACGCCGAAATTGCCCTTCCTCGTTTCCAGGACGATGGCGGTGGTTAAGACCCTGGTCTTGCCCTCGATGTTTCCTCCCACCAGCATGACGGCCCCCACCTCGGAGATGATCCCCCCAAAGCCGGCGATAATGGAGACCAGGACGCCGATCCGGGCCTCCTTGATGGCCGCCCAGGCAGCCTGGGCCCTAGTAGCTCCCAGGGCCTTGAGCTGCTGGATGAGATTCTGGTCCACCGCCATGACGGCGGCCATGGTAAAGCCGGCCACCAGGGGGAAGGCTATGATGGTCTGGGCCATTATCATGGCTTTCACGGAAAAGAGCCAGCCCAAATGGCCCAGGGGGCCGACGGAGGAGAGGAGGAGAAAGGTAAAGAGGCCGATGACCACCGGGGGAAAGCCCATACCCGTGTAGAGGAGGGCCGTAACTATGGGTTTGCCCGGAAAATCAGTCAAGCCCAGGAAGGCCCCCAGGGGAACCCCCACCAGGGTGCTGAGGATGAGGGCCACCCCTGTCACGTTGAGGGAGACCATGATGATATCCATCACATAGGGGTCCCGGGTTACCAGGAGGTATATGGCTTCCTGGAGACTGGCCAGCAAACTCACCTAACATCGCCTCACAATAGAATTTTGCCTTACCTGGCATTGGGGAAGAAGAGGGGTTGACCGAAATCTTCCGTGCCAAATTGGCCGATCTTGGCCTGGATCTCATCGGAAATAAAGAACTCTACCAGCTTCATGGCTGCCTCGTGTTTGACGTGGGGGTGTTTTTTCGGGTTGACGGGGATAATGCCGTAGGGGTTGAAGAGATTTTCATCCCCTTCAAAAACTATTTCCAGGTTGGGCAGGTTATCCTGCATGGCCAGATAAGTGCCCCTGTCCGTCAGGGTAAAGGCCTGCATCTCATTGGCTGCCACCAGGGTATCCCCCATGCCCTGGCCGATGGAGAGGTACCAGTCTTCACTCTCCACGTCCCGGCCTTCCAGGAGGGCCCAGAGGTTCTTTTCCTTGGTGTGGGTCCCGGAATTGTCTCCTCGGGAGACAAAATTGATGCCTTCCGCCTCCATATACTCGACCATGGCTTCCAGGGCTTCCTTCAGGCTGCCGCTGGCGGCAACGATCTCGGCCGTACCCTTGGGGCCTAAGTAGACATAGTCGTTGTACATGACATCCCAGCGCTGGGTCCCGTAGCCTTCGGCGACAAACTGGTCTTCCAGCTCCCGGGCGTGGACCAGGATGATGTCACAGTCCCCGGACTTGCCGATCTCAATGGCCTGGCCGGTGCCCACGGCAATGACATCGACCTCAATATTGTTGGCCTCTTCGAATTCCGGCAGGAGGTAATCAAGGAGGCCCGAGTCGTAGGTGCTGGTTGTGGTGGCCAGGATCAGGCTTTCCCCTTCTGCCGGGGCGCCGTTCTCCCCCTGCTGGCAGCCGGCCACCAGGAGTGCCAAGATCAGTACCACAGCCATTAATACCCTTTTCACTGTGAACTCCCCCTTTTCCTTTTTTGAGCATTATGTTCGCGCGGACATAACACTAGTTCTATTCGCCCTTTATGAATTTTTTCCTGCCGGGAAGATAAAACTTTACCGGGGGCAGGGGAGGCAGAAGGGCAAAAAAAGCCCGGGTAGGAAATTTACCCGGGCTTTTTTGCCCACTAGCTTACAGCCTTGCCCCCCTTGAAGACCAGGTGAACCCTGGTTACGGCGTCGATGTCCTCCAGGGGGTTGCCGTCGACGACCAGCAGGTCCGCCTGTTTGCCCGCCTCGACGGTCCCGATTTGGTCGCTGAGGCCCAGGAGCTCGGCGCCGTTCTTGGTTGCCGCCACGATGGCCTGCATGGGGGTCATGCCCTCCTGCACCATCAGCTTTAATTCATAAGTATTTTCGCCGTGTTCGTTGAAGGGAGTGCCGGAATCGGTCCCCATGGCGATCTTGACTCCCATTTTCAGGGCCAGGCGGAAGCTGGCATTGTGGGTCTCAATGACCTTTTCCGTCTTGGATACGGCATAATCGGGGATACCGGCCTCCCGGCCCTTGGCCACAATCCAGTAGGGGGCCGCCAGGGTGGGGACCAGGTAGACATTGTTTTCAATCATCATTTCACAGGCCTCTTCGTCCAGATAAATCCCGTGCTCGATGGAGTCAATCCCGGCCCGAATAGCATTCTTAATGCCCGTCAGGCCCTGGGCGTGGGAGGCAGTAATCTTGCCCGCCTTTTTAGCCTCTTCGACGGCAGCCCGCATTTCTTCCTCGGTCAGCTGGGGAGAGCCGGGCTCGACACCGGGGGTCATTACACCGCCGGTGGCCATAATCTTAATGACATCGACCCCGGCCTTGATTTCCTCCCGGGCCCCTTTGCGGGCTTCGTCGGGTCCGTCCACCTCCCGGCCGATCATCCAGCCGTGACCGCCGGTCATGGTAATCAGCCTGCCGCTGGCCATAATCCTCGGCCCCTGGGCCAGGCCCTGGGCAATGGCATCCCGCAGGTCCAGGTCAATGTGGTTCTTGCCCCCCATGTCCCGGATGGTGGTAACACCGGCCTTCAGGGTTTGGAGGGCTTTGCGGGCAGCCTTCAAGGTTGTTGTGGCATCGGAATCCTTGACCAGGCTGGCAAAGGGATCGCTGACGGGATCCATGCAGATGTGGACATGGCAGTCGATGAGGCCGGGGAGGAGGGTTTTTCCCGTAAGGTCAATGGCCTCGGCAGCTCCGCTGGTATCAATTTCCCCGACCCGGCCCACGGCCTTTATCTTGTCTTCCTCCACTACCACAAGGGCGTTTTCTATGGGTTCTTTCCCGCTGCCGTCGATGAGCAGCATTCCTTGTAAAACTAACATAGGGCGCAGCACTCCTTTAATCTATTATATTTAGGCAGATGGGCAGCCCTTCAAAGAAGAAGGGCTGCCCGAAAGCTATCACTTCCGCTATCGCGGGAAAACTATTTCCCCTATCTTTAGAACCAGTTGGCAAAGAGGCCGGCCATGACAACTGAGGCGATGGTAACGGTTATAAATCCGGCGACCAGCATTTTGGGCAGGATGTGATCTAAGATCTGCTGCCTTTCCTCTTCATTGGTGGCAATGGCTTTGGCGGCCTCGTGGGAGAGGATGAAGGTGCCGGGGAAGCCGAAGAGGGCAGAGAGGCCGATGGCCGAAGCCATTTCCGGGGTAAGTCCTACCATACGACCCACCAGGGAAGAGGCGATGAAGATACCGATGGCACCTAAAATCAGGGTTCCTACCAGGGGTGCCAGGAGGCCTGCCAGCATTTCCGGCGTAGCCTGGTTCAGGTTAGTCATGATAATGGCCATAAGGGCGAGGATGGCTAAACCAAAGGCGTTGGCCTTGGTTAGGGTATCAGTTTCCAGGAGACCGATTTCGGCAGCGATGATACCGAAGATCAGGGTCATAACATAGGGGTGAATGGGTACTCCCGGTATGGCATTGGCCAGGGAGACTGCGGCGTAGGCCACAATGGCCGTCTTGGCAATCAGCACAAAGGAGGTCTGGTACTTCTCAGGCATGGGGGGCAGTCTAAACTTGAGGACACCATTGTCCATTTCTGCTTTCGGCTGCACTGCTGCTTCCACCTGGGTAAGTTCGCCTGCCACGACCCGCCTTGCTTCCCTGGTCAGGCAGAAGGAAGCCAGGGGATAGCCGACGAAGCCCTGGACAACTACCAGGAGGGTAGCCAGGACCGAGAGCTCGGTGAGGCCTCTGGCGGCCGCAGCTTCGGTCATGATAAGACCGGCCACCACACCGCCGGCAATGGGGGGAGCGGCGACGATAGCTATTTCCCGCCCGAAGAGGAGGGTGCCCCCGCCGTAGACCAGAATTCCGATCCCGACCAGGGCGGCCAGGGCGACCACCACGGTTCTCCACTGGTCCATGAGCTGGCGGATGTTCATCAGGGTACCCATGTGGGTGATGAGGACCCCGATCATCATGGCACCGAGGCCCTGGAGCTGGGCAATGGTGTTTAAATCATCGGGGAAGATAGTCCAGAAACCAACCAGATAAAAGACAGAGCCGACAAACAAGACTGAGATCAGTGATTTCGATTTGATCGAGATGATATCGCCGAGGGCGAAGATAGATGACACAATGGCAAAGGCTAACAATGGGTCCATTTACTTTTCTCCTTTCTACATCTTAAAGTGATATAAGTGATAGGTGGAAGTGATATTATTATGCCGAAAGCTTCCCCCTCCTCCCCCTTAAAAATAAAAATTATTATCTAATTCAACGGAAAAAGAAAAAATCCTTCTTTTATTTTCTGTTTCCCAAAAGAATTTTTCCCCCTTTGTCAGCCTAGCCGGCGAAGAGGGATAAGATCAGTTCTGTCGGATTGGGCAGGGGGATACTGGCTATTACCAGGGAGGCGTAGAGGGTGGCAATTAGCCACAGGGCGGCAAAGGTCAGGAGTTCTCCCCGCCTTTCCTTTACCAGGAGGCGGGGAATTTCCAGGGCTGCGATTATAATCATGCCGAGCCAGAGAATAAACATCTTTGCCTCCTACCTCATGATTGGGGCCTTACCACCAGCCCTCCCCGCTGGATGACCACCCTTACGTCCACATTTACCTTCAGGTTGGGGAAGATTTCCTGCCAGCGGGGTTCCAACCTTTTCCATTCCCTGGGGAGTTTGCGGTAGATGAGGTTGCCGAAGCCCAAAAAATCGCTCTCCAATTCCTGGGCCCGCCTTATCACCATGTCCACATCGTTCTTGATCACCGTGGCCGTCCGCCGCTCCAGGGAGGCCAGCCTCTCCTTTACTGTAAACAGATCATCGGTTGATGGCTGGTCCTGGACCCGCCCCTGGGCCTCGATCTGGATGTCGATGGTGACATTATCCCCTTCCACCCGCGGTTTTATAATGCTCCGGGAGCGGAATATTTCTACCACCAGGGGGCGGCGGTCTGTGGGGGCCATGACCACCAGGGAGGCCCGGTAGGTCCGCCCCCAGATCCAGTTCCAGCCGGCCGCCTCCCGCTCTTCGATCCAGCCCACCATCCTGTCCTTGACAAAGGCAGCGCCCCCCGAGAGTTTGGCCGGGTGGGTGGCACCGGTGCTGTCCCCCTTTTCCCCTGTAGCCCGCTCCTCGATACGGCTGATCATCATCTCAAAGCCGGGCCGGGACAGGGTGGCGATGAGCTCTCTAATTTCCCGGGCCGAGAAGAAGGTCCGCTCAAACATGGTGGTGACAATCTGCCGCCGCAGCCCCTGGCCGCTGGTTTCTTCCAGGGGAAATTCTGCTTCAAAGAGGGACCGCAGGTCCCCGTCCACCACTACCGGCCGGGCACTGAGGCGGAGCTGTCGCTCCAGCTCGAAGAGATCTAGTACCGGGGCGATCCCCTCCCGGGCCAGGTTCTCTCCCAGGGCCAGGATGCCGTTGTGGGCCCAGAATAGTTCCCGGCTGGTCTTTAGGGCCAGGTTCTGCCTGGCTTCAAAGGGGGTGTGGCCCTGGGCCTCCACCACCCAGAAGGGCTTCTTTTCCCCGCCGCCTCCGGATCCCTGGTCCTGGCTGCCCAGGACCAGGGGGTTGGCTACCTGGACAATAATCTGGTAAAGGCCCGTTTCCGGATGGAGATCAAAGCCGGTGGCAATGACAAAACCCAACAGCTCCGGATCCCGGCGATTCCAGCAGCCGGTAAGGAGGAGGGCCAAAAGGAGGAAGACTACCAGCAGGGGTCGCCAATTCTGCACCGCCTCCTACCTCCTTTGCCTGAACCCAAAAGAGAGCTGCCGAACCAGATAGGCCAGCCAGGGGGGGATCAGGCCCAGGAGAAACCAGCCCAGGATGTAGGGACCGATGTTGCCTGGGCGGAAGAAGGTCAGCACCTGGAAGATGTCCTCATAGGCATGGAGGGCAAAGGTCCCCTGGATAACCGCCATGGGAAAGACCAGGGGGCGGTAATCGGCCAGGCCCAAAAGCTGGGCCAGTCCCCGGGCACCGGAATAGAGGATGACGGCTATGCCCACAAAGACGCCGAAGCCCCAGGCAAAGATGATGGCCGCCTCCACCCGCTGGAGGTACTCGCTGATCTCAATGGCCCTGGTCATGGTATAGAAGGGAAAGGGGGAGCGGGAGACAAAATCTGGGCCCAGCACACCTACGGTGATGAGGGTCGTCACCAGGAGGGTGAAACCGGCCCCCGCCATGGCCCAGAGGGCAGTCCTGGTGGCCAGCCGGGGACTGGTGAGGTTGGGGAGCAGGATGGTTAAAACCAAAAGCTGGGCTCCCACGGCCACGGGGGTTATGGTGGCCTGCAGCACCGGTCCCAGGCCCCGGGCCAGGACCGGCTCCAGGTTCAGGGTCCGGAACTCCGGCAGGGGCAGGAGGAGGCTGATGGCCAGTATGAAGACAAAGAGGGGAAAGAATACATCGGCCAGCCGGCCCAGGACTTCAATTCCCTCCCGGGCACCGATGGCAGATATGATGACCATAGTACCGATTATAAAGGGCAGGGGGGTTTCCGTCAAGAAACTGGTTACCAGCATTTCCCCGTAAATGCGGGTATCGGTGGCCGCTATGGTCAGGAGGGCCCAGAGGACGACCAGGGCCGGGATTTTCCCCAGCCAGGGCCCCAGGAGCTCCTGGCTGTACTGGACCAAGCTCTGTTCCGGGAAGCGGGTACCCAGGCCGGCCACCAGGAAGGCGATGCCGGCGGTGCCGAAGAAGGTGAGGAGGGCGGCCAGCCAGGCATCCTGGGCGGCATCGGC